>CAZUSV010000287.1:0-5166 GCA_964622645.1 uncultured Anaerolineales bacterium
ATCTTTAATAGGCTACTTCACGCGGTTTCCATAGATTCTCCAAAGTGCCTACCGCATTGTTATTGAGTTCTGACCATTGCTCGATAGGAAAGGTTATCGAAGCAATACACGCAGTAGGCATATGCTCGAAAACGTCACAGACGACCTGCAGAAAGTAATTCATTTCAGGGTTATGTCCTACAATCATTGCGCGCTGGATTGCAGCATCTAGTTCGCTCAATAAATCGAGATATGAGACATAGTCGGCATGATACAACGCTTCGACATACTCGATCTCTCCTGAAATATCACAAGTTTCCAGTAACCGATCTACAGTTTGGCGGGCTCGTTTTGCTGTCGAACACAATACGATGTCTGGGACGATATCTTTGTCCATCAGTAATGAGCCCATTCTGGGAGCATCCCTTTTGCCTCGTTTGTTTAAAGGCCGTTCGTGATCATATAAGCTAGGGTCCTTCCAGCTTGACTTTGCATGACGCAAGAGCAATAGATGTTTCATCGCCACCTCCTTATCAGGGGGAATTTAGGAAATCTATCCTTGAATATTGTTTCTAATTTTATCAAGGTGGGCGATTTTCGGCAGTAATTACTGGTAGTATGCCAATCATTTGATTGTTGGTATAATTCATCGCAACAATTTAGACAGAGCTTTACTCTAGTTGAAAGGAGAGAACCATGAAAGGGCAAAAAAAATATATTCTTGCAGCTTTAGTAGCCCTTATGGTTGCTATCAGTGTGGCGTCAATCGTAAACGCTGCCGATGACCATACATTTAGTTTTGTAAATAATACCCATAAACCAGTTTATGTGGAGGCGAAAAGAAGTCACGATCCATATCCACTCTCAAATTTAGAAAGAGGGTTCACTGTCCCAGCAGGGGGCTCGGATGATATCCTTCTGGATGAGGGGGAGTATTGGATTTTTTATTGGTCCTGCAATAATGACAACCCGGATGTCGATGCCCCCTTTGATTTTAAGATTAACCTGAATGAAGATTATCAATTAGTGCTTGAGCCCTGTGATCGTCAATCGACGACCATGGAGGTAAGAAATCATACTGGCGAAACGATCTCACTGGAACTGGTAGGGAGTGATACGGAAACTTTCGAGATTGAGCCTGGTCTTAATCGAATCAATGTCAAATCTGGTGAGACCATATTCAAGTATGATGCCTGCAATCCCCTGCGTGATTTCAATGGCGTAATCGAAATCCACCCTGGAGGGTTGACAGATTTGCTGATGCGCTCCTGTGAATATTTCGATAGTCTCGTATTCGAATTTGGCGCGGGAAATGTGGTTAATTTCAACATCATTAACCATGCCTCGTTCCCTGTCGTTCTGCAGGTGATTGGCCCGATGGGCGATTTGATAGAGATCAGCCCAGGAATAAATCCTGTGAATTTGGTTCCAGGCATCTACACCTATAGTTACTACTTGGATTACCAACTTGTCACTGGTGAGTTCACTGTATCGCCCAATGGAAATGGGATTTTATTATTAAGCCCAGAATATACGATTTTTTACGATGGTTTACTCGACGAGGCAGAATCTGAGTAGTTCTTCACAATTCTAAAGCACTGATTTCCAAGGTAAATTCATAGCCCATGGGTTATTATCTGGGCCGCCACGCAGAACTCTACGATCTGTTTTACGCAGAGAAACCTTATGCCGCGGAAGCTGATTTTGTTCACCGCTGTTTACAGCAGTATGGCGATGCGGAAGTTGAACGAATTCTAGAATTGGCTTGTGGAACAGGGAATCATGCTTTGCAGTTCGAGAACTATGGTTATGAGATCATTGCCCTGGATTATTCCCAGGATATGATCGAGCGCGCTAAATCCAAAGCTGCGCAGGGGGACTCTCGAATCGATTTTCGGCAAGGCGATATGCGCGCCCTGGATATACCGGAGAAACCCTTCGATGCTGTGGTATGTATGTTCGACTCGATTGGCTATGTTCAGACCAATCAGGGAATCGAGCAAGTCTTGCGGGGTGTACACCAGCATTTGCGCACAGAAGGCCTATTGATATTTGAATTCTGGCATGCGCCGGCAATGCTGCGAAGCTACGAACCGCAGCGAGTGCGTCGCTGGGAGATGCCCGAGGGGCAGGTATTGCGTATCTCAGAAACTGTACTGGATATTCCCCATCAGTTAGCGCATGTTACGTATTCGATTTACGAACTCCATTTCGACGGAACATTCACGCATCTTCAGGAAACACATACTAATCGCTATTTCATGCTCCAAGAGATGTCTAGCTTCTTAGATGTTGCCGGTTTTGATGTCCTGAAATGGTTTGCTGGAATTCAGGAAGAGGAAGAAATAACCGACGACACATGGCATATCGTCTGTGTGGCCCAACGAAGGAATTAAGCATAGATCCGCGAAAAAAGGAGTGGCAGTTAGGTAGCCACTCCTTTTTTGTGTCAAACTCTATTCTTGTTATTCTCCAGCAATGAACTCTTCTGTCATCTGGCGGGCTTGGTTATCAGTGAATTGTTCGGGTGGGGATTTCATGAAATATGCAGATGGAGCGATCAATGGGCCACCAATGCCACGATCCAGGGCGATCTTGGCGCAGCGCACGGCGTCGATCATCACACCCGCCGAGTTAGGCGAATCCCAAACTTCCAGTTTTAGCTCCAGGTTCAAGGGCACATCCCCAAAAGCGCGTCCCTCCATGCGGATGTGGCACCACTTGCGGTCAGTCAACCAGGGAACGTAATCGCTGGGACCAACATGGATATTCTCTTCCCCAATATCATAAGGCAGTTGGCTAGTTACCGCTTGAGTCTTGGAAATTTTCTTGGACTCTAAGCGCTCACGTTCCAACATATTATAGAAATCCATATTGCCACCGAAATTGAGTTGGTAGGTACGGTCGATATGCACACCGCGGTCTTTGAAGATGTTGGTAAGCACGCGGTGGGTGATGGTCGCCCCTACCTGGCTCTTGATGTCATCACCAATCACAGGGAGGCCCTTCTCTTCGAAGCGCTTGCTCCAGTAGGGTGAAGTCGCAATGAAAACCGGAATGCCATTGACGAAGGCACATCCGGCTTCCAGGGTCTGTTCCACATACCATTTGGTGGCCATCTCTGCACCCACAGGCATGAAGTTGATCACCACATCGGTTTTGGTAGCTTTCAAAATACCGATGATATCATCGGTTGGTCCTTGGGCTTTCTCGACGCGCTGAAGCAGGTATTTTCCCAGACCGTCATGAGTCATACCGCGTGAGACCGGTACCCCCAGGTGTGGTACATCGGCGAATTTCGTAGTGTTGTTGGGTTGAGCCCAAATCGCCTCGCTCAGATCCAGGCCCACTTTGCTAGTGACCACATCAATGGCGGCCGTAAATTCGATATCGCGCACATGGTACCCACCTACAACTGCGTGCATCAATCCAGGAATTTCGACATCGTCGGGGGCATTCTTGTAATATTCGATCCCTTGCACCAAGGCATTGGCGCAGTTGCCGATCCCAATGATCGCCACGCGTACTTTGCTATCCTTCTTCGCCATCTTGATTCCTTTCCATTTGAAACTTTCTCGGATTTCCATCCTCGTAGCAACGCGGTTCCAGGCAGGGAACCGCGCTACGCAATTATACCTTACAGCAGCTAAACTTCTTCGAGAAGTTTAGCTGCTTACGTATAGATCATCCCAACGCTTCCCTCAATGCGGCCATATTCTCTCTCACACTATTGGTATCATTGAATACTGCCGACCCAACCACCAGCACTGACGCTCCCGCGTGGGCTACCGTAGCGATATTGTGCGCTTTGATACCCCCGTCAACTTCAAGTTCTATGTGTGTCAGGCTGTTTTCATCAAGCATATGGCGCAAACGGGAGATCTTCTCGGTGCTGCTGGGAATGTAGGATTGACCCCCGTAGCCTGGCTCAACAGACATGATCAAGACCAGATCCACCTCAGGCAGGACAGTTTCGATCGCGCTAAGTGGTGTGTTGGGTTTGAGCGTCACCCCCGGGCGGACGTTCAGACTCCGGATGAGCTGGATCGTATCCTTCAAGTTGGCACACGCCTCGACATGGACGGTGATGATATCCGCACCAGCCTTGGCGAAATCGGCGATCTGATGATCGGGGTTCTCGATCATCAGATGGACATCGAGGATGACATCCTTTTTGTCAGCAATGGGGCGCAGTGAAGAGACAATCAATGGGCCAATGGTTATCGGAGGGACGAAATGGCCATCCATCACATCGATGTGGATAAAATTGGCGCCTGCGTCAATGGCATCGCTCACCTGCTCTCCGAGACAGGAGAAATCTGCTGTGAGAATGGAGGGGGCGAGTTTGTAATTCATTATTGTCAATTGGCAATTATGCTTTCTCTATAATTTTGATACCTTCTACGCCGGCAACAATGATGGTATCTGCCATATCCAAGAAAAGGCCATGTTCGACTATTCCAGGTTGGATAGATAAGGTTCTCGCCAGATCGTAAGCATCAGTGATACCGCTTTCGAACCAACAGCGCACAAGGTAATTTCCATTATCGGTGATAATGGGAGTGCCATTTTCTTCGAGCCACAATTCAACCCTACAGCCTAAGGATCTCAACCAACGGACATGCGTTATATGTTCGAATTGTATGATCTCTACGGGTAATGGACCGCGGCCTAACCGTTCTACGATCTTGGACTCATCGACGATGACCACAAACTTCTTGGCGCGGCTCTCGACGATTTTTTCCCTCAAAGCGGCGCGCCCTAATCCTTTGATCAGGTTCAAGTTAGGATCAACTTCATCGGCGCCATCCACCGCTAAGTCCAGCACTGGATGCTCCGCTAAGGAGGTCATAGGGATGCCCCACTCGCGAGCACGTTCGGCTGTACCTTCTGATGTTGGAACACCTTTGATGTCGGAAAGTTCACCAGAACTGACCTTGGCACCCAGTATATCCACAAAATGCGCCGCCGTGGTCCCGCTCCCCAAACCGAGGATCATGCCGCTTTTGACATATTTCAGTGCGCGTCTGGCAGCTGCTTCTTTAGGGTTCATGAGATGATTGTTGTATCTATCCGAAAATCGGATCGGTTCTTAGTTTATTGCCGATATCTGGAGACATCGGACTCCAAATGCTAGCAGTTTGTCGGAGAGACAAGTACTTTTAGAACATGAATAGCCCTACAGGG
>CAZUSV010000288.1:0-5136 GCA_964622645.1 uncultured Anaerolineales bacterium
TAATGGTGGTTTGACACCTGCAAGATACCAATAAAAGGAGAGGCAGGTACCAACATCAATATATTACACCATTTTGATCCAAATTGCATTAAAATTACATTAATTATTTGGATTGAGTTTATGGGATTTGTACAAGATGAGCAGAAATCTGCTCGCAGAGTTACGCTATTCTTGCTCCCTGCCGAATAGGCGCAGCCACTCATCGACTTCTTCCGTACTTAGGCTGATCTCAGCATTTTTTTCTCGACCAGGGATTTCTTCAATATTGTGTTGAGCTAGTTCAGCCGCAAAGTTCTCGGAACTGATCACTCTGGCATGTGCAGCGCGAGCTGCTGCTTGAATTTGGCGATCAGAACTGACCACAGTCCAGGTGCTGGCAGCGCGGCCAAGTACCTCGAGACGCCGCCGGATTGCTGCATCTGCTGTGCTGCCTTCACGGATGAAATGCGCTGTCACTGATCCAAAGCGCTGTGAGCGGCTGTGGCCTGGTGGGGCGTGATCGAAATAGACCTCCATTTTCTTACCAGTGTGCTGGTGGAAATCTTGCAACTGTTGAATGAGCTGAATTTCGTCATTAGCACTCGCTAAACTTAGCTGGCGTATTTTTGGGATCAAATTGTGTCCGTCAATTAGATATGGCATCTGAAGTGATTTATAATATAGAGCGTAATTGATAATTTTCAGGTATGGCATTGATTGTAGTGGCAGGTGGTTGCCCCGTCAATATTTCAAACCTCTAGGCAGGTTGCCTCATGCAAATGAAACGTCTGGTAATTTACTTACTTATAAATGTGATCGTTTCAGCGGTTACAACGATTGTCGTGCTGACAATCTGGGATCGAGCTCAACGTGAGGATTTCGAGCGCAGCGTAGCGGAAGTTGTCTTGCCAACCGCTGCACCGACCAGCGATAATCAACCCCAAGAGCCGACTCTTCGCCCTACCATTCCATTGCAAGTCCATCAAGTTCGTTCTGGAGAAACCTTGGGAGATATTGCTCTGGAGTATGATGTCACTGTAGAAGAGTTGCTGGAGCTCAACGGCCTGACCGATCCGGACGCGCTTGCTTCTGGGCAGGTGATCTACGTGCCCGAGCAGGGTGCTGCTGCATCCGAGGAGTCTCCTCCAACACCTGTACCCGAACAGGCCTCGAGTCCCAGCGAGGGGCAAATTGAGATCGTTGCTGTAGTGGGCGTGAGTGATCTGAATACTGAGCGCTTGATCCTGGGCGAAGCAGGGGGCGGCAAACATGCCCTGGCTGGTTGGCAATTACACGATGAAGATGGTAATATCTACACCTTCCCTCAAGCGACTTTGTATGAGAATGGGCAAATTATGGTCAATACTCGCGTTGGTCTGGATAATCCCATAGAGCTATATTGGGGCCTTTCTGACCCCGTCTGGACTTCTGGCGAGATTGTGACTCTCTATAATGCTGGCGGGCAAGTTCAGGCGACATACCAAATCCCTTGATAATGAAGAAATACCAACGCGCGATTGACGAACAGATCCGCAGGGCTATGGAAGAGGGGCAGTTTGAGAACCTGCCTGGCAAAGGTGAGCCACTTGATTTGTCCATCAACCCTCATGAAGACCCAGCCTGGAGTTTAGCCTACCAGGCGATACGCTCTAGTGGTCACACCCTCCCGTGGATTGAGAAACGCCAACAAATAGAAGAGGAACTTGAGGTTGCTCGACAGAATCTAAAACGCGCCTGGGAATGGCGCGCAAGTGCCCTGACCCAGGCCGAGACAAGTGAATTTGTTAAGAGTGAATGGCAGCGAGCTCAAACTGATTTTCGAAAGAAGATAACTGCTCTTAACAAACGTATCTTCGACTACAATTTAGCAGTTCCTTCAGATCAGTTCCAGCGTCGCAAGATTGACGCAGAGGCAGAATTCGAACGCATTAAGAGCGGCACTGATTGACCCATCTTCCCCCCTCATGTTACACTTCAAGCAGGTTTGTAGTGCCTGAAAGGCACGCAGAGCGGGGCACCTTAGTGCCCGATCAACTTGTGCCAATGTTCTGTGTTAGCACACTCTGGTGGCAACAACGCGGAGTATTGTTGCCAGTCAATCTAGTGATTTTGTCCACTGGGAATCATGACTCAAGCATATTACCGTAAATGGCGCCCTCAAACGTGGGATCAGGTGGTTGGGCAGGAACACATCATCACCACTTTGCGCAATGCCGTGGTCGCTGATCGTGTTGCGCACGCATATCTATTCGCTGGCCCGCGTGGGACTGGCAAAACCAGTACAGCGCGCTTGCTGGCCAAAGCTGTCAACTGTTTGACTGAACAGCCTACTGATCGGCCTTGTAACCAATGTGAGCATTGTGAGGGGGTCAACCAGGGCCGATTTCTAGATCTGATCGAAATCGATGCCGCCTCCAACACTAGTGTTGATGATGTGCGTGATTTGCGCGATAAGATCAACTTCTCTCCCAACCAGGGTCGCTATAAGGTTTATATCATCGACGAAGTGCACATGCTTTCTACGGCGGCATTCAATGCTTTACTGAAGACCTTAGAAGAGCCTCCTGGGCATGCCATCTTCGTTCTAGCCACAACGGAAATTCATAAGATCCCCGCCACGGTGCTCTCGCGTTGCCAGCGTCATGAGTTCCGCAGTATCCCAGTGAAGGATATCGTTGCTCATTTGAAAGAGGTCTCGCTGATCGAGGATCTGATCATCGAGACAGAAGTCCTCTCTCTCATCGCCCGCCAGGCAACTGGAAGTCTGCGCGATGCTATTTCGCTATTGGACCAGTTGGCTGCAACCTCGCAAGACATCTCTTTGGAGATGGCGCAGTCTGTACTGGGAACCGCAACGGGCGAGGCGGTTACCCAGATCGTTGATGCGCTTCAGGAAAAAGACTCTGCGACAGGGCTAGATCTGATTCACCGCACTTTGGATGGAGGCAGCGACCCGCGTCAGTTTGCTCGTCAGATTGTCAATTATTTGCGCAATTTGCTGCTTGTGCGTATGGGCAATGCTGATCAGGTTGATGTTACTGCGGAGATGCGTGCCCGAATGGCAGAGCATGCTCAGAAATTTCAAGTACCTGAATTGTTGGCCGTTATCCGCAATTTCAACCATGCTGCCACGCAGGGGCGCAATGCCTGGCAGCCGGCGTTGCCGTTGGAGCTGGCTTTTGTTGAATCGTTGGATATCTCTTTGGAAGCAAAACCAGCTAAGGAAACTCCGACCACCCCAAAGGGAGATTCCGAACGTCCTGTCAAGGTGGTCGCAGAACCCAAACCACAACCCGCATCCAAAGTGGATGCGCCCCAAGCAGACTCCACCGAATCTACCCCTGTTACAGACTCTTTACCCCAGAGCGTATCCAAGAATTGGGAGCAAATCTTGAAAATTGTCCGGGACCAGAACCCTCAAACGCAAGCCTTGCTCAATTCCTGCCGTCCGTTAGGTGTCAAAGGCAACGCCCTGGTACTGGGATTCAATGGCGAATTTGCGAAATCGAAAATGGAGTCGGAAGGCAATCTCGATATCTTTCTAGGAGCAATGCAGCAAGTCATCGGGCAGACCATGCCAGTGCTGTGCATCGTTGCCCAGGGTGGCGAGTTGCCCCCTGATATCGACCAGGATGGCATGGTGGCCACAGCGTTGCGCGATCTGGGTGGCAAGATCGTCGATGTACAATAAAACCTATCCAAAAATTCGCTCGAACCGGTCTCCTGACCGTGTTCGAGCGAATTTTTGGATAGATACTAACCGAACCGGAGGATAAATGGCAAAACGACATAAACAACCGCGACCCCCGAAAGGTGGGAGTGGTATGATGAAACAAATTCAGCAATTACAAGAGCAATTGTTGGCTGCGCAGGATTCCCTGGCTGAGGAAACCGTCACGGCAACGGCTGGTGGCGGTGTGGTCAAAGTAACAGTAACAGGCGACCAGCAAGTGCAATCTATCGAAATTGATCCGGTCATCCTCGAAGATGCCGATGTCGAGATGCTGCAAGATTTGATCCTTTCAGCGATCAACAGCGCCATGGAACAGTCTCGTGATCTGGCCGCCGAGCGCCTCGGCCCCCTGACTGGCGGCTTACCGTTCTAGAACAACATCTTGCAACTTGCAACATGCAAACTTGCAACTTGCAACTTCTGATATGTCCCTGCCTACCCCTATTCAGAACCTGATCGAAGCTTTTTCGCGCTTACCTGGTATTGGCCCCAAGACTGCCTCCCGGTTGACATTCTATTTGTTGCGCGCCCCTGAGAATTTTTCACTGGATTTGGCGCAGGCACTAGATGAGTTAAAATCGGGAACCGCTTTTTGCCAGACTTGTTTCAATATCACGGATGCAGGCCGCCTGGAGTGCACTGTTTGCGCGGATGACCAACGTGATCACAGCACCCTATGTGTTGTCGAGGAACCCCTGGATGTTTTGGCAATCGAGAAAACAGGCGGGTATACAGGGGTATTTCATGTATTGCATGGAGCGCTATCTCCCATCGAGGGTGTGGGCCCGGAGGATTTAAAGATCCGCGAACTGATCAGGCGTTTAGGCAGTGGGGATGTGCGCGAGATCATCCTGGCAACGAACCCCAGCATGGAAGGAGATGCCACGGCGATGTATCTGCGAGGACAATTTGAAGATTTCGCTGTGCAGGTTACCCGTCTGGCGCGCGGTTTGCCCATGGGAGGCGATCTGGAATATGCCGATCAAAACACGCTTCTCAGGGCGTTAGCAGGTCGCCAGGTGATGGATTAGTAGCGAAGGCGGGTCAGACAAAGGCTCTCGGATTTCAGCGAAATAACAAAACTGGTCAATAAAACCCTTGACAAGCAAATTTTTATCTGTATAATTCTCCACCGTCGAACTAACCACAGATCTAGCCCTGCTCAGGCAAGGCAGATCGCTAACAAGTGAATAGGCGCTCCTCGGTGCCGATATCAAGAGAATAGATGTCGGCGCTGTTTTCGTGTCTCAGGAGCCTTGACAAGTTGGAACAGCGTTGATACAATCAACGATTGTCCAAAAACATAGCACCTTGACAACTGAAGAGTGACAGCAAGCAAAAAAGCCTAGTCAATTTCAAGTAAGTCTCTAGTAAATCCCGCATCTTCGGATGCGATTTTTATGCGGAGAGTTTGATCCTGGCTC
>CAZUSV010000289.1:0-5115 GCA_964622645.1 uncultured Anaerolineales bacterium
CTCTGGATGGTAACGCCGTCCTGGGCGTCCAGGGTCGGGTTGGCGAAGTCGCCGAAGGCCTGCTGGGTGGCCGGCTCGAAGGTGCGCGTGGTGGTGAAGACGGTCTCTTGGCCGGTGATGGCCACGGTCTCATAGGCGACGATGTTCTTGATCTCTGTGACCGGCGTCTGCACGGTGACTTCCTCGTAATTGGCGCGGTCTTCCCAGACTTCGTAGCTCTGGCTGGAGGTCTGGAAGCTCAGGATCTGGCGCGAGTCACTGAGCTCAACTGGAGGAGGTGTCCAAGTATAAGGGTACTCCAAAAAATCTTCGTATTGATTTGTCCTTAAGGTAAGGAAATAGCAGGTTTGTCCAAAATGTCCGCACGACCCCACGTCGTAGCCCCCAGAGCCAACATTCCAGTAAAAGGGGTACACGGAGTCTGATGACATATTTTTAGCAAAAGACACTACCGGATCATCGCCGTTGCGATCAAGACCATAATAAGAATCATCACTCGAAGGATAATCGCTAAATATATACCATTCCCCTTCCCAAGGTGAATTGCGGTTGCTATATGATGTATACACGGTGTATTTATCGACATAGAATTTGCAACAATTTTCTAAATGTAGGCTGGGGCCTCCGTCGTCGGGATATAAATAAAGGTCAATTGTGGATAAATTACTCGCATCCGTGTCATACCCAACATGAACATCTCTTTCTAGTATGACAATCACTTGAGAATAATCATGTTTAGGGAAAAAGTAATCATCGAGAGGATTGGTAGCAAGAAAGCTGGATGGCGCTTCAATCTGTGCCAAATCCACTAAAAAGTTGCGTTCAGTGGGGTTTGTGCTGCTGTCATTGGTTTCACTATACCAGTCCGGATATCTGCTAACCCAGGGACCACCACCCGTACTTGAGCCAAAGTAATTTTGATAATTGAGGGAATAATTCCGTGATCCAGAAAGGTATTTAAGTGTGTGGGTCAGCGGCTTGTTATCGAAATCAACTCTTGTCGGAAAGTACATTCCGTCAGAATTACCGTAATTTTGCCAAGCAGATGCAGTTTGCTCAAAAGTAATTTCCGCTTTCTCGATATAGCTACCAACAACTTCTGTTGTGTTAACCGGCGCGCCCTGTGAGACCACATGAATGATGTCTTCCCAGGCGTTATCCGGCATCTGGATGTATTTGTCAGTCCAGCCTTCGTAATCCAGGGTGACGATCACATCGGGGTTGCTGGCCCAATTGGGCGTCCAGGCGCTGAGGGTGACGTTGCCAGCAAAGGTCTCGCGCACTTGCGGGTTGGTGTAGCTGAAGCGATAGAGCGGCTTGTAGCCCAGTGTGTCCAGCACAGCATGACGCTGTTCATTGCTGAGTTCGTGAAATTCCAGATAATCACTCGCACTTGAGTCGCGTGTTATCGGATCAAGCCCGTAGGCCGCCCAGTGAACTTTCTTTTCTGGGGCCCAATAGCAGGTATGTCCGTCCTCGTAATTTTCAGTTGAGTTGCAATAATCATAATTTTCAACAAAGTAATCCTTGTATTCATACCACTTGAGATCACCTTCGGGGCTGGGGTTGTAGTACCCGATCTGGGTCAGGGTGACATCCATGAGGTACTGGTAGCTGGCTACCAAAACTTTTTCAGCCCCCACAGCGCGCGTTTCGGTGGTGGTGACCCAGGTAACTTCCGGCACCTGGATAATGCCGTTGGCGACCTCGCGGTAGCCGGTCACCACGGTGATGGTGGAAGCCTGCGTGGTCAGCGTCGGGCGGCTGACGGAAATTGTGCCGGCGCCCGTCGTCGCCTCGGCCTGGATATAAACCTGTCCGCCCGCTAAGATATCCAGTTCGCCGCCAGAGGCGACACGCCCCACACCGGTAATTTGAACCCCGCCCCCGCTCAGGTCGGCCAATGCCACCGCGCCGGTCAGTTGAGCGTCCGTCCAGCCGGCGCCTACGCCTGCGTTGAGCTGTATGTCGCCGAGCGATTCCAGCGTGCCGGTGATTTGGATGTCGCTGACGGCGTTGATCAAGGTGCGATCATCAGAGAGCATATTGACCCAGCCGTCGATGACAATCGTATCGCTCACCAGGTGCAGCGGACCGTATCCCTGCACCAGTGCGGCATCTTCGCCGCCAGAGGCAGCCTGCACCCAAAGGGTGCCAGCGCCGCTTCTAATCGTAATGGTGTTGCCCGGGGAGTGCGTCACCACCGTGCTGCCAGCCAGCAGGTTGACGGCCTGGCCGCTGAGCTCGATGCTCAACAGGGCATGGATGCGGCCGTTGACTGTGATGGCGCCAGCGGCTGAGGTGGCAGTCACGCTGCTCACCCTGGGGGTACCCCCGTGGAGCTCGCCCACGGCGTGGTGGATGACAATATCGTCGGTGGCGTTGAGCGTGATCGTGCCGTCAGCGTTGGTATCCAACACACCGCCGCCCAGACGCACCGGGTCGCCGCCCAAGACGTACTCATTCGGATCGGTGGTGATTACACCGCCCTGATTTAGGGGGGCAGTCAGGTGCTCGCCGTTACTGTTGACCAGATAGCCGTCCTGGTCGGTCAGGTCTCCGTTGACGTCGATCAAATTGCCGTTGCCGTCGCCCAGCAGCACCAGCGGCTGGATCACAATCCCGGCGCCGGTGGCGTCCGTGCCGCCGGTCAGGCTCACGCTCTGGTCGGCGCGCACCACGCCATCCACGATGATCAAGCCCGTGGTCTCCAACGAAAGTGTACTGTCAGGACTCATGGCTTCCAGCAGGCCGTAAACCTGAGCCTGGCCGGTGGCCGTAATATTGATATTGGCAGCCTGCCCTGAGCCTACCGAAGGGTCTGCCTGGATCAGGCTGAGGGGGTTGAGGTAGAAGCCCACAGTCGCAGCCGGGTCGGTCAGGGTGATGCTGATATCGCCGGTGGCCTGGAGAGCGCCGCCGCGGTTGGTATTGTCGCCGTTCTCGTCATAGCCCAGGCCGCCCATGCTCAACTGTCCGCCGTTGATGGTCACTTTGGCATTGCTGCCGACCCACTGGCGCAGGTTGGTTCCGTCCAATTGTGCCCCCGCATATAAGCCTCCCAACAGGACAAATTCGCCCGCCGTGACCTTGATCTGGCTGTCATTTTCCCAGGTGAGCACTTCCACACCGGAATAAATCATCAGGGTATTCCCCGCTGCGAGGATGACTTCAGCAGCCGCTTCGATGGTTGTGGCGGACATATAGCGGGTGCCATCGGGCAATGTGGCATGTCCGCTGGCGATCAATTCACGGCCCAGGGTCAGATTCCCACCAGCGTCCAGCTTGACGCGCTGGTTGGGGTTGCTGACATCGATGGTCATTCCGTAAATATCAATATCCCCGCCCGCGGTCAGCGTCAGCGATCCGGCGAGGGTCAGGGTGTTCTGCAAATGGATATCGCCGCCGACGTCGATATCAACATCGTAATCTGGGGCAATTGCGCCAGTGGCCGTACTAGTAATCCAACCGGCCAGGTTCAAATCTTGGGCCTTGATCAACAGTTGGCCGTCGGTCTCGATGACGCCGGAGGCGCTGGCAATCGTCAGCGTACCATGCGAGGCTTCTAAGTGCATCTGCGCCAGGTTGAGACTGGTCGTGCCAATCTGGCTGTCGATAACCACATCGTTGTAACCGATCAGTTGGATCGTGCCGTCGCTGCCGGTGCTGTTAATCACGCTGGTACCGGTTGTGCGCAGAGAAATTTCACTTGGCGCCAACTGCGTCCCAGCAGTCAGGATGACATCATGCCCAGCATTGATCGAGCCGCGTAATTCCAGCGTGTGCCCGGCCTGGATGACCACATCGCCACCGGCACTCAGGTCACCTTTGATAACCGTGGCGACGCCGGGCTTGAGGATGATGTCCCCAACCGTAGTTTGCAGCGCGCCGCTGACGTCCAGGTCTAAGGCAGTATCCGTGCCATTCAGGTTGATGGCTGTGTGCGCCTGCACCACCCCGGCCACGTAAATCAGGTCGTTTGCGGCAGTGGCTGAACCGAGGTTGACAATGGAGCCAACGCCGGGGGCAGAGATGGCGACAACACCGGCCTGTGAGGGGGCCAGGATTTTGATTTCCCCAGGAGCATTTAAGTTGATCTGGCTGTTGATGGCGGATGTGCTTAGTTCCACCGTGCCAAAGATCTCAATACCCTTGCCATCGGCATCGGAGCCGCCGATCAGGTCAATTTGCAAACCAGCGTGCAGGCTGCGCCCGATCTTGATCTGGTGATCAGCCTGGATGCTGACGGTCGAGTTGCCATCAAAGAAGCTGGCTACCCTATTATCGGAGGGGCCGGTGATCTCGCCGCCCGCCACCAGCATACCCTGGATGTCGGCATGCCCGGCGGCCCGAATAACAATCTCACCGGCGGGGTCATGCACGACCAGTTCGCTGCCGCCGTGTACTTTGACACCAACGCCGTCAGGCGATGTAGAACCAATAACTTCAATGCGGCTGGCGGCTTCTAAAATGCCGCCGACCTGGATGGGGTCACCGGCCTGGTTGACGGTATCGCCGCCGATGAAGGCCTGCCCGCCCGCTTGGACATGGATCAGACCGGGATTTGGGTTAGCACCCCAGACGGCGGTTTCACCAACCAGCGTCGCGCCAGAAACCAAGCGGCCCATGATTTGCAGGTCGGTCCCAGCTGTCAGGCTTACCAAACCAGCGCTGCCGACACCTGCAGCGGAGATTCCGCCCAGGGTGGTAAGAATAATGCTCAGGCGGTTGTCGTCCGCGCCTGCCACACCTGCGTTGAGCGTCACGCTCTTGGCGGCCAAAACCGCGCTGGCAAGATAAATTTGTTCGCCGGAAGTCACACTGACGGTGGCATCATTCGACCCAAAACCCGCCCAGGTCACGCCAGTATCGCCGATCACACCACCGGAAACAACCGGGCCAAGAATATCAACATCTTTCGAGCCTTGAATAATAATGGCGCTGCCTGCCTGGGTTGAGACCAGACTGGCGATGTCGGCAATATAGACGCTGCTTCCATAAATTGCCTGCCCTGAGCTTGTCGAAGGGCTGGCTCCACCCATATCGGTGCCGTCGGCCTTGACACCGCCGTAGAAGTGAATATCCCGGCTGACGTTGAACTGGCCTTCGTGGTAG
>CAZUSV010000290.1:0-5074 GCA_964622645.1 uncultured Anaerolineales bacterium
ATTATAATGGCAAAGAAAAAACAAAAAGTGGATTGGAGAATAGTATGTGTAGGACTAGTCTGTATCACAGCGTTAGAGATATATGCTTTATCACAAGGTATTAACGGAACACTGTTAAAAATGGTTTTAATGGTTATCGCAGGTGGTATAGGGCTAATATTACCTAACCCACTAAACAAATAAAGGAGCGTGATAAAATGGAAGAAGAAAAACAAGTAGAAGAAGAAACTACTGAGGAGCAGCCAGAAGAACCGGCTGCCTCTACTAATATATTAGAAGATGCTAGGACAGAGAGGAAACTGCTGCAAGAGCAGCTAGACCGACGAGAAAAACTAGTAGAGAGAGAAGAAGCTATTGCAGCTACTAATACTCTAGGCGGAAAATCTGAAGCTGGACAAGAGCCCCCAATGAAAAGGGAAGAAACCCCACATGAATATAAAGAAAGAGTAATGAGAGGCGAATTAAATTGAGTGAAGATATAGGATTAAAGATGGGTTCTAAGAGAGAAGCATACTGGCAAAATATAAAAAATAAATGTGAAGAAGCTATCCTAAATAGTGAAGAGGGACTAGTAATTGATAGAAAATTATTAGAAATGGCTAATAAAGCTATTGAAGAAGAAAAAGAAAAACTTAAATAACTGTAATATTCTAAATTATTGCCCCCAAGGGGGTAGGACGGAATAATAAATATGGCAGTTTGGACTTTAGTTTATGAACAAGCCCCCCCAGTTCCATTCATTGTTGCAGATGGAGCTACTATAGAAAAGGGAACTCTATTAAAATTGGCAGATGGTATGATAGCAGCAGCAAGCGCTGGAGATACTGATGTAATTTGTGGAGTAGCAGCAGAAGAAAAAATAGAAGACGACGGTAAAACTAAAATCGCAGTGTATATGAGAGGTATTTTTAAAGCTACAGCTGGTGGAAATTGCACAGCTGGTGTAGGTTTAATGAGTTATTCCAACACAGGTGATGCTAATGACGTTATTGACGCAACAAACGCAGCAGTAGGTTACAAGTGTTTAGGCACAGCTTTAGACACAGCTACAGACGGAGAGACTTTATTGGTAGAATTAATGCCAGGAAGTAATCCAGGAGCGTATGCTTAAAATGGTAGATACTAGCGGACAGAAAGATATTAGAGGATTAGATATAGATAAGTTAGCAAAAGGTTTCGCAGATGAAACATTGCTAATGAAAAACTTTGTAACTGTTTCTACAACAAAAGCGAGAGAAATTAGGTGGTATCAAAAGACTGCAGGATTTCTAACAGGAACAACTACAACAGATTTGACTGGAGAATTGATAGCTAACACAGCAGACAAGGCTTTACCAACTGTAGTAGAACAAAGCTGGACAAGAAATACATCTTATGTAAGGAAGTATTTCGTAGAAAGCCCAACTATATCTATGGAAGATATTAAAGACACAGATGTTGATATACTCGCAACTAATGTAAGAGACTTAGTTAGAGCTGTAGCAAATCAAGTGGACAAAAGAATCTATAATGTAGTTTCAGACACAGTTACAAGTGTTCCAGCAGATGGAAGTAGTGTTCCAAGTGCAGTAGCAACCGCAGACGGTTGGGACGATGCAGTAACAGGAAACCCAATTGAAGATATTATGGCTGGTAAAGTTAGCATTAGAACATATAGCTATGACCCAGAGGGAGCAATACTATGTCTACATCCAACAGACCACAAGAACTTAGTTAACTGGTTAATCAATGTTAAGGGTTCATCTATACCAAACTTCTCTAGTGAGAAAGTTAAAACTGGTGTAGTTATGGAAATCTTAGGATGTAAGGTTGTTGTATCTACTACATTTACTACAGATTATGCAGTAATGTTTGTGCCAAAAAGAACGGCTACATGGAAATCTTTCGCACCAATTACAAGTGTGATTATGGATGACCCAGGTATAGGCAAGAAGATTAGGATTTGGGAAGAAGGAGAATGTCTTTTAACAGACCCAAATGCAGCTTATGTAATAACAGATACGCAGGTGTAATAAAATGACTATTGAAACATGTAAGAAAAGGTTAGAAATAGCTGAAACCGACGAGGAAAAAACATTCTGGCAAGAAAGATTAGATAGGAAAATGGCCAAAAAAGGCCTAACTCCTAAACCAGGGGTGAAAGCAAGTGGTAAGAGACGAAACAAGACAGCATAATTATACAATTACCAACTACTCAGCCGATAGAAGTCTTTCTGCAACGGAAGCTGGAGCAGCAAATATAGCAGCTACATTAGCTACTCTTATCCAAGACCTAAAAGAAAAGGGTATAATTAGTGCGGATGTGAGTTAATAATGGCAGCTGGAGATATAACCTGGACAACTCTAGGGCCTTATGACTGTAATGCAGCAGCATAAAAACTTTTTTTTCTTTTATTATCATGGCAAACACAAAAGGCGAGAAAGAACTTAGGACAGAATGGCCCGTAGAAAAGGGTCTTACAGCTAGAACTCAAAAGCAAACTGGTAGAGTAATGAATTTAATAGCTGAGAAAGGTTCGTTCGTTCCAAGACGGAAGAAGGTAGGGTTGTAATGGCTAGACGAATGTCCAAAGAGGCAAGGCTAGTCAGAAGTTTATCTAAAAAAGGCTATCAGAAACAAACCCCAATAGCTACAGACACTTATATTCCTAATCACTCAGGATTATTAAAAAACCAAGATGCTAAGAATTCTTTAGATGATACTTACGTTAAGAAAGCAGGCGACACTATGACCGGACCTCTAAACATTACGGATATTCAACAGACAAACACAACAGATACAGATAACAATTTCTATCAAAGAGTAAGATTTCATAATACTACTGAAGCTTTTTGCTTAGGAACTAATACAGAGCAGTCAGAAATAAAATTTAAGTGGGGACAGGGCACTTGTAAAATAGAAACCACAGGCGGACACTATTTTATGATAGACGAATCTAACGGAAGATGCCATTTTAATGATGTATCCACACTATACGACGGAACTAACTCAGTAAGCATAGCACAAATGAAAACAGCTTACGACCACAGCCAAGATAACACTCAAGCACACTCAGATTATTTAATTAATAATGGAGATGATACTACAAGCGGGACACTAACAGCGGCTAACTTTAATACAACGGGCGTAGTTCAGGGGAGTAAGTGTATGATACCATTTAATAAATATACTATAACATCTTCGGCGTGGTTTGCGGCGGCGGGGGATAGGACTTGTTCATCTTCACGAGGGTATTGTATGCCAAGAGATGGAAGTATTACAGCCTGGTCACATCATTACGATTGGAATAGCCATACAACAAATGGAGATACCTCACTACAAATTAAAATAAATAATACAACAAAGATAACAAACACAGATACACACACAGCGGCACAATGGGGATTAAATAAATATGGAACAGTAAGCAGAGGAACACATACCTTTAATGCTGGAGATATAATTCACGTATATTTAAATTATGACGGTGCTGTAGCTGGAAGTTGTAGAAATCATATAGTTTTAGTAGAAGTTACGTTTGATACATAGTGCGGCAATAAGATTAATAATTAATAATTCTGCGAGAGAGAAAGGCTGCAAGTTTTTATGGAAAAAATTAATAAAAAATGGGGGTTATTAGTATATATATATATTATTAATTATTAATAGTAGTAGTAGTAGTAGTATTTGAGGGTTTGGAGCAGTTCCATATGCAATGTAGGTGTATTTTTATAATATTTTTTTAGAATTTTTTAGAATTTTTTTAAAAAATTTGTCTGGATAGCTACATATAACAACAACACAAAAAGCCCAAGAACCGCAAAGATAGAAATAACCTTTATGCTTTCACACTCCGAACGTAGTGAGGAGGCTTGGGCTGGCTACGGGGTCTCCCCCTTTGAGGGGGTAAGGGGGGTAGGTGGTTAGGGGGTATAAATTAGTCGGTGTGTAAGAGTGGGGGGTTTAAGTCGTTAGCGGCCCCCCACTCCCCGACTTAAATAGTGTATCAGTAACTAAAAGAAGTAATACGGGCTGTCTACTATCATTACCCTATCCTCTAATACTCATAGGGGGGGCATACATAAGTATTTAAGCCCTTAAGTTGCCTTAAGCAACTTAATAGCATACATATATTTAAATGTATCTATTAGCCCCTAATTGACTTATTAGAGGTGTTAAACATAAACTAACCCAAAAGCAAGAAAAAAAGGGTTTAATTCTTAAGGTCTGTTTTAAAGTCACTGCTTAATATAAGGACAGTGTGCGTCTTTTCGTTATGAGTTACGCCATTGACTTTAATGCCTCTTTCTTTGAGGTAATTAAGAGCCATGTCTAAAATGGTGTTGTAATTATAATCATAGGGGAAAGTTACCGATTCTTTCCGTCTTGTATCAGTAACTTTAAACCTAGACCCAAGAATATTAGTCGGACCTATATATTTGACTTCAAAGCCTCTATAATTCTTAGGCAAACCAAACCTAGACATTTTAAACCCCCTCGTTATCTTCAAAGATATCATACAGCAAAACACTGACTTGTTCCCGAGTGTATAAGAAGTTTTCTTTTAACTTAATAAATAACTCTTTTAAGCTATCTCTTAAATTATATAGCACTTCGTCGTTGAACACTCTTAAGCTGAGTTCGTCTTTTGTATATTCTCTTAAATCCTCAACCATTTTAAAGAGCCTCTTTAATCTGTTGGCTAATTGCTAAGGTAATACTACCAGCCATGACGGACAACTCTTTGAAAGTTAAATCTTTCACTTCTTGCCTATCGCTGCTAATTAACGCAGGTAATACATTATTACACGCGTGAGCCGTTAAGAACCCCGCTTCTTGCGTTCCCACTTTAACAGCTGGTTTAACTACTTCTTCTGTAACTACTGCGTCTTTAATCTCAGCGCCCAGACTTCTAAGGTTATTAAACCCGTCTTTGCTTTCAATAGTGCAGCCGAAAGTTTTACCTAACCCAGCCTTTGCCTTTTCAACTACCTTTTCGTCCCATACACTATATTTTTTATTATTGTTATCTGTTACTACATGGTAGACTTTACCCGTCTTTGATGTTACTTCTTCCACACTTTGTATATTTAT
>CAZUSV010000291.1:0-4591 GCA_964622645.1 uncultured Anaerolineales bacterium
ACATAAAAAACCCACGCGCCCATATATTTGTTTGGTCTTTTTAAATAGCCACCCGCCCAAAATTGGGGGGGGGGGGGGGTGCTCCGCACCCCCGTACCCCACTATTTTCGTGTCTTATTCATAAGCCAACACTTCATTGATCGTCAACCGGGCCGCGTTGCGCGCTGGCATGATGCTGGCGATTATCGATAACACAATGATCACCATTAGCCAGATGGAAATTCCCAAAGGTGTGAAATGCAACGCAAAGGTCGATCCCGCCATGGTTTCCCCAATGATCTGAAGGAGCGCTAAACTGATCGGGAACGAGACGCCAATGGCCAACAGCCAGGTAATCAACCCGATGACCAATGCTTCAACAATAACAGATTGCATGACCAGGCTATCGACTGCGCCAATGGTGTGCATGACACCAATTTCCCGTGTTCGTTCTAAAACATTGATGCTCATCGTACCCGTCAGCCCGATACTGCCTACAAAGGCCGTCAAGATCGCCATAATGAGCAGGAAGATAACCAAGGTGTTGACTCCGACAGATGCATTTTCCCGCATGATATCGCCCAGTTCGACGTTCTGCACTGCGTATCCTTTATCAGCCAGATGTTGATCAATAATCTGGTTGAGGGCCAGCAATTCGGCGTGCGAATTTACGCTACTGGTCAAGCGGAACGAGGTTGCCTGATTGGGTGTATTGACCTTGTCGGAGACATAGTCAAAGTTGGCATAGGCCATCGGATCTCCAAACATCTCCATATAACGGTAGACCCCAACCACTTCCCACTCTTCGACTCGATTTTCGGCAATCTCTACCCGCAAACTATCCCCAATTTGCAAGTTTGGGTAATAACTATACACGGTGTCAGATACCACCATGGCTTTACCTTCGCCGGGCAGCAGCCAGCGCCCAGCGACCATATCCGGATCCAGCAATTGGGTATCCTGCGGTGGAGCGACCACCGTCAGTCCGGTGACAAATTCATCATTTTGATCGACGATATCGCCACTAGCTCCACCCCAGCCTTCGACGCCGTTTATCCCTGGAATCACGATCAGGTCGCGTTGAACTTTGCTGACATTATAGGGTTGAGTGAAATTGATGGTCACATCACCCATGAAGTGCTGCATGAGCTGATCCATGACGTGATCCATGGAATTACGCACATTGAATACGGCGATGAATACAGCCCCGCCAACTGTGAGGGTTAAAATCGTCAACATGAGCTGGCCCTTTTTGCGGAACGTATTGCGAATTGACATCAAAATTGGCCGTGATATCCACTGGATCCAGCGACCTGACTTGGCCAAATAACTTTGATTAGAAGTCTGATTACCAGGCCGGTAATTGCTAATTGCCCGGCGGACGTTAGTCCTCGCTCCCCTGCTGACTGGAAAGAAGCCCGATCCCAAGGGAATCAGAAAGGCGAGGAAAACCTGAACCACAACGGCTGCTGGTATGAATCGAAAACCTTGCAGTTGGGCACCCATCAGATTGGCCAAAAAGTAGGACAGGTTGTATCCTGCAATGCTACCCAGAGGCACAGCGATGATCAAGGCGATCAAGCCATAGATCACGACCAGCAATAAATACATCCCCAATATCTGGTAACTGCGACCTCCGACCAGCTTCATCACGCCAATCTGGCGCAATTGCTGGGTCAGCAGCGCATTGAGGGTGTTGACGATCAACGAACTGCTCAACACCATGATCAACATTCCCAAGGCTCCCAAAACCCCCATGATGGCTAATAACGAATCCGACATAGGATGCTCATTAGAGCGGCCCTCTTCCGTGCGATAGATCATGTGATGATTACGTTCGATACGCTCTTCAACAATCGCCGCCGTTTGGGCGATGAAATCTTCACTACCCCCATCCCCTTCAACTGTGATGAGCATCCGGTTGAGAGAAGAACCCAATCCCATCGACCGCAGGGTATTGAGATTGATAAAGGCGTTACTCGAAGAATTAGGGTCGGGATGAGTTGTAGTCTGATCCGTGACCAACCCCACTACGGTGAGATGATGCCTGGAACCGTCGGGAAGTTCGATCTCAATTTCATCACCAACTTTAAAGCCTGTGTAATTGACCATATCCTCACTGAGCACTACTTCATCATTGACAGGGACGCGAGTGCCAGCTTTCACTGTTAACTGGTTGATGGGGTTGTTCTCGAGATCTTCCATGGCCACCAGAGTCAAACCTTGCCAGGTTTCCGTTCCCCTTCTGGCTCGAATTTTGATGATCCGTCTGCCCTGTGCATTTTCTACCCCCGGGATTTTTTCAATCACACGCACAAAGTCATCATAGAATGGATCGGTCCAAATTTCGATGTTAGTCGGGTTTGCTGAAGCATATACCAGATTGATATCTTCCCGCAGGACATTGAATGCAGTGATGATCATCCCCACGGCGAACACTCCCACAGCAATGGATGCGACAACCAAAATCGTGCGGGTTTTGTCTCCCCACAAATCAGTGAAAACCTTTCCCCAGCGCGGTTTCAGGAGATTGGCTTTCACCACGGTGTCGGTATTCACTGATCCGTCTTCCTTCTGCGTTCGTTTTCAGCTCGCCGAGTTTGGGCAACTTCCTGAATTGCGCTGCGGGTCAAGGGGGAACCATCGATCAACTTGTAAAACGAATCTTTAGGCAAAAGCGCTAATTCAACCCCACTTGCAGCGGCACGCGCACTGGCGATGGAGCCACCCCCTTGGGTTAGTTCGACTTCTCCAAAAAATTGTCCCGGGCCCAAACATGCCAGACTCATTTCGTTGGATTGCTCACTAGTGACCACAATCTCTACCTGACCAGACACAATCATAAAGAAATGTTCTACAGAATCTCCCTGAGAGAGGATCGTTGCCAGAGGCGCGAATGCTTGCCTTTTGGCTTGGTGCGTGGCAGCCAACATTTGGGGATGGGATAAGAATGGCAAAGCGCGCGCTACAGTTTGGTCGATGATCTCACCATCTGAAAGAATGATGGTCTGGTCTGTCCTGCGAGTAATCGAAGGGTCATGTGTGACGATCAAGATGGTCTTCCCCTGGGCAGCAAATTGCTCAAACAGGTTGAGGATATTCTCCGCCGAACGTGAATCCAGGTTGCCTGTGGGCTCATCGGCCAGGATGATTGGCGGGTCGGTGGCTAAAGCCCGCGCAATCGCAGCTCCCTGCTGCTGTCCACTGGAAACCACTGCTGGCAGTTTGTGAGCATGCTCTTCCAACCCGACGGTCTTGAGCAACTCCATAGCCCGATCTGGGCGCTCGTGGAAGGGATACACCTTGCAGTAGTCCATGGGCAGCATGGTGTTCTCCAGCAGTGTTAAGGTGGGCAGCAACTGGAAGAACTGGAAGACCACGCCCATATTCTTGCCGCGCCATAAAGCTCGCTCGCTTTCACTCATCTCATAGATGCGTTGGTCACCAACGATGACTTCACCTGCAGTAGGATGGTCGATCCCAGTGATCATGTTCAACAAGGTCGATTTTCCACAGCCTGATTTCCCTACGATGGAGATGAACTGGCCATAGTTCAACTGCATGGACACATTTTTCAGAGCCACAAATTTCCCCGCAGCGTTCTCATATACCTTATCAACGCTGCGCAAGACAATCGCCGGGAGATCCTGCCCCGGTTTATCGCCCTCAGGAGCAGGTTCAGCACAGGGAGTCGCTGGACCAACCACAAGCTCATAATCTCGATCTTCAGCCTGGGGTATCTTGATAGCAGCACTCGTGATCCCCCCAGATCCGTTTTTGGGTGGATCACTCACCACACCATCCATGATGTGCAAGCGGCGCGAGAAACGCGGGGCTAGGCTCTCATCATGAGTCACCATGACGATGGTTTTTCCCTGATCGACCAGTTTCTCGAAGATTTGGAAGATCGTTTCGGCGGTGACGCTGTCCAAATTGCCAGTGGGTTCATCTGCGATGATCAAAGGAGGATCGTTGATCAGTGCGCGGGCGATGGCCACACGCTGTTTTTGCCCACCTGAAATATGCGCGGGAATTTTATAGGCATGTTCGAGGATGTCGACTTGTTCCAGCAATTCCAGTGCTCTGGCCTTGCTGCCCGTCGGGTGATAGCCTCCCAAAAAGTCAGGGGGCAGCATGACATTATCCACCAGATTGAGCGAGGGCATCAACTCAAAGGACTGGTATATGATGCCTAAATTCTCTCCCCGCCACAGAGCTAGTTTATCTTCGTTCAGCATGTGGATGGGAAGCGGTTCGGGGGCCGATCCGTTGCCATCACCATAAAATAGAACTTCTCCCGAGGTCAGTTCGCTGATCCCAGAAATCATGTTCAGCAGGGTCGTCTTTCCTGCACCCGATTTGCCAGTGATGCCCAAAAATTCGCCTGGTTTGATCTCTAGGGTAACATCCTGGAGTGCCAGAAATGGGCCCTCACCAGTGGCGTAGGCCTTGGCTACAGCGCGCATCTGGATGATAAGGTTTTGGTCTATGCCCATTTAGGAGTTCCTGAAAGAGTATTTTGCTTCAGGGTATCATGTTTTGGATACCAACCAACCTTGACAATGTCAACTTTCAGACGAGAAGCTCGAAAAAAGGGGGGTAGGGGGGGGGG
>CAZUSV010000291.1:4601-5052 GCA_964622645.1 uncultured Anaerolineales bacterium
AAACAAACTTTTAAATTTTAAATTTTCTGCCTTTAAGCTTTAAAATTGGGGGGTTGGGGGGTGCCCCGCACCCCGGTACCCCCCTTTTTTCGGAAGTTCTCGCGAAGTTGACATTGTCGAACTACTAAGTATCTGGCACTCGAAACTAGTTCATTCCAACTCGATATCGATAAAAGCGGTCATACCCCAGCGCAACCCAGCGGGTATCTCGTTTAGCTCGAGGGTTACAGTATAGTTCACGCCCGATCCGGCATCTGCCTTGGGGGCTATGCTGAGCACAGTACCTTCGAGCACCAAATCAGGCAGCGCGTCGAAGGTAATTTCGGCAACATCACCGATCATGATCTGGGCGACATCGATCTCTCCAAGATCAGTGGTCTCTACTTGCAGGTGATCCAAATCCGCCAGAACAAGCACGGGGACACCAGGAGATACCCATTCATTGGGGTTG
>CAZUSV010000292.1:0-4993 GCA_964622645.1 uncultured Anaerolineales bacterium
TGTGGCTTCAAAAGAGATCTTGAATTCCCCGTTCGTATTTCCAATAGTCACACCGACACCCGTAGCCGTACAGGTCAATGTAGTGCCGTCGATTTTGCAATCCACATCGTTAATATCGTTAATACCTGTATCATTGCTCACGGTGACCGCACCGTAGGTGGCGCCAACAGGTAGATCATCCTTGAAGATAATCTGGCCAGAAGTGAACACCGCGTCGCCAGGCCCTGTATTCTTGATGGAGATATCCCAATCAAAGGGCACGCCCAGGGTGGCGCTGGCCCCGCCAAGCCCATTTTGTTTCTCAACTTCCAGATCGGAACCCACGATCACAGAAACGGTATCAGCGCAATCGTTGTCCGTCTCATCACTTTCGGTTACATGACCGTCGGGGTCTGCCCGGCATATGGCGTTCGCCGGGTCTGGATTGTTGTATGTGCCTACACTAGAAAACTTGAGATAAATGCTAACTTCAACTTGGCCAGTTTTGGGAACAAGGACAAGATCTGACGGTCCCGTCTCGCAAGTCACGATCTCGCCAGTTAATCCACTGGCCATGCAATTGATCTGCCCCAGGGAGTCGGCAGACTTTATCTCAGCAAAGATGCTCGGAATTCCGTCTCTCCCGGGGGGCAGAATGTCCCTAAAGATGATCTCCCCAGTCTCGAAAATCGCCGCGCCATCACCTGTGTTGGTGATGGTCACCTTCCATATGAAGTACTCGTCCTTGAAGGCCACACCGTCAGGGTCTGTTGATTTGGCAATTTCCAGGTTGGGCAAAGAATCTACGCTGACCGCATCCTGGCAGTCGTTGTTGTCTTCAATTTCTTCGGGCAAAACCCCCTCAGGATCTACCTGACACACGCCGTCATTTGCCGGGTTGACCAGGGTGCCATCTACGCCCGGAGTAACCTGGAAGGTTACCTTGAATTTACCGGTAGAGGCCCCAATGGTCACACCGACGTCCTCGGCTTTGCAGGTCAGCGTATTGGCTGCAATATCACAGTTAATATTCCCTTGATTGGTGATATTTGTGGCACTGCCCACTACCGGCGCGGCGTAGGTGGCGCCGCTGGGCAGGTCATCCTTTAAGATTATCTGGCCATTGGTGAACGTGGCGTCAGCCGTTTCAGTATTTTTTATTTCGATTTCCCAATTGAAGGGCGTTCCGCTGGTGGTCTGGCTCCCTACGGTGTCCAACTTGACTGCCTCCAGGTCTGGCCTGTCAGGTTCCCCGTCAAACTTCTGAACGCGGTGGTTATCCGAATCCACCACGTAAATTTCTTTATCATTGTTCAACGCAAGATATCCTGGATTGTCGAACTGCCCATTCCCAGTGCCATACGACCCCCACGTGCGGATAAAGCTCCCGCTGCTGTCAAATTCCTGGACGCGATTATTATTCGCATCCGTAACGTAGACATTTCCGTACCGGTCCGTCGCCATGCCCCTTGGCCTATTAAACTGCCCATTTGCGCTGCCAGCGGTCCCCCACTTTAGCGAGAAAGTCCCATCCCAGCCGAAGTAGAATTTCTGCACGCGATGGTTGTCCGTATCCGCCACATAGAGATTGTCACATCCGTACACCGTCACACCCATTGGCCGGCTGAACTGCCCGTCCCCGCTGCCAGCAGACCCAAACTCCTTATTGAAGTTACCACTAAAGTTGAATATCTGAATACGATGGTTGCCCGTATCCGCCACGTATACCCTGCCACATTTGTCCACCGCCACACCTGTGGGCTCGTTGAACTCTCCTTCTCCGTTGCCAGCAGACCCCCATTGTCTATTAAAGTTTCCGTTTCGGTCGAATCTTTGGATTCGATTGTTGCCTGTATCCGCTACGAAGACAACCCAACCGACCAAAGCAATATCGGTTGGCTGGTTGAACTGCCCATTCCCAGTGCCAAAGCCCCCCCACTCTCGCTCGAAGGCCCCACTGCTGTTGAATTTCTGAACACGGTTGTTGCCTGTGTCCACCACGTAGACGTTCCCTTTATCGTCCACTGCCACACCCATGGGCTGGTCGAACTTCCCACTTGTACTACCATTCATCCCCCACTGGGACTGGTAATCGCCGGTAGCGGCCAGGACCATTGCAGGAAAAATCAAAGCTATGACGATAAAAATTGAATAACTGGTCAGGCCAATTATGTTCAATCGTTTATTCATCAATGAAATCTCCTCAATGAAAGCGTTTTGTTGAGAACAATATGGAATAGAAAGTTAGATTTCTCCACCAAATTTGCTTTAAGATGGGGTCTCCTACGGCAAAAATCACAAAAATTATAACACCAAAGGCAGTTTTGTCAGTTATTTATTACTTATTGATCATATAATCACGATTTCATAAACCGAAGTTCAGTCGATAGTTCGAAAAGCAGGAATGGTAAGCAAAAAACCATTCATTTTCGTTTTTGTCCGAAGGTCAGTCATAAAATCTTGACGACGGTTGGTTTTTCGAATATAATTTTGGCCCATAAAACAAAACATTGTTTCATATAATAAAACACATATCGCAACTTTTTATGGTGACTTCTGCTTCCTCAACCCAAACTATCCAGCGAATTGGTATGATTATGCGCTGTTTCACAGAAACTGAGCCCGAACTGGGAGTCATGCAGGTTAGCCGGCGGACTGAACTTCACAAGAGCACGACCTCGCGCTTGCTTTCTGCTTTGCTTCAAGAGGGATTTGTCGAAAAGAACACTGAAACCGGCAAATATCGCCTGGGATTGGCCTTGGTCGACCTGGCTGGTGTGGTGCTTGACAGGCAAAACCTGCGCCAGGCCTCCCAGGATCAAATTCACACCCTGGCAGATTTCACCCAAGAGACCATCAATATCGCCATTTTGGATGGGGATGCCTGTGTCAATATCGAGACTGTGCGCAGCCCTAAATCGATCCGCTACGCCGGGCGTTTAGGGCGACGAACACCTTTGCACTGCACGTCCACGGGGAAAATACACCTCACCCACATGAAACCGGAACCACGCCGCAAATACTTATCACAGCAGTTAGTCGCCCTTACCCCAAACACCATTACAGACTCCAATGTCCTCAGGCTGGAACTGGCCGAAATCTGCGACCAGGGCTTCGCTGTCTCTATCGAGGAATTCGAGCAAGGCCTGGTCGCCATCGCCGCGCCCATTTGGGATCGCAGCGGAGACGTCATCGCCGCCTTGAGCATATCAGGCCCCACGTATCGTATGGATACTAAAACTCTTCAAGAATATGTTGGGCCGCTGAAGGAGGCGGCAGAGAATATCTCACGTCTGCTAGGATTTACAAATTGATTAAGGGTGACCGCCACTTGTAAAGTAACTGTCACCTGATTTGGAATAAAAAGACCTTCTCTGCCTTTAATTCTTGGCTACCTGGATTCCTAATTGAAAACTTTGGAGAAAATCATGACTCTGCAAATCCCCATTCCCACCCTCAAGCCGCAACTGCGCACGGTATCCGACCAACAAGTCCGCGAGCTGCATTACGCCACTATAGAAATTCTCAGCCAGACTGGCGTCAAAATGCAAGATCCCCAGGGACGCGAACTGCTGCTCGAAGCCGGCGCCAGGGAATCAGACGGGCGAATTAAGATCCCCGAAAACATTGTCACCGATGCCATCGCAAACGCGCCTTCTCGCATTCCCATGCATAACCGTCTCGGCAAGATGACCATGCCCCTGGAATTGGGTAAGGTTTTCTTTGGTCCCGGCTCGGATACCACCTTCACGCTGGACATCGACACCGGCGAACACCGCCGGGCCTTGGCCAGTGATGTCGAGCAGATCGCCCGCCTGGGGGATGCTCTCGAAAATATCGATTTCATCATGTCGATGGGTAATCCCTCCGATGTACCCATCGATGATTTGTACATCCACTCCTTTACTGGGATGATCCGCGGCTCGATCAAACCCAATGTCTACACCGCCCAGAACCGCAAAGACATGGAGGACATCTACCGCATCGCCGCGGCGGCCGTGGGCGGTGAGCAAACTCTGCAAGAGAAACCGATCCTGATCCATTACGCCGAGCCAATCTCGCCGCTCTACATCATCGAGGAATCGCTGCAAAAACACATCTTCTGCGCCGAGAAAGGCATCCCGGCAGCCTATATACCGTCCCCCAATACCGGCGGCGGCGGGCCGATCACCGTAGCCGGCGCGGTCGCGTTAGGCAATGCAGAATCCTTGCTGGGTCTGATCATCACCCAGCTGGTCAATCCTGGCGCACCTTTCCTGTACGGCATGAACACTGCCGCCCTGGACATGAAGACTACCATTGTCAGCTACGGCAGTCCCGATTGGAGTTTGGGCATGAGCGCCTGGGCCGAATTGGCCCGTTTTTACAATCTGCCGGTCTGGGGTTACGGCGGCGCCACGGACAGCAAAGTTGTCGATGTTCAGGCTGGAATCGAAGCCACTTTCTCGATTATGAATGCTTTCCTCTCCCGCATCACGCTGGTGCATGATGTCGCCTATATTGAATATGGGTCAACCTCGTCTATGGAAATGTTGGTCATTGCCGACGAAGTTATTCGCATGATGCGCTTCTTTATGGATGGACTGGAAGTCAACCGCGAGACTCTGGCCCTGGACGCCATCGCCAAAGTGAATCCTGGGGAAGGATTTTTGGCGGAAGACCACACCATGGATCATTTCCGCACCGCTCAATGGGCCCCCAGCTTAATCGACCGCAACCAGTTCGACGTTTGGCGGGATTCTGGCTCCAAAGACATGTTCCAACGCGCCAATGAGCGCGCCCGATCCATCCTGGCTGAGCACGAAGTGCCACCGCTCCCCGATGAGGCAGAGCGCGTGATCGCGGACATTTTAGAAGAGCGGAATCAGAGCCGATAACTTCCCTCAAGAAACCGGGTTTTTTCACCAAAAACCCGGTTTACGCATCGGGCCATTGAAGCCCGTCAGATGACTAGCATCATATTAGTCGCCTGGGTTCCCAGGGAAGAACTCCGTCGATGAGGTGATGTACAGTT
>CAZUSV010000293.1:0-3994 GCA_964622645.1 uncultured Anaerolineales bacterium
GTTAGCATATTTCAAGAGGTGTTATCAAATCCATACGAAGCGGCTGGCTACTATATAGCGTCATTTGCACATCTCTATTTAGGCCAAGTTTATGATGAGTTAGAAAATCAAAAGTCGGCATTGGAAGAATATTTGAAAGCTCAAGAGCTGTTTACTAGAACAGGAAACAATGTTTTATTGGAACGTGTAGAAAATTTGATAAGAAATATGGGGAAATGAAAAGCCATAATTATTCTCATAGCAGCTGCCTCATTCAGGTGAATGGCGAAATTATAAACATTGGTAACGAGTAAGGCTACGTTAAAACTAATAAATATCCAGTTGATGAAGCCAATAGGTTGAGAATTGGAATAAATTGATTTGTATTTTCTGCATCCTTATTTACAACTTACACTTTTTGTGAATCCATGTCCCTGACTCTAAAAACGATCTATTCTGCTCTCACTGGCGCGTTGGGCGCGTTGGCAGCTTGGTTCGTGCTAGATGGCCTGTTGGAATTAAGGCCTGAAAGCGTTTTTGCCGACGCCTTGCTCAACGGTGCGCTGGTTGGTCTGTTCATCGGCGCGGTAGTGAGTGGATTCGCCGGGTTGATGGAATTTAAAATCATCCCGTTTCTGCGAGGGCTGGGTGTGGGTCTGATTGCCGGGTTGATAGGCGGGTCGATTGGCTTGTTGGCAGGAGAAGTGTTATTCCAACTTACAGGGGGGAGCGTTCTCATGCGCATAGTGGGTTGGGCGATTTTTGGAGTAAGTATTGGTCTGGCAGATGGCGCGTTAGCGTTGTCGAGAAGGAGGGCACTCTACGCCGGGATCGGTGGCTTGTCAGGCGGCGCGCTGGGGGGTGGGGTGTTTTCTCTGCTGGCACGCCTTTCGGATTTACCTAATACCTCACGGGCACTAGGATTTGCCCTGTTGGGAGCATTTATTGGCTTCTTGGTGGGCCTGGTTCCAATAGTATTTCGCAAAGCCTGGGTAAAAGTTGTTTCCTCCGGGCGTAACGAAGGCAAGGAACGGCTAGTGGATAAACACCGTATTGTGATTGGTGCCGATGAACGCTGTGATCTGCCCTTATATGGCGACCCTCAGGTAAACGAAAAACATGCTGAGATCGTGCAGGAAGGTGGACGGTTTACACTCAAACCTGTTGGCGGCGCACAGGTTTTGGTGGACGGGCAGCCAATCACCCGACAGCAATTACAAAACGAAGATCAGTTTCAGGTGGGGATACAGAAATTACTTTTTCGACAAAGAAATTAGCATCCCTTTATCTGGGATTAGATCTAGGGATGACATGCAAAGTCTACCGCTTTGTTTGTCTTATAGGTGGTTGATAAGAAGGAGCTTCTCATGAAATACTGTGACAACTGCGGTGTACAAACCCATGACCAGGCAAAATTCTGCAGTGAGTGCGGGCATCAGTTTATGGCTTCTCCGAAGGCATCTACTCCCACGCCAACTGGAGGCAGCACGCCGCCTGGAACGCCAGCATCTTCTCAGAGTGGGGCGCAAGGGAATACACCACCTCCGGGCGTAGGACCTCAAAACGTCCAGTCACCACCCCCGGGATCGCCCGTCAGTCCCGCTGCTTCCTCTCAACCCCCTGATCTGCTAGAAACGAAAAAACTTAGCGATCTGCTCCACGACCGTTATGTCATTACCCGAAAACTAGGTGAAGGAGGTATGGGACGCGTCTACCTAGCGGACGATAGCAATTTATATGGCAAGCAATGCGTGGTCAAGGAGATGCTGCCGTATTACACCAGTGGGGATGAGAAAGCTGAGGCAGAACGTTTCTTTTTAAGGGAAGTCAAGCTGTTAGCATCGCTGCGGCACCCGGGAATCCCCCAGATATCTGATCATTTCATTATCGGCGATCATTATTATTATGTCATGGAGTATGTGGAAGGGGAAACCCTGGCTGAACGTGCGGCGCGTTTAGGTGGACGGCTGCCAGAAGGGGAGGCCCTGGAATATCTGAAGCAAATTGCCGACGTGCTGGCTTATATTGCCAGCCGTCCGGAACCAGTCGTGCACCGCGACATCAAACCTGATAATTTGATCATCGACCAGGTGACCGGCCAGGTCAAACTGGTCGATTTTGGCCTGGCCAAGGCTAAATTGGGCGCACAGACTGTTGGGCAGAAGTCTTCGGTGATGGGTACGCCAGGTTACGCACCCCCTGAACAATACCAGGGCCAAACTGAACCGCGCTCTGATATCTATGCCATGGGCGCTACCATACACCATATGCTCTCTGGAGATGACCCGCGCAACGCGCCCATGCCTTTTCAGTTTGCAACTTTGCGGTCATTGGTACCGGGAATATCATCCCAGGCTGAATCCCTGGTTGCTGGGATGTTGGAGTTCAATGTAGCAGCACGGCCAGACGCTGCTCAGTTAAAACAGGCCCTCGAAACCGGGGGACTGATTGCTCGGACACCCCCACCTACGGATCCGGCAATAATGGTTGCTGGACTGCCATTGACTTTTAGATCGGGAGCGATCTCCAACAGGGTGGATGAGTTGATCCTGAATTGTGAAAAGTTCTGGGATGATGGCGTATACCACTTGTATCGAGGGGATATAGCATCATGGCTTCAAGCACAAGGACGCAGCGACTTAGCGCAGACTTGCCAGACGATCCGCCAAAGGGGAGGGGAACGGGATGCCGGGCTGGAACAGTTCCTTCAGGCTGCAAAGCCATCAATAGGGTTGCCCGCCCTTGGTCTGGGTGTGGCTAATCTGGATTTTGGGGTGGTGGACAAAGAAAGTCGCCAATCCATCGAATTGGAAATACGCAACAATGGACGCGGGTATTTGTACGGGTCTATTCGCCCGTTGGTGGATTGGCTGCGAGTGCGCCCTAACCGGGTGGGCTGCCGCGCCGGGGGCAAGCAGGTTATCCACATCGATCTGGATCCACGTGGTCTGAATGTTGGCCCGTTGACCGCCGCCGCATTGGAAATCCAGACAAATGGGGGGAATGCCAGCCTCCCAGCGCAGTTAGAGGTTACATGGCCGCCGAAGCTGGTTGTCAAGCCGACGAGTTTCAATCTAGGTGAGGTGCTGATTGAAGAGCAAGGCCGCCAACTAAGTGGCGAACTGACCATCCATAACGAAGGAGGAGGTATATTGCAGGGAGAGGTTGTGAGTAGTGATAACTGGCTAATTATTCCCACTGGGACAAAGTTCAGTTTGAGCAGCGGTCAAACCCATACCCTCCAGATCGTTGCCGACAGCGCTGCTTTGCCAGCTTTTCAGAGTATAACTGGCACAATCACCGTCCGATCCATCGCTGGGGATATGGAGGTATTAGCCAAAACAGGAATCAAGAAAGCGCAATACGATCTTGGCCCACGCATGATACGTTGGGGTGGTTTTTTGCTGTTTTTACTGTTGGCGGGGGTAGGGTTGACATACCCAATAGCCTTATTATCCGATTGGATTTTTTGGGGTGTTTTCCCAGTGAGTATTCTTCCATATTCGATATTACAGCAGATCAATGAAGTCATTTACGAGTTGGTGGATTTAATCGAAATCTCTGTTAGCAGTAGCGAGATATCAGCGGCGCTCTCAGTGACATTCGTGTTGCTGTTCATGCTCCTGAGTATGCTCCCTGCACGCTTCAGCCGCCTGTTCATCCGCGGACTTGACGAGATCGAGGGTTATCATTCAGGCAGGCTGATTGCGCAGATCCCGGTGTGGGATGTGGATCGCAAGCTTGCCACCTGGATACAGTTGTGCGTAGGGGCGGTTGGTTTTGCGATGGGCATGTTTGGCACAGGTTTGTTCAATGTGTTTGAGATCTGGCAGCGATTGCTCTTTTCCGCTTTGCTTGGTTTCACCCTGAGTATGAGCGACTTGACACTGCACTGGAGCCCTTCCATATTGACTGATGTATGTGCATTCCTGAGCCATTATCAACATACACGGGCTTCGGCATAAAAGTCGCTGATTTTCCGTGACGATGCGCCACATTTTTTACAATATATTTA
>CAZUSV010000293.1:4004-4991 GCA_964622645.1 uncultured Anaerolineales bacterium
AGGGCTGGTATTTTGGGGACGACTGTTCCCCGGTGGCGAGAAACCCACAGCTTTGATTGCCTGGGGCTTATTCGGCTTGCTGCTCAACACGGATTTAGCAATACACATGCCCCGGCGTTGGCGTTGGCTGTTGGCTCACGGACGACCAATTTTACTGATCTCCTGGTTGTCATTTATTGGGGTGGGGGTTGGCCAGCTGGTGACAAATCAGTATATCATGCCATTCTTTTCTGTTTATGGATGGTTACCTGAGGCTGATTTTGTCATGGCGATGAAGTATTTGCTCTGGGTGGCGTGCGGCATCGCTTGGGCGTACCTGGGATTGCGCATGATACGCCCGTTGGGGGCTGTCCAAAGGGGTGTGACGCGCGTCTATTGGGTGCAGTATATCGTCTGCCTCTTGGCGGGATTGATCGTATTTATCATCGTGCGGTTGCCATTTCTGCCAGTCAGAGAAAGTTGGCAACGTGCCGTGATATTAATTTTCGTCCTGGTCGCCAGCGGCGGATTGGCTGGGTTGACCTTATGGCGCAAGGAAGTTGTAGAGCAGGGGATGTTGGCTTTTGTTGGCCTGCTCAGTACGCCTATCAGGCGAATCAAACTTCCCAAGATAATTGATGGCTGGCGGGATCGGTTGGGGGGATGGTTGGCTATGTTTTTAGGTAAGGCTCCTCTGGACGGTTTGATCACGCTGACCGCTTTTAGCGCCGCCGGATTGGCAGTGATCACCGTGCCCCACCTGGCTTACTTGTTTGGCGCTTCGCTAAAGGTGCTGTTTTGCATCTTGGGGATTCTAATCCCATTGGCTGTTGCCGGTGCGGTGGTGTACTTTGTAATTCGGCAGGCGAAGACGTGAATCATTACACCGTGGTGTTTTTGATTGAGAAAAGGCTGTGCCACTTTCAACGAGTCAGATACTAAATAATCGCTATCGTATCGTCAAAAAGATGGCTGAAGGCGGCTTTGGGGCAGTCTATCGCGCCTATG
>CAZUSV010000294.1:0-4968 GCA_964622645.1 uncultured Anaerolineales bacterium
GCCCCCCCCCCCCCCCCCACCCCCTTTTCGAAATAGCTATTGAAGGAGTAGAGTAATGATTCCTCTTCGAGATGAAATCCCCACCCGCAGGGTGCCGATTGTAAATTATGCATTGATTGCTGTGAATGTTTTGGTGTATATATTCCAGAGCATGTTAGGGGCTCAAGAACAGACCCTGGTTTACGAGTTCGCCTTGATCCCATTCCAGTTCACCAGTGGGGTAAGCCTGGGTGACATCACGGATATCTTCACCAGCATGTTCATGCATGCCGGGTTAGCGCATATCGGTGGTAATATGCTGTATTTGTGGATCTTCGGCGACAATGTCGAAGATCGTATGGGACGCGGTGGCTACATCATTTTTTATCTGATCGGTGGGGTAGTGGCTTCGCTGGCGCATATTTTTACCAACCCCAGTTCACAGATCCCCACAGTAGGTGCCAGTGGCGCCATCGGCGCGGTTTTGGGCGCTTATCTGGTGCTTTACCCCCAGAGCCGGGTATTGACTCTAATTCCCTTGGGCTTCTTCATCCGCTTGTCGATGCTTCCTGCTGCACTGGTGCTGGGGTTATGGTTCGTGCTGCAGTTCTTTTCCGGTGTGATATCCCTGGGCGGTCCAGATGTGGGCGGTGTGGCCTTTTGGGCACATATCGGTGGATTCTTGTCTGGAGTGGTATTGGCCAAAATCTTTGCCAGACCCGAGGAACCGTCCTATCTGATCCACTGGTAAAACCTGAATAATCAAAATATGCGTTACGCCTCACATCCAGGCTCCTTACTGAGATGAATCTGATCATCAATGCAGATGATTTAGGCTTTTCTCCCATTGTCAACCAGACCATTTTCGAATTGTACAAGTTGGGGCGGCTAACCAGCGCCAGTCTGGTCGTCAATATGCCCGCCAGTCATTCAGCACTCAATGGGATCAAAGATCATCCAGGCTTGAATGTAGGGATCCACCTTAACCTGACAAAGGGCGCGCCAATAACCCCTGCAGGACATGTCCCTTCATTGGTCAGGCATAATGGTAGCTTTTATCATGCCCCAATTTTTTACCCTTTGGCCGTGGCAGGGATGATCTCAACAAGCCAGGCGGAAAGCGAATGCCGTTCCCAAATCGAACTCGCTCTCGAAGCCGGGCTGCAACCCACACATTTAGATTCACACAACCATTGGCACATGCTGCCCCGCTTCAATGAAATCGTGCTGAACTTAGCGCAGGAGTACAAAATCCCATCAATTCGGCCAACGAAATTGCGCTGCGTTTTACTGCCATCTAAGATCTGGTTGATAAGCGTTGTTGATCGTGATTTTCCCATCAGCTCGCCTGATACAATTCATTATCAACTCGCCTTGGATGACTGGATGAGTGTCTGGGGCAAACCGCGCCGGCTACTTTTCAGCAGAATTTTGAGACGACTATTGAAAAAACCAGATGTTAGCCTGGAGTTAGTGCTCCACCCTGGTCGTGCCCATGACCCGGAATTCCCCCCAGATAGCATCTCCCCCAAACGCCGCCAGTGGGACTTCGATTTCATTTGCAACTCAGATTTCTTAAATTGGTTGGATTCATTAGATGGAAAAATCCTCTCGTCGCGAAGAAGTGTAGCGAAATTTGTATAACCCTCCAGATTACAGACCTACGCTCAAAAATATTGCATTTTCACCTAATCTATACTAGACTCTTGCCCGTTGAGAAATTTCAGGAACACGGTTCCTTGCAGGAACCGTGTTCCTAAAAAGGAATAACCTATGGAATGGCTTGCAAGTCCGGAAACCTGGGTTGCACTACTAACCCTGACAGCCCTGGAAATCGTCCTGGGCATCGATAACATCATCTTTATCTCCATCCTGGCTGGGAAACTCCCTGACGACCAGCAAAAGCGCGGCCGCCAGATCGGCCTGATCATGGCTATGGTCATGCGTGTCTTGTTGCTCTTCTCCCTGGCATGGCTGACCAGACTGACGAACCCTATCTTCCACGTTTTCGAACATGGCGTCTCGGGTAGGGATTTGATCTTGATCATTGGCGGTTTATTCCTGCTAGGCAAGAGTACCATCGAGATCCATGAAAAGCTGGAAGGCCATGCGGGCGAAGCCTCCGCAAAGGTGAAAGCCTCCTTCAGCGCGGTAATCGTACAAATCATGATACTCGACATTGTCTTTTCATTGGACTCAGTCATCACAGCTATAGGTATGGCCAACCAGATCGCCGTGATGGTCACAGCTGTGATCATTGCTGTGCTGATCATGCTGTATGCTTCTGGACCGATAAGCAACTACGTCAACGACCGGCCAACCATTAAGATCCTGGCATTGAGTTTCTTGCTGCTGATCGGTGCCAACCTGGTTGCAGACGGCCTGGGCTTCCACATTCCTAAAGGCTATACCTATTTTGCCATGGGCTTTTCATTCTTCGTCGAGATGCTCAACCAGCGTCTGCGGGATCGAAAAGAGAACCCTGTCAAACTGCGCCAGGCCTACATCGAAGAAGAGACAGCATGAGCGAAACCAACAACCCACTAAAACGAGCCACTGTTACGCTGGTCAATATCGCTGCTGTGGCATTGGTTTTCGTCGCAGCTCTTTTGGGATGGGATCGAATCCAAAATGGAGCATCAACCCAAACCCGCGCGCAGACCCTCCCGCTCGAAGCTTCACCCACACCCCAACAGGAGGTTCAGGCGGACGTTCAGGTTGGTCTTCCTGCCCTGGCATCAGACTCATCCCCCACAGATTCCGGCATCAAGCGCATCGCTTCCATGGATACCTCAATCCCCACGCGCCCACGTGTCGATGTGATCACTCATACTGTTGAACAGGGCGATAGCATTTTCAGCATTGCCGAGATATACAACCTTAAACCTGAAACGATCCTGTGGGGCAATTTCGATATCCTCGAAGATAACCCCCACTTGCTAAAGGCCGGGCAGGAGCTCAATATACTACCCGTCAATGGCACCTTTTACCAATGGCACGAAGGGGATAACTTTGGGCAAATGGCCGATTTCTTCAGAGTAGAGCCGCAGGTGATCGTCGAATACCCCGGCAACCGCTTTGACCTGACCGAGTCCGTCGATAATCCCACTATCGAAGATGGTAAATGGTTGATCGTGCCCGGTGGGCAGCGCGCTATCAAAGACTGGGGCCCCCCAGCCATCACCCGCGACAACCCGGCCTCAGCGGCCTATTATGGAGAAGGCCACTGTGGAGCTGTATATGAGGGCGCGATCGGCACCTTCACTTACGTCTGGCCGACCACCAGCCATGATATCTCGGGCTATGGCTACGATCCAGTCGTGCACGCGGCCATTGACATTGCCGGCGCAGAGGGCAATGCCGTCTACGCCATAGATAATGGGGTGGTGGTGTACGCCGGCTGGAGTGATTATGGGTATGGATATCTGATCGTCGTCGACCACGGTACTGGCTGGCAATCAGCATATGCTCACCTGAGTGCAGTCGGCGTGTCCTGCGGGCAGAGCGTCTTCCAGGGCACCATGATTGGTGCGGTGGGGACCACAGGTCGCTCCAGCGGGTCGCACCTGCACTTCGAAATGATCTACAATGGAGTCAAGGTCAACCCCTTGAATTTTGTACAATAATTACACCTATTCAATGTCAACTTAGCGAGGAAATCCCGGAATTAGGGGGGCGGGGTGAACACCCCGCCCCCCCTAATTCCGGAGAATCTTTTCGTTGGTGGTGAAACTTGACATTGTCAACCTGCCCATGAACTGGTACAAAGACACTCTCCAAGTCCAGACACGCGGTAAGGGTTTATTCCCTTTCACGGACGCGATCAACAAAAAGATCCATGAGTGGGGTATCCGGGAAGGGATGTGCTTTTTGTATCTCCAGCATACCAGTGCATCTATGGTCATCAGCGAGAGCTACGACCCCAGCGCCCGCATCGATCTGGAGGCCTTTATGGAACGCCTTGTCCCGGAGAGCCAGGACTGGCATCGTCATACCTTGGAAGGTAGCGACGACTCCCCCTCACACATGCGCGCCATGCTCACAGATACTAGTTTGGCCATCCCCATCGATGATGGTCGTTTAAATCTGGGCACCTGGCAGGGGGTGTATCTCTTCGAGCACCGGGCGCGGGGGCACAGCAGGCGGGTGCTACTCCGATGTCTGAGCATCGAATAATGAGTACACGGATTTACTGGATAGACACGGATCATGAATTTAAAATAAATGAGACTGCAGAAATCCGTTTCTTCGAACATGCTAACAAGCTGAAACGAAATTCAAGTGTGAGATCTCGAATATTTTCCTTCGTTTTGATCTTAGTAGGCGGTTTGATAATCCTCGGTACGCTTGGATACGGATATTACAACTTCTTATTTAATAACCCAAAACCTGCTCCCCTACCAGAAGCCATCGCTGAACTTCCCTTACAACGACATGTCTTTGGTGTCCAAGCCGTAGATGAAATCAACCGCATGCACAGCCTGGAATTTCCACTTTCTTCAGGCGCTGTGGGCAATTATGGAGTCAACGGAGAAATCACCCTTTGGGTCAGCGGCGCGCCAACAAATTCGATGGCCGCGCGACTGACTAGCGATATGGAGATGCGTATCGCCGAAGGCAATTCTCCCTTTACTCCTCTGGGCGAACGAGATGACGGAGATCGCTTGATCTATGAGCTAGATGGGCTTGGACAAAAGCATTACTATTTCCAGTCGGGCAAATTGCTTGTTTGGCTGGCATTCGATCATAGGGTTGCTGAGGAAACATTGGATGAGATATTGGAATTCTATCCTTAGGGATTTTCTCAAGTTTTGTCAATCAGGTAGTCTCCCTTTGAAGTGTGGCTGGGCAAAAATCAGCTCCAAATTTCACCGCAAAGACGTACACTATGTGGCCCTACGGGCAGATCGCAAAGTTTATTTTTTTTGCCATTTTCTGTATTGGGTAACAACATCTTGAACATTAACAACTGACTATAAGAGCCAAATG
>CAZUSV010000295.1:0-4944 GCA_964622645.1 uncultured Anaerolineales bacterium
GTGCAAAGCACCCCCGTACCCCCTATTTTCGGGCTTCTCGTCTGAAAGTTGAGATTGTCAAGGTAGTAGGGCACGAGAGTGCCCGCGTTACGCTGGCGAACAGCCGAATTGAAAGACTCATGATGAGACGAATATTTATTATCGGTGTTGGGCTGATTACCCTCTCGCTTGGATTGGCCTGGGTATCTTCGGGATTTGGATCGCTGCAGGGTTGGGGATCGTATTTTGTTGTATCCCTCTTGGGAGCAGGACTCATCTATGGGAGTCTGCTGGCCACTCAAAAGGAGTCTGTCCCTGCCTGGCTTGTCTGGTTGATGTTAGGGGCTGTGCTTCTGCGGTTGATCTTAGGTGTTTTTTGGTTTGTCGCCCTCCCCCTTTGGGGATATGCAAGCGAAGCGGAAGTCGCCGGGTATATTATGGCTGATGCGCATGAACGTGACACGGCCGCCTGGGAACTGGCCCAATCTGAGCGCTCATTAGGGGATGCTTTTGAAGCTTATCAATCCGTCGATCAATATGGGGGTCTGTTGTTCTTCAGCGCAGCAATTTACCGTTATCTCGGCGCAGACGTTCATCAACCGTTGCTCATGGTTGTCCTGACGGCTGCGGTTTCAACGTTGGCTGTATTGTTCACCTGGGCTTTTGTGAAGCGATTGTGGGATGAACAGGTTGCCAAAGTGGCTGCCTGGATATTTGCGCTCTACCCAGAGGCCGTATTGTTGGGCAGTTCACAGATGCGTGAAGCCTTCACCATGGTTTTAGCTGCGATGGCAGTTTACGGTCTGGTGTTAGCTGTGCGGGAACGGACCTGGGTGGGTGGTATGTTGTTGCTAGGTGCCTTGCTCTTTTCCGTGCCTCTATCACCGGCTTTTACGATGTTATTGGTTGTCGCGCTTGGGTTGATGGCGATATTCATGCTAAACCGCCGCTGGTTGCAAGATTGGCGTTTATGGTCAATTGCGGGCGTATTGTTGGCTGTTGGTTTGGCGGGTTTATGGTTTTTTGGAGCCCAGCTTTCACAAGGCGATCTGACCAATCCTGTTAGCGTTTTACAATTTTGGATTGAGCGTACTGGGATCTGGCAAACGATACTCGGCCAGCAGGCCTCAGGGTGGATGTATAAGCTTTCTCAGAATATCTCTGCCAACCTGTATAAATGGGTGGTTTTGGTTTATGGTGTTGTGCAGCCTTTCCTGCCTGCAGCAATGATCGCCAGCGGAAATTGGATTTGGCGATCGATCGCCATCTGGCGTGCGCTTGGATGGACATTGCTGCTGCCCTTCTTGATATACGCGCCATTGCGCTCCCTGCGCAAGCCGCGCCAATGGGTGATTATTGGTATCAGTATTGCCGTCTGGATTGTTATCTTCTCGGCATCTTTCCGCAGTGGTGGGGATCAATGGGATAATCCCCGTTATCGATTGTCCTTCACCTGTATGCAGATCGCCATGGCGGCCTGGGTTATGCTTGACCAACAACGTTCACAAGATCCGTGGTTGCGCAGGATGTTGGTAAGTGCAGGTTTGGTGATACTCTGGTTTGTCCCGTGGTATTTACGCCGCTACACTGCGCTTGATTGGCCTGTCGTGGATGTATTTAAAGTTTTTGGTTTGGGCCTGGCGAGCTCTGTTTTGTATCTGGTTTGGGATTGGGCTCGCGTCGCCAGCATAGATAGTGTCAGTCTCTAGGAATTGCCGGGGTAATCCCCCAGATTTAGGGGTGAACGGGGTGCGGAGCACCCCGTTCACCCCTAAATCTGGAAGGTTCCACGTCGATTCCTGGAGAGACGTTAGCGCCAAAGCTTGACCAGACTGCATAAGCCATTATAATCAGCCGCTGATTTGTAAGGATTATTCATGCGAGGAAATTCATGCCTACTGCTTTAATAACAGGGATCGCAGGTCAAGACGGTTCATATCTGGCGGAATTGCTTTTGTCAAAAGGTTATCGCGTGCTTGGCCTGGATCGTTTCTCCAGTATGATCACATATGAGAATCTCAAGCAGTTTCAGGACGAAATCACCTTGCTTGAGGGTAATCTCCTCGACCAGGGATCTCTGGTAGCCATCATGGAAGAGCATTCTCCTGATGAGATCTATAATTTTGCGGCGCTGTCTTTCCCAGCAGGTTCATGGTCCCACCCTGTTGTCACAGGAGATATCACTGCTTTGGGTGTATCCCGATTACTGGAGGCGATCCGTTTGGTTAGCCCAGGTGCCCGCTTTTATCAGGCGTCCTCGAGTGAGATGTTTGGGAAAGTGCGGCAAGTCCCTCAAACTGAGAGTACCCCCTTCTACCCGCGCAATCCCTATGGCGCGGCCAAAGTTTACGGGCACTGGATCACGGTTACTTATCGTGAGAATTATGATATGTATGCCTGTGCTGGGATTTTATATAACCATGAGAGTCCGCGCCGAGGCATGGAGTATGTCACCAGGAAAATCACTCACGGAGCGGCACGCATAAAACTGGGATTAGCCAATGAACTGCGCTTAGGGAATCTGGATGCCCAACGTGATTGGGGCTATGCAGGCGATTATGCTGAAGCCATGTGGTTGATGCTCCAGCAGGATCAGCCTGATGATTACGTGGTTTGTACGGGCGAAACTCACTCGGTACGCGATTTCTGTGAGGTGGCGTTCAGTCATGTCGGTTTAGATTATCAGGATTATGTGATTCTGGATGAGCGTTTTTATCGCCCTGCTGAGGTTGATCTGCTGGTAGGCGATCCAGAACGTGCGCGCACGATCCTGGGTTGGGAACCACGGGTTAGTTTTGAGGAGTTGGTCAAAATGATGGTCGATGCAGATCTGCAGCATTTAGGGAAGGAAATCCTTTGATGAGCGCACAATCGCGTTTTGCACAGATATGGGCAACTCCATGGCTTGCGGAAGGATTGGCGATCCTGGGCGGCCTGGTGTATACAATCCAGTCCTGGGTCTACGCGCATACGCAGTCCTCGATCTTGGACGAGGGGGCATATTTGTTGAAAGGCTACTTGTTTGCCACCGGGAAATATACGCCATTCCAGGACTATGGCCCCTGGAGCAATCATATGCCCTTTTCATTTTTGATCCCGGGCTATGTCCAGGTATTGTTTAGCCCAGGTATCCGCACAGGCCGATATCTGGCGGTTCTCCTGGGAGTATTGACCCTATTAGGAGTGTGGTTCCTCGCTCGCAGAGTAGGCAGTCGTTGGTGGGGTACTGCGGCAGTGTGGTTGATTGCCCTGAATATCCCCTTGATCAAAACCTATAGCGTGATGGCTTCTCAGGGTTTGGTGGCCTGTATGTTCGTTTGGGTATTGGTGCTCACCCTAGGAAATCAGCGCCCCACCTGGCAGTTGCTACTGGGTACTGCACTGGCTGGCTTGATGATGTTGACGCGCCTCAATATGACCCCTGTGCTTCCGATTTTGATTTTGTATCTCTCTTGGGAGTATGGCAGGAGAGTTGGCTATTGGAGTTTGATCGTAGGGATTCTCGTGGTAGGGCTGGGGCATGCTTTATATTGGCCGGGCATCTTGAAGTTGTGGGTTGCCTGGCTGCCTTTAGAGTGGATTCCGTACTTTGAGACTTGGGCGAAACCCGCTGGTTCACTACCCAGTTGGAACCCAGATATTGGCTTTTCTGATCGGCTAATGAGCTTCTTTCAGGCAGTCCGCATTCAGTTCTTTGCCATTGTTGGGGTATTATTTGCCTGGATTCACTGGCCCGGGGGAAAGAATTGGCGCTCAAATTGGCGTTTTCGGGCGGCGGTATACCTATCTGTGACCTTTGGCGTGTTATTTGGTTTCCATCTTTGGGCTGCGCTGGGCAAGAATTATTGTGTCTTTTGCTTCCCCACCTATCTCTCTTTCTTTAGTTTCCTGGGCATCCTGCTGGTGATCCTGGTTTATACCTTCCGGGAGCAGTTTACCGAGCGGGTTGGGAAGTGGCTTTCCTACCCTTTAGTTCTGATACTTTCGATGGGGGTAGGGTACAGCGCGCTGAGAATATGGGCCAGCCATCGCTTTATCGAGCGCGTTTCTGGTGGCATTCTGCGCCTGGATGTGCCGCGCTTGCGCGGTTTTCGAATCCAGCCGGGTAAAGTGGAGTTGTGGAGCATTCTCTCAAATAAGTTTGGCTGGGCTGAAGTAGATATTTTCGATACAGCTACGGAGACTCTCCGAGCAGGAGTGCCGATCATCCTGGGGTTGGTGATCGGAATCATCTTATTACGATTTGGACCGGTATGGTGGGGTAGATTTGTCGGACCTGAAAAGCGAAAGACATATTCGCCAGTTGCGGCCGCTTTCAGCGTGTTCTTGGTACTGGGAACCTTATTATCCTTGGGGCTGGGATTCTCCCCCGGTGACCGCGATTGTGGCTGGGATGTGATCGCTTCCTATGAGGCTGGGGGGGCGCATCTTGCGGAGCAGGTTCCGGCCGGGTCACAGGTGTATTGGTGGGGGGGCTTGTCCACGGTGCCTTTGCTCTACTTGCCAGATATAGGGATCTATCCACCCCAAATCAATGGTGGCTATTCTTTCCGGTTGGGCGGAGAATCCGATGAACTGCGACGTTATGGTTGGTGGAGCGAGCAATTGGCCAATCAATGGGCTAACGAAGCCGATGTGATTTTGATCGAAGCGCGCCTGTATGGCGGGTTTGCGACCATGTTTGCTGAGAGTGCAGCCTTCGATGAAGTATCGCCAACAGCTCCCCTGGTGCCGTGTCGGGCGAATTCCGCCATTCATATTTTTATACGAGAATAGGTAGATATTGTCTTGCTAAACTATCTTGCATCTGTTGCATTTATGTCATTCCGATCCCCGAAGGGGAATCCACAGCGTTTGGGACGCTGCTCATGCACGAAGTGCAGAAAGACACTCTCAACGATGTCATCGCCCTGCGCGCCTGCCCAAAGGGCCGCACGGCGTGGCGTTGCGAACGGAGTTTACGGA
>CAZUSV010000296.1:0-4884 GCA_964622645.1 uncultured Anaerolineales bacterium
ATCCCTGATAAGTTAGGCCTGGGGGATTCCTTGGTCGCAAAAAGACGCTCCCGCGGAATGACAACAATGCTGTGGAGAAGCGCTCAGAGCGGCTTTTCAAACGTTGCTGCAGATTCATCTGCCGGCCAGCTTTTCCAGCATTCCAATCGCCTGCTCTATGCGCTCGAGCACTTTCTCGCGACCGATGATGGTCATTGTCTCGAAGATGGGCGGGCTGACTTTTTGAGCCGTAATGGCGTTGCGCAGAAATCCAAAGACGTGCCCGGCCTTCAATCCCAGCTCCGCCGCCAGATCGCGCAGCGGTTGATTGGCTGTTGCCTCGCTGAAATCTGGCAGAGAGGCGACCAGTTCATGGATGCGCTTTGCCATGGCGAGAGATTCAGCCGCGTTCATCTTCTTACCGATCAAGGTCTCAGGTTCAGGGTGGATATCATCTTCGAATAAGAAGCCAGCTTTCTGCGGTGCTTCAGCGAGTGTTCCTAAGCGAATTTGTAATGCCTCAGCAACATGCTGTAGTTTTTCTGGGTCGTCGATTACGTAGCCTTCTTTCTCGAAGAATGGTCGAATACCTTCTGCAAGATCAGCGGAGTCCATGGCGCGGATGTGCAGGCCGTTGAAGTGGTCCAGTTTGCTGAAGTTGATCGCAGCTGGGGCAGGGTTGAGTTTCTCCAGGCTGAATTTCTCGACCAGATCCTCGAGGGTGAAGAACTCGGTCTTATCGTCATAGCTCCAACCGATCAAGGCCATCCAGTTTACAACTGCAGCTGGTAAATAGCCTAAGTCCTTGAAATCACTCACGAAGATCGATTTGCCATCTCTCACTAGGGAATCTGTGTCGCGTTTGCTCATCTTGCCCTTGCCGTCCGGTTTCAGGAAGATGGAAGGGTGTACCCAGATGGGCTGATCCCACCCAAAGGCATCGTAAATATGTCCATGGAGTGGGAAAGTCGGCAGCCACTCCGAGGTGCGGATGACGTGGGTGATTTTCATCAGATGGTCATCGATGACCACAGCCAAGTGGTAGACCGGCAACCCATTGGATTTCACCAGGATGTAGTCGTCCAGGGTGCTGTTTTCGACGTTGATCTCCCCGCGCATGGCATCATTGACGGTGATCGTTCCCTCTGCCGGCATTTTGAAGCGGATGACATGCGCTTTGCCTGTGGAGCGGCGCGCATCAGCTTCAGTGAGAGGTAATTCTCTGTCTGGGCAGATATCGCGATGCTGGCGCTTTTCTTTTTCCTGAGACTCTTGCATTTCGTCTGCTTTGGGTGCATCGCAGAAGCAATAGTAGGCATGGCCGCTCTCGACCAGTTGGCGGGCATATTGATCGTAAAACTCTCTACGTTCGGTCTGCCGGTATGGGCCGCAAGTGCCACCCATATCAGGCCCTTCGTCCCAATCCAGGCCCAGCCAGCGCAGACTCTGCATGAGCTCTTCTTCAGCACCAGGGACGTAGCGTTTTTGATCGGTGTCTTCGATACGCAGGATGAACTGCCCCCCAGTTTGGCGGGCCAGCAGGAAGTTATATAAGGCGGTGCGACCGCTCCCTAGGTGAGTCCTACCGGTGGGGGAAGGGGCGAAACGTACGCGGGCAGGTTGTGATGATTTCAATGGCATTATTCCTCAGTCAGATTTGGGTCAAACAAAAAATGGGCCTGCCTATGGGCAGCTGTGCTCGCCCATAGGCAGGCCCATTTTTTTTGATTTTATCAGAAATCGAGGGCTTTGTGACGCAGGATCACGCTTTCAACCAGGCCAATTCCCAACAACAAGGATAGAAGCGAACTGCCTCCATAGCTGACGAAAGGCAAAGGCAGCCCCGTCACGGGCAGGAGCTGCAAGTTCATGCCGATGTTGACGATGGTCTGGAAAGTCAGGATGGTTGCCACTCCATAGGCGATCAACGCCCCGAACGAATCGCTGGCTAATCTGGCGGCCCGCAGGCAGCGTAGGATGATGAAGATCAGCAATGCCATCACGACGATCGTCCCCACAAAACCGAATTCTTCTGCCAGGGCTGAGAAGATGAAATCAGAATGACGCACTTTGAGGAAGCGTAACTGCACCTGGGTGCCGCTTTCATAACCCTTGCCAAACCACCCCCCAGAGCCGATGCTCACCAAGGCTTGCTGCACATTGTAGATCGCTCCATGGCGGGCGTTGGGATCGGGGAAGAGGAAGTTGATGATGCGCTCCACCTGGTATGCTTTGATCAAGCCTCCCTCTCTGGTAGGGTCATAGGTTAAGAGCATCAAGGGTAGGGAAATGCCCAAAGCGAGAATCCCCACACTCCCTGCGAAGAGCACATGTCTGACATCAAGTCCCGCAGCCCATACCAATGCAAACCAGATCACGAAGATCACGATCGAGGTGCTTAAATCGGGCTGCAGCAAAATCCACATCGCCAAACCAATTGTCAAGAGTAAGCTGCGCGCCACCCATCTGATATCGTAAATCTTGTCCATATGCCGCGAGAAGAAATCGGCCAGTACGAGGATGATAACGATTTTTGCCAGCTCTGAAGGTTGGATCAGGATCGGCCCCACGACGAACCAGCGTGCCGAACCAAAAAGAGCGTCACCCAAAAAAACCAGAATGACTAACACGATGACAGTGCCGACATACAAGGGTCGGCTGAGGGCAGCCAGGATCTTGTAATCGATGGAGGCGATGATGGCAATAACGACGAAACCGGTCAGCGCAAAGATGATCTGTTTCTGAACGGTATTTTGCTCGATTAACTCGATATTTCCGGCAATTGCCGAACGGATCATGATGATGCCGAATAAGGTGAGTAAGGCTACCGCCCCCATCAACCAGTAATCAAAGTGACGCCAGGAGATATTTTGCATAATAACTTGCGTGTGTCATTGCGAGGAGTGCATTATACGACGAAGCAATCTCCCCCAATATGCGAGAGATTGCTTCACTCGCCAGCGGCGCGCCTCCGGCGGTTCGCAATGACAAAATTTATCTTCGTTTCTTGGGCCCGAGGATGGGAATATCGGCGATCAGTCGCTGCTCGCGCCCATCTTTGTTGAGCTCGATGCTGACTGAGTTGGGCTCAATTTCAATGTGACGAGAGATGACTTCGATGATCTCGTCTTTCATGGTTTCTATAACTTTGCTGGAGAGGTTGGTGCGATCGTGGATCAGAACCAGTTGCAGCCGTTCTTTGGCTTGATAGGCGCTTTTGCGTTTGCGTCCAGTGAGGCGACCGATGAAATCACTCATTTGACCTGCCTCCTGCGGAGAAAAGTTTCTTGAAGAAGCCTGCTTGAACTGTCAGATCCATGAAGGGCACTTCCTCACCCATCATGCGGCGGGAGATATTCTGCATTGCCTGCCCGGCCGGGGATTTGCCATCCAGGGCAATGGGGGTGCCCCGGTTGGTGCTGATAATCACGTTTTCGTCTTCGGGGATGATGCCGATCAAGTTGATGGCTAATAGATCGACAATGTCTTCTGTGCCGATCATATCGCCCCGCCGAACCATCTCGGAATCAATACGGTTGATGATCAATTGTGCAGGCCCTTTTTCTTCGGCTTCGACGATGCCGATGATGCGATCTGCATCCCGCACAGCTGAGACCTCTGGATTGGTAACCACGTAGACGCTGTCGGCTGGGGCGATGGCATTGCGGAAGCCACGCTCGATGCCTGCAGGGGAGTCGATGATGACCCAATCCTGTTCAGGTCGCAGTTCATCGCACAGGCGCACCATGTCGCTAGGGGACACAGCAGTTTTGTCGCGGGTTTGTGCGGCGGGGATCAGGTAGAGTCCTTCGGCGCGTTTATCCCGGATCATTGCCTGGCGCAAACGGCAGCGACCCTCAACCACATCTACTAGATCGTAAACGATGCGGTTCTCCAAACCCAGCACGACATCCAGGTTACGTAATCCGATATCAGCGTCGATACAAACCACTTTTTGTCCCAGGGATGCCAGTGCGGCACCCAGATTTGCAGTGATCGTGGTTTTCCCCACGCCGCCTTTCCCTGATGTGATTGTGATTACTTTTGCGGTCATTTTCGTGTCCTATTTATGGAATTCCCATCCTTCAGCGATGACCGCCCCATCCTTGATGTATGCGACTTCCGGACGGGGTGTTCCTTTCTGTGGAGGGGTGATACTGATTTCCTCAGAGATTCTCAATTGCGTTGGGGTGAGTTCCAGCGCGCAGACGATGGCGCTTTCGTCACCGGATGCCCCAGCGTGGACAGTTCCTCGCAGTCGACCCCAGACAATAATGTTCCCTCCGGCGATGATTTCAGCGCCTGGGTTGACGTCGCCAATGATGATCACATGTCCAGGATACGATATGCTGTTTCCTGACCGTAAAGTCCGTTTTACCAAGATGGCTTCATCGCCGCCAACGCTAGTGTCAAATGCCCGGCCTGAGCGCTCAGGAATGGGTTTAGCCAGGTGCGTCTCTAATCCCAGGGTTTGGGCAGTTTCATTGGTTTGAATTGACTTGCTGATCACTGCCCGCAAGTTGACACCACTCTCGGAGATTATATCTCGCAGGCTGCCCAATTCTGCGGCTTTGAGGGTGTGCTCACCAACATCGATACTCAAATTGGCCCCCTCGAAGAAATCACTTTGGTCCTCAATCTGGTGCAGCAGGACCTTGCGAATCTCGTCCCATTCTCCATCACTGACAGTGATCAGCAGCCCATCGTGAATGCCTTTAATTTCGAATTGGCTGGCCATAAAGACTCCCAAATCTGATCGAGAAATATCAGCAGCGATTATAGCATGACCCTTGGTCGATTCTGGCTAGTATTATTGAATCGCGGGGTAGCTCCCAGATTTGGGGGTATTGGGCCGTCGGGGCACCCCCCCAACCCCCCAAACTGGCCAATAACAACGGGAATAAA
>CAZUSV010000297.1:0-4878 GCA_964622645.1 uncultured Anaerolineales bacterium
CCCCCCCCACCCCCCCCCCCCGGACCTCTCTTCTTTGGCTTTTTTCAGTGGACCCACGAAAGCAATTAAATCCTTCGCACTTTTCCAAATCGCTTTCTACGATGACCCGTCTCGCATCTGTAAATCGGCGCTTGGGTCGATGTCGAGGTGTCCCTCCAGGAATCGCAGGAGTAGCACTCAGATTTGGAGGTGCCGGGCGTGCTCCGCACCTCCAAATCTGGACATTACGACGGGGAAGCTTTTTTGATAGTTCACCTCTCATGATAGAATGCGATTATAATTGCAGTGTAGGAGAATTGAGATGAAGTTAAAAGAGATCGTGATAACTCAAAAAGTAAGCGCCCGCATCCCTACTCGCTGGGGGGAATTTCAACTCCGCCTGTATCAAAATGATACCGACGAAAAGGAACATTTGGCATTCATCTTTGGGAAGATCGAAAACCAGGAGAACGTGCTGGCGCGCGTGCATTCGGAATGCTTCACTGGGGACGTATTGGGATCTAACCGCTGCGATTGCGGCGAACAACTTGAATATGCACTCTGCAAAATTGCCAACCAAGGTAGTGGCGTAGTAATCTATCTTCGACAGGAGGGGCGCGGCATCGGCTTGCTGGAAAAATTGCGCGCCTATAACCTTCAAGATCAGGGCCTCGACACTGTCGAGGCCAACCTGGCCTTAGGCCATCAAGCAGACTTGCGTGATTACACCGTTGCGGCTGCGATACTGAATGAATTGGGAGTGCGGTCCATCGAACTGCTGACCAACAATCCAGCCAAGATCGAAGATTTAACCAAACATGGGGTGAGTGTCAATCAGCGAGTCAGCATCGAGCCCACCGTCAACATCGAGAACCTGGAATACCTGCGCACCAAAGTCGAGCGAATGGATCACCTGCTCAGTATCCCCAAAAAAATCAGCACTAACTCATCATCAAAAAATGCGGGTTGTTGAAGATCTCATCCGCCAGGCTGAGGTGGAGCGAGGCGATAGGGATAGACCTCTGGTGACACTTTCCTATGCCCAAAGCATCGATGGAAGTATCGCACGGCGGAGAGGGGAGCCATTGACCTTGAGTGGCTCGGCTTCGATGAAAATCACCCATCAGCTACGTGCCATACACGATGGCATCCTGGTCGGAATTGGCACTGTGCAGGCAGACGATCCTAAGTTGACAGTTCGCCATGTAACAGGAGATGACCCCCAGGCGATCATACTGGACTCGCGGCTGCGCTTCCCCCCCAACGCCAGGCTGTTATCCAACCAAAAACCACCCTGGCTCTTTGCAAGTGCCTCAGCCGATTCATCGACACAGAGCGAACTAGAACAGTATGGCTGTAGAACATTTCGAGTAGCAGGTACAGAAAAAGGAGAGCTGCATTTAAATGAGGTCTTACAGACCTTGAACACACAGGGTATTAAGCGCTTGATGGTCGAGGGTGGCGCTTCCGTGATCACCAGCTTTTTGAGTTCAGGTTTGGCAGATGTGGCCGTCATTACCATCGCGCCGTTCTTCGTGGGCGGTTTTAAAGCGGTTGAAAGCCTGGTCGAAGTTCAGCGCGCAAAATTCCCCCGGCTGTCTCCATTTTTTATAGATAAGGCAGGAGATGATGTCTTGTTGTGGGGCAGATTCTAAAGATGAAAAGGCACTCACTCTATTTCGAAGGGCCTCAGCAGGTGAATATCCGTGAAGAAGAAATTCCAGCCCTTCAGCTTGACGAAGTCCTGGTTCGCAGCATCACCTCGGCAATTAGCCCAGGAACGGAGTTATTGATCTACCGAGATCAAGTCGCAAAAGGGCTGGCAGCCGACGCCACCATCGAGGCGCTGGAAGGGGATTTTAACTATCCATTCAAGTATGGCTATTGTATGGTTGGTGAAGTCATCGAGCTTGGGTCTGCGGTGGATTCCAATTGGCTGGGCAAAAGAGTCTTCGCCTTCAACCCCCACGAGAGCCATTTCACTGCGCACCCCCAGCACCTGCAGCCAATCCCGGATTCTATTCCCCTTGACGAGGCCGTTTTTCTCCCCAACATGGAGACAGCGATCAATTTCGTCATGGATGGCAAACCATTGATCGGGGAACAAGTCGTTATATTCGGCCAGGGGATTTTGGGACTGCTGACCACTTCTCTTCTAGCTGAGTTCCCCTTAGCCGAACTGGTCACCTTCGACAACTACGAAAACCGCTGCAGGGCCTCGATCAACGCGGGAGCTAATCTGTCGATCCATCCTCAAAGAATGAACTTGGTCCGCCAACGCTGGACAGAGAGCGACATCCAGGGCGCAGATCTGCTTTACGAGCTGAGTGGTTCTCCCGCAGCACTCAATGCTGCCATCCAACTAGCCGGGCTCGAAAGTCGCATCATCATCGGTTCCTGGTACGGTGAGAAGAAAACCCCACTGGAACTGGGACGAGAATTCCACCGCAACCGCATCAAATTGATCAGCAGCCAGGTCAGCACCATCGCGGCCGATTTTAAGAGTCGCTGGGACAAGAGGCGCCGTTTCGATCTGGCCTGGAAGAAGCTCGCAGAGCTCAAGCCCTCCCGCTTCATCACCCAGCGCATTGCCTTCGAGCAGGTCGCTGAGGCCTATGGTTTGCTCGACCAGCAGCCCGAAGAGAGCATCCAGGTTGTTATCGATTATCCGTAGGACAGGTTGCCAACCTGTCCTACATTGATATAATTAGAGAGAAATACTCCATATTTATTGGTATACAGGAGAAACGAGCATGGATGAAATCTTACACGCCCCCGGATTTTTGGGAACCAGCGCCAACTTTGCCGCCGATGCCACCCTGCTGATCATGCTAACCACTGCAGCTTTATTCAGCATCGGGTTTTACCTGGCGCGCAAAGAGAATTTCCAAAGCCACAAATGGATTCAGACCGCCGGCTCCTTGATCAACCTGGTGATGGTGCTCTGGTTGATGGTATTGCCCTTCCGCGATTTTGTAGTGCGAGATCAGGGTGGCCCACGAGAAGGCATCTTCTATATCGTGACCGCTTTGCATGCCCTCACCGGCTTCTCAGCGACCGTGTTTGGGCTGTTCGTCGTCCTACGTGGGCACAAATTGATGCCCAAGTTTTTGAGCTTCAACAATTACAAACCCTATATGCGCTGGGCGTACGGGCTTTATATCGCCGCCACAGCATTAGGAGTTTTTGTATATTTGGTGTGGTTTGTGGTCACCAGCATTCCACCGACGTACGGATGAAACAAACTGTCACTACAGTGGAAGAGATTGCTTCGCTAGCGCTCGCAATGACAATAAGAGCAAGGTAAGGAGAGGCTATGTATACAGTTGCAGTCAAACGAGATTTCGTGGCACAACACTATTTGATCGGAGGAGATTGGGGGGCCGAAAATTCACTGCATTCACATCACTATTACCTGGAAGTCCAACTCCATGGAAAGCATCTCGACCAGCATGGCTACCTGGTCGATATCGTCGATATCGAAGACAACCTGGACAGCTTAGTGTCTGAATACCGCGACAAAACGCTCAACGATCTACCAGCCTTCGAGGGCTTGAACCCCTCCATCGAGCATTTCTCCCGCATTCTGTGCACAGCACTGACCCAACGCATCAAGGCTGATACGCTCAACACCATCACCGTGCAGCTCTGGGAGAACGAAATCGCCTGGGCATCATTTAGAATGGATGTGTAGTTGAAGATCGGCCTATTGATCTATGGCAGCCTGGATAATCTCACCGGGGGATTCATCTATGACAGGTATCTGGTTGACTATCTGAAATCAAGTGGCGATCAGATCGAGATCGTCTCGCTACCCTGGCGCAACTATCCCCTCCACCTGGCTGACAATCTCTCCAGGTCACTGAGGGCCCGACTACTCGACCTCGAGGTTGATCTGCTCATTCAAGATGAGCTTTGCCACCCGTCGCTTTTTTTAACTAACTCGTGGATCAAGGCGAAGGTGAAATACCCGCTTTACGCCCTGGTGCACCACTTGCGGGGGAACGAGAAGCACCCTGTCTGGATGCGGTGGTTTTACCAGTTGATCGAGCGGCGCTATTTGTATTCCATCGAGGGATTCGTGTTCAACAGCAAAACGACACGCGCCTCCGTAGAGCCCTTTATCCCCCGCCTGCCCCCCAACGTGATCGCCTACCCCGGTGGCAATCGATTGGGAGATTCCCTCAGCAGGGAGCATATTCGCCAGCGCGCCTTAGAGAACAAGCCCTTACGTGTGTGTTTCCTGGGAAGTATCACCCGCCGCAAGCAACCCCATCTGCTCATCGAGGCCTGCTCGCTAATATCAACCACGAAAATCGAAGTGACACTCATTGGGAGCCAGGATATTGAGCCCAGCTATGCTCGTCGAGTTCGCAAGCTGATCGTCAAGCTTCCTGTGGCTGCCGCGGCAAGAATGGTCCAAGCAATCAATTCCAATGAGTTAAGCGCATTGCTAGCCAAGCAAGACCTGCTGGTCGTGCCTTCGACATATGAAGGCTTTGGGATCGTCTACCTCGAAGGGATGGCCTTTGGGCTGCCGGCTATCGCCACAACCAGCGGCGCTGCTCATGAAACCATCCGCCACAACGAAAACGGTTTCTTGATCGACGCCGGTGACAGCACTGCGCTGGCTACCCATCTGCTAGAGCTTGCCAATGACCGCCAAAAATTGCTCAAACTGAGTTTGGCCGCGCTGCATACTTATCAAAACGGTCCAACCTGGGAGGGTATGGGTCAGCGCGTGTACGAATTTCTGCACAGCCTCTGAATCCTGTCCTTAATGAGTCTTAATCACGAATATGTTCGATCACAAATTTCTCCGAATGACACCATTGACACGGAGTATAGCGCAAAAGTGTCGGTGGCCTTAGCAAATACCTTCCGAGATTTGTCATTCCG
>CAZUSV010000298.1:0-4874 GCA_964622645.1 uncultured Anaerolineales bacterium
GTTCCAGTTTCTTGCGTTTGCGTACTTACCGACATTGATAACCAAGGTCAAACACGCTCGAGCACGCGTCCTTTGGAACACTGATTTCGCTGAGACGGATGTTGATTACGCTGAATGGAGAGCTTCTGCGTAATCATTCTAATCTGCGGCGTCAGCGATCCTACGCCCCACCCCCAGCAACAAGGCAACCTGCAAGTAGACCTGGGTATGGCTCCTTCGGCAAAGCTCAGTAAAACCAGGACGGCAGCCTACCCTGAGTAAAGCTTGCACTGAGAGTTTATCGAAGTGTCGAAGGGCCAGTCAGGGATGGTAATCCGCAAGAAACGCAGGGAGATATGGTATTGAGACTCTTTCCTCGTAATAACGTTTTTTCTACCCTTTGTATTCTCCTGCTTGGTCCGTAATAAATTTCGTTGAATAATCTTCTAATAGGAACAGTATCTCAGGGAAACGCACCTCACTATTCTAGAGGTTGAATTATTTCAGGGTATTCTACAGGCTCGATCCGTTTACGGCTCATTGAGCAACTACCCCAATGGGAACATATGTCTGCGATTTTGTAAGCCGTAGGACCCGCATGGGGAAAAGGGTCTGTTTCGGTGGGAGGTCGAATAACATCAAGCAAAATCACTTCAGAATATTTTGTACTGGGATCTGTCTTATCATCATAATACAGTCGCCTGATAACAAGCGCATTGCTATTTGGCGACCAAATAGGCTTGAAAGACGTACGATCATATGAGCTTGAAATACATTGATTAATAGCACTCAATGAATCCATATACAAGACATACAGATATTCCAGACTACTTTCACTCTTATTCCTAAACCAAAAAGCTACGTACTGCTCGTTAGGGTTGCTCAGTATGGTTGTTGATCAGCCAACCCAATGGGCTGATATTTACACCTTCTATTACTTTTACAGCAAAATTGTTTTTGATATCAATTAGTACCACTTCAAAGATTGCGGTTTCTGGGTCATATTCATCAGCATACTGAACTCTTTCAATTAAAAAAGCGCTACTGTCAGGGGACCATATGGGATCATAAACTTGACCGTAAGATGCTTCACTTGTAACACAATAATTTGTGATATCTAGGGTATCCGTGTTCAGGATATGAATGGAATATTGATAGCTTCTTGCTGGCCACACCCAAAAAGCCACAAATTGCCCATCAGGAGACCATTGATAACCCCCTAGATTCACCGATTCATTGTAGAGTTCACTGAAACGGGTTAGTTGTCGTATTACACCATCCTTAGAAACAGCAATAAGTTCATCAAAGACCATGGTGTGCTTATCGTAAATCAAATCTTTTTTTGTCTTGAGAAGCAATAGTGAACCATCCGGCGACCATTTTGGTGGAGAGACAATTACGCCATCATCTAGAGGTATCCTGGCAATAATTTGATTTGATTGAAGATTGAATAAATTTATGAGGAATTCTTGGCTACCAGTAGAATTAGCAGGATAAGCTACCCGCGAAAAGTTTGAGCTATAGAAAGTTCTACCTGATTTGAAATAGGCAAATTCATACTCAGGGTTGAATTCTGGGTATGAACGGTCGATTTCCTCATATTCTCCCGTTGACACGCTGAGAAGCCCAACAGGGAATTCATCGGATTTGTTGTTCGTTGTTTCATACGTTAACTCGATGAGCAAAATATCATTGTTCACCCAACTTGAGAGATTGCGCCAGTTCTCATGCCAACTTGCTACTTCATATTTTTCCCCCTTTGCAGTAAACAACACGACTTTGGATAATTGTCGATCTTGTGCTGCTATCCAACGCCCATCGGGAGACTGGCCGCTAAAAAAATATCCAACATTTTGGATTACATCTTGTTCTCGAGTTTCCAGATTCACGATGTGGATTTGATCTGTCCAGGAATCTCCAAACAATATACTTCCTGGTAAATTCTCGGACTCAGTTAACTCTGGCATCACTTCCAAACATTCTTCGATTGGTGGCTTTGGTGATTCCTTTGTTGGGTTATTAAATACTGACATAACTGGCGATATTTTTAATGAGTGTGCATTTCCATTAATTATCTGATTAGGGTTTGGAAGCCAGGTTGAAGTTTCATTTGGAGTTTTTCCAAACCTACCGTTAAGGATATTGTATCCAAAGAATAATAGAGTCAATGCCATAGTAACGCAGATTTTTGAGTTTGACATCTTTCACCCTAATTTATTTGCCGGATTTTACTTGATTACCGTACTGATTGTTAGTACCTTGATCACCATAATTCAATGAGAATAGGGAAGGTATGAATTTTTCTCTTATTATACCAATTGCGGTCTTATAAGCCATGAATCGGTAGAGACTCTCTGGGAATCCGGGGGGCTCGGTCCGCCATCGGCGTGGCAAATCCAGACCCGTATGTGGCACAAAAGCACCGCAAATTCCCACACATCGGGCGCAAAGCGTGGCAATCCCCTTTGAGCAAAACCATGGGAATTTCCAGAGACCCCGGATTAAATCCCAAGAGTAAGATTACATTGATTCATGGTCTAAAGGTGCGCAGTTGGTATTATTCCTGTGTTCTTGCTTATCATCAGAAAAGCTTTCAAACAAATTTACTCAGGGTGTTTCTTCTAAGAACATTTTTGTTTGATTATTCATCATTTTGTAATGGGCAACAGGAGTTTGAACAGCTGTGTCATCGCGAGGAGCGCTTTTTGCGGCGAAGCAATCCCTAGTTATTGGGGGAGATTGCTTTGCTAGCGCTCGCAATGACACAGCTGGCGAGGTTACAGATTGTTCAAAGTGTCACTGTCCATTACGGATTATTCATCATTTTCGATTTTCATTCTTCTTCAAGCCTGCCAAATCCTTTCCAGAAAGCATCTTGTTCTTTTGAGAAAATGAAGAAGGTATTATCCTTCCCAAATCTGTATAATATTTGGTCATTTCCCCAACCAATAGCTGCACTTTGCAATGCAGTAATAGCAGCTTCTGTAAAATCGCCTGGCATTTCGCTTGGATTTGCCCAGGTTATCCATGGAGGATCTCGCTTTGGTTCTGGATTGAGCACACTAGCCGCGATGTCAATGTAACCAGGATTCCAATTGTTCTCATAATCATTACTTATATCAAAGTTATCAAATCGGCCCTGTGTAGCCTGCAGAGCTTCGCCCAGCCAGTTTAGAACAGCATTTTTCGTATCACTTGAGGATTCGATGGTTCCATATTCCCCTGTCCTTCGAGCTTCGTAAATATCCCACCACAACCATTGTCCCGCAGCATACTTGATCAATTCTTCACAGGACGTAAAGTTTCGTGCGTTGCGGCATTGTCCATCATGGATGACATCATTGAATTCTATGCTCAAGATATATGCCGTAAACGCTGTCAGATCATCTACGCCACCTTTCCAGTATTCGGGATGCTCATTTTTCAATCCAACAAAATCTTCCATCAATTTTCCAGCTTGTTCACCTGAACCGAGACCTCCAGGTTCACTAAGTGGAACAGATTCAGGCATAGGTGTCGGGGTAGCAGTTGAAGAAGTACCTGAATTGAAAATAGGCCATCCAATCTTCTGGCGTACAAATTCTGTAGCTTTTTGCCACCAGAGATTCTTACTTGTGACAGTTGCCGCGTTTTTCCCAGGGTTTTGAACTCCGTCCCCATTCTTAACGTTGTTCAAGAGTGACGTGATATTGTTGATTGTGCTGTTTACGGAATTTCTGACTTTATTGAACCAATATCGAGCACTCGATTTGACCTGCTGATCCGCAATAGCCATGTCACGCTCTTTCCAATCGGCCAATTTCTGTTGTTGATTTCTATTGCGCTGATGGCGCAATATCTCGACCTGCGTGGCATCATTCGCTTCGCTGCGAATATTGACCTGACGATCGGTCTCAGCCATATCCTGCTCTTTCCATTGAGCTAGCACTGATTTCTTCTTTTGCTCATATTCTTCTGCTATGGCTTTTTGGCGATCCGGGGGGATATACTGCCAGATTTGATAGGGAATATTTGGCGGTCGATCCACGGACCCAGATTGCCCTCCATTGGTGGATGGGACTTGTGCCACCTTGGCCATCGTCTCGCTGCTGGGGCCTTGGAGCTTATTATACTTGCCCTGGGCCGCCAGTTGATCTTCAGGCAAAAAGCGGCTGAGCAAGTCTGCTGTCGCAGGGGTTGAATTTGCCGAAGCCTTTGGCTTGTCCACCTGGGGATACTCTCCCACTCGCTGCCAGACACCCGGCGCAACCTGCACCAGGCGCTCGCGATCGGTGGAAGGCGGAGTGCTGCTGGTCGCCGTTTGAGTCTGGGCGACCAGGCCATCCCGCCTGTCCTCATAAGCCTTGGCGGCAGCTTCGGCGGTGGCCTTCTCCTGGGCGCGCACTGCAGCGGCGATGCGGGCGTTGTGGATGATGGCACGCGCCTGTTTGATATCCATATTGGGGTTGCCGCCCACTGCGGCAATTTGCGCGCGCACTTCCACATCGCTCAGGTCAGGAACAAAAATTACCGTGTGTTTAGTTTCCTGCGATGTTTCCACATCGGGTTGAAGATTCACAACTGGCTTTATTTTCTTTGTACCACTACTCTCAAATGAGCTATTGGCCTTTTTGACTGTCGGACGTGCAATTTCTTCTTGCATACGCCGTTGTGCTTCGAGGGCGGCCTGGATGCGCGCGGCCTGTTCTCTACGCTGCTCCTCTTCAGCCTGGCGACGAGCCTTTTCTTCTTCCCTGCGACGTGCCTCTTCGCGGGCAGCTTGGATGCGCGCGGCCCGTTCTCTGCGCTGCTCCTCTTCAGCCTGGCGACGAGCCTTTTCTTCTTCCCTGCGACGTGCCTCTTCGCGGGCAGCTTGGATGCGCGCAGCCTGTTCTCTGCGCTGCTCCTCTTCAGCC
>CAZUSV010000299.1:0-4872 GCA_964622645.1 uncultured Anaerolineales bacterium
TCAACCCCTGGGATGAGTACGCCGTGGAGGCTGCCTTGCAGACGGTCAAAGACCAAGGCGGAAGTACCAAGGTCATCAGTATGGGAAAAGCTGATGAAACTGAAGCACTAAAGCATGCATTAGCAATGGGCTGCAATGAAGCTGCCCTGGTGTCCGACCCGGCCCTGGCCGGCGCAGACAATGTCGCTGTAGCCAGGGTGTTGGCTGCCGCCATCCAAAAGGTTGGCGATGTGGACCTGGTCTTCTTTGGCAAACAGGCCGTGGATAGCGATACTGGAACCCTGCCGGCGATGGTAGCCCGGGTATTGGGTTGGCCGGCCATCACCCTGGTTTCGACCATCTCTGAATTGAGCGCCGAGGCCATCAAAGCTGAGCGTGCTACCGAGGAGGGGCGGCAAGTCGTGCAGAGCAAGCTGCCGGCGGTGGTCAGCGTGATCAAGGATTACGGCGAGCCGCGCTATCCCTCATTCATGGGGATCCGCAAGGCTGCCCGGGCGGAAATCCCGGTTTGGGATTTGGGTGAGCTGGGGATCGAGGCACCTACCCCAGTGATCTCCTGGCCTGATATGATGAATCCACCCAAGCGCGAAGTAACCACAGAAATCATTGAAGGCGATGATCCACATGACATCGCCGGGAAATTGGCTGACAAGATCATGGCGGAGAAGGTGCTCTGATGACGAATAAAATTTGGGTGTATATTGATCAATTCAAAGGTCAAGCGCTGCCTTCGTCATGGGAAGGGATTGGCGCTGGTTTAGCCTTAGCAGGTGAACTTGGTGGCGGGGTTACCGCCCTGGTGTTTGGCCAGGATGTAGGGGGCATTGCACAGGAAGCCTTCCATCACGGTGCTGATGAGGTGTTTTTGGCGGACGATGCCACTTTGGCGGAGTACCGCTCTGAGCCTTATACAGCACTGATTGCCAAATTGGCCGCCGAAAGTGCCCCTGAGGTGATCCTGTTCCCAACCACGACACGCGGCCGAGAGTTGGCTGGCATGTCTGCGGTCGATCTGGAATCTGGTGTCTTGGTGGATGTCACCGCCCTGGAAGTGCAGGATGGCATCGTAGTTGCGACGCGCCCAGTGTATGCTGGCAAGCTGCTGGCCAATGTACAATGCAGCGCCAAACCGCAGATCGTCACATTGCGAGGCAGGGCCTTTGCCAAACCCGAGGTTGATGAGGCGCGCGCGGGCACGCTGACAGAAGTCGATGCTGCCATGGCTGAGGATGACATCTCTGTGAAAGTGGTAGATTACACCACCTCTGAGGTGGGAGTCAGCCTCACAGATGCAGCAGTGATCGTTTCTGGTGGGCGCGGGGTGTCTAACAACCCCAACCTGGAACCTCCTGGTGATCTGAGTGAGGAAGAGGCTGAAATCTGGAGGGCGCAGGAAGGTTTCAAGCTGGTTGGTGAGTTGGCTGAGGCACTTGGGGCCGCTGTCGGGGCCAGTCGTGCCGCTGTTGACGCCGGGTATATCCCTTATGTAAATCAAGTAGGGCAGACTGGCAAAGTGGTCTCCCCTGATTTATATATCGCCTGTGGGATCTCAGGGGCAATTCAGCACTTAGCAGGAATGCGCACCAGTAAGGTCATTGTAGCCATCAACAAAGACTCTGAAGCGCCGATCTTCAAGTTAGCCCGCTTTGGGGTGGTGGGTGATTTGTACGATATCATTCCGCCTCTGACGGAAGCCTTGCGAGAACGCTTAGACAAATAAGCCACATTATTCGCAAATTTGATTCGAGAGCAGGTCATTGGCCTGCTCTTTTAAATTCAGTAGAGGAAGATGGAACCAGGCTTGCTCGAAGGTTTCAACGGTACGCCCTGATTTCCCTTGTCCTTTTGAATGTGTGGTTAGTTATTATCTTCTTGACACAAGGTTTTTCCATCGATTATGAACGAAAAGTATTTGTGAAGATACTTCGGTAATCCCTATTTCCACTTCATGCTTAGGCAAGCAATCGGCCTGAAAGTAGACAATTTTTATCCATAAAACTGCCTTGCCTAGTGTATGGATGTGATTTATAATGCCCTTAGTACTTTAGTATGATGTACTGAGGTGCTAGTATTGGACATTTCCAATGTAGAACAGGCTTTTAGGAACCTGTTCCTACGCGCATTTTGGGGCTGATAGCACACAAAGGAGGTCGCCGTGTTTGAAACTGATGCTCTCTATCAAAATGACCCTAAGTGGAAGAACGTACCTCTAGGACACCAGAACAAAGAAACCATTGGTACCTGGGGATGTCTTCTCACTTCAATGACTATGGTAGCCAATGGCTTTGGGGCGAACGAGACACCTGAGACGCTCATGAACAAACTCAAGAGTGCAGGGGGCTTCCAAGGTGCTTTGGTGATACCCGCTGCAATGCCTGGTGTGGTTCCTGGTGTTGTTTTCAAAGGCTATCAACCTTGTGAGAACCATCCGGCACCCTTAGGCCAGATCGATGCAGCTTTAGCTGCCGGGATGCCAGTGATCGCACAGGTCGACTGGTCACCGAAGGCTGGTTTGCAGACCCACTGGGTGGTGATCTATGGCAAAGAGGGCAATCGTTACTTGATGAAAGACCCCTATAAGTATCGGGGGGACTCGCCTACCAAGAAACTTTACCTGACGGACCGCTACAAGCATATGGGTAAAGACCCCAGTGGCGCAATAACTGGTGTGGTATGGTTTCAAGGAACTCCGGCGAGCGGGGCTACCGCAGCTGCCTCTGCAGTTGTATCGAAACCGGAGAAAGTACCTGTGCCAGATAACACCTTCAAAGTATATGGCACCGCCGATGGGCTTGCTTTCCGGGCCTCGCCATCGATTGCCGGCGGCCTGATGGAGCGCTTCCCTCTGCATGTCGAATTGACTTCTTTAGAGCCCAACGCCCAAGGCAAGGTCGGGGTAATGAACGAATGGTTGCATGTTCAGGCGCCAAGCGGTGATCAAGGTTATGTGGCAGCCTGGTATGTGTCCAACTCCATCGAAGAGGAAGAAGAAAAAGCCGCCGCACCCATGACGGGTGATAAAGGCCTGGTTGTCCGTCCCACCACCGATGGTTTGGCATTTCGCACCACAGCCCAAGTTGCGCCTCACACCTTGATAAAGCGCTTGCCAGTGGGCTCTTCTCTAATTGTGATGGAACCACAAGCAACTGCCCAGCAGAAAATTGGTGTGCAGGGTAAGTGGTTGAAAGTCAAAGATGTCACTGGTAAAGAAGGCTTTGTCGCGGCATGGTATGTGACGAAAGGCGGCGAACCTGCCCTTGGTGTCCGCCAGCAGCAAAAGAGCGCCAAACCTACAGCTGATACAGATGATGAAATCATCCTACGCACAACTACAGAAGGCGTGGCAATGCGCAGGGAACCGCGTGTAGCCCCGGATACCTTGATCAAGCGCATGCCCAATGCATCAGAGTTGATGGTGCTAGATGACGCAGATGTAGCCAAGATTGGTGTGCAGGATCAATGGATTCGGGCACGGGATATCGAGGATGATGAAGGTTATGTAGCCGCTTGGTACGTCGTCAGGAGATAGCATCTTGACAAGGGTGACCGAACAAATCACTTGGTCACCCTTTAATATGATTTTTAAGCCAGGCAACAAAACTTATGGATCTCTAGGAATTCCCGTGGTAATGTCCAGATTTGGACCCCCAAAATCTGGGAGCTACCCCGGCGATTCCTAGAGAGACAAACTTATCCGTGAAACTAAGTTTCACTAGGAGAAGAAGTTATGGGAAAGATACTTATGGTGCACTCTTTCCGAGGAGGTACCGGGAAGACAACCACATCAGCAAATGTTGGCGCTCTTCTAGCCCAGATTGGTTTGCGAGTGGCAGTCATCGATACGGATATCCAATCCCCAGGAGTTCACGCCTTATTCAACATTGATGACAAAAGTATGGGGAAAACGTTGAACACATACTTATGGGGCGAGAGCAAGATCGAAGAAGCCGCCATCGATGTGACCGACCGCTTGGCTGATAGTGCTGAAGGAAAGTTTTTCTTGATTCCCTCGAGCATCAAAGCCAGTGATATCGCCCGTGTATTGCGTGACGGCTACAATGTCACCCTGCTGGATGAAGGCTACAAGAATCTTCTGGAAGCTTTAGAGCTGGATGTATTGATCATCGATACCCATCCTGGTTTGAACGATGAGATTCTCTTATCGATGGCATTTGCTGATACGCTTGGGATCATCTTACGCCCCGATCATCAGGATTACCAGGGCACTAGCATTTCTGTAAAACTTGCTCGAAACCTCGAGGTAAAAGATATTATGTTGATTGTCAATAAATCTCCCCAGCTTTTCCAAGAAGAGATGGTCAAATCGCGGGTAGAAGATGCCTATCAGGGTGAAGTTGCTGCTGTGATTACACATTCAGAAGAAATCCTTGCCCTCTCCAGCGCGAAACTTTTTGTGGTGGAGTACCCTGATGATCCTGTGACAATACTATACAAACAAATCGCAAAACGATTTATGGCGTAGGGTGGAATATGATACACCAAACCAAAAGCATAGAAGAAGTAAAAATACAGAGCGCTGGGCAGGTCGAATTGCCTATTGTGCCTCAGTTATTGGATGACCCCTTATCAAGCTATGCGCTCAAGATGTTGCGCAATAGACAAACAGAGTTTCCTTTAGACGGGGTATTGCTTGACATGGAGGAATTGGCAGCCATCGAGCAGATCCCCATTATTGGTCCCCTGGAAGGCGCGGTTATTCAAATTTTGACACAGTTGCGACAGCCGCCACCCCAAACCGTGCTGGATATCGGTACAGCAATTGGATATTCGGCTTTGTGGTTGGCGCGCGCCCTCCCTAAATTGGACTTTAGACAAAGATTGACAAAAAGATAGGAACTGTGGCATTCATTG
>CAZUSV010000300.1:0-4780 GCA_964622645.1 uncultured Anaerolineales bacterium
CTGGGAGAACAAATATCTATCTGGAAATCTGAATACCTGTCTCTACTCTACGTGGAAACAAAGTAGGAGTAAACAATGAAAGATCCTTAAAAATAAAATCTAAAAAATGAAAATCTAAAAAAAAAGAAAGGGAGGAAGCTAAATGAAATTTGTATTATCTAGTTTTGTAGTATTGCTATTATTGATTAGTTGTTCAACTGTTCAAGTTCAACAGAAAGATACAATAACTGCAACATACTCAAAGCAAAAATTGATCGGTCCTAAAAAAAGGATTTTCATCTCTGAATTTGAAAACCTTTCAGCTTATGGGCAAAGAAGATTAGGGAAAGGGATTAGCGACATACTTTCCACAGAACTATCAAAAACCAATAGTTTCATTCTTCTTGAACGTGAAAAGTTAGAAGCAATAATGAAAGAGCAAACGTTGGGACAAACTGGTTTTATTAACGAACAAACTGCACCTGAATTAGGCAAGTTGTTAGGAGCAAATGCAATAATAACGGGCAGTATCACACAGTTTGGCACGAGAACAGAGACTTACGATATTGTTCTAACCAGTGGTAAAAAACAAATTGCTACTTGTGCTGTCGATATCAGAATAATTGATATAATTACAGGACAAATTGCTTGGGCTGGTTCAGGTCAAGGAGAAGCTACTCGAAAATTCACAAACATACTTGGGAGCGGAAAAGCTGGAGGTTACGATGAAGCATTAGAGGGAGACGCATTTAGAGCAGCGATTGTTCAAGTGATGAGTAACTTGGTTTCAGCTTTAAATGAAATGCAATGGTCTTGCTCAATTGCAAAAGTTTCAGATGACAAAATATATCTTAATGCAGGCAGAAAATCTAATCTCAAAACAAATCAAATGCTAACCATTTATTCTCTAGGTGAACCAATTTTAGACCCAATCTCTGGTGTTGAGATCGGAAGAGAAGAAACAGAAATCGGTAGTGGAAGTATTGTTTCTTTTTTTGGTGAAGATGGTTCAATTTTAAACTTTAAATCAAATATAACTCCAAAAATTGGAGATATTTGTAAAATTCAATAGGAGGGACTAATATGAAAAAACTATTTTTCTACTTATCTTTCATAACATTGTTGTTATTAGTAGGTTGTGCTTCATCTAATCTAGTAAAAGACAAAACTTTTGACGAACCGATTAAAATTGCGATTCTACCATTTGCAAATGAAACAACTGATTTAGCTTCAGCTGAGTTATCACGTTTGTTCTTTATAATTGGTTTGAAAGAAAAAGGCTATGATGTAGTTGATATGGAAACTACCGACAGAATTCTTAAAGAAAACGGAATTACTGATGGAGGACAGCTCAACAGTATTTCACCAACTGAACTTCAAAAGAAGTTAGGAACAGAAGGGTTGCTTTATGGTTCTGTTATTGATGCAGAATACTCAACTTTGGGAATAGTGAAAAAGAAAAAAGCAACTGTCAAAATAATCGTTAAACAAAATGAGAAAAATGTCTGGCAAGATCAAGAAACTGTAAAAGAAGGGGGATTGGGAAATTTAGCTAATCCTTTACAAGGTTTAACAGAACAAGTAGTTGATAAAACTTTTGAGAAAGCATTTGCAAAATATAGTGGCCATCCTCTTGAACCATTATTTGAAGCCCTTATCTATAAATTACAAAATAAAATGCCTGGTAAACGTGTTGAAAAATCAGGCTGGAATAATTGAGACCTAAAAAAATAAAAAATCAAGGAGAAAACAAATGAGAAAAATTACCATCATCGTGGTTCTATTAGTGTTAGCTTTATCTGTAAACCTAAGTGCTGACAAAATGACAGGATTAACTGTTAAGCCTTCATTCTTTGGACCTGGTTTGGGCTTTAGACAATGGACTTCCCCAAATTGGGGTTGGGCTCTTTCAGCTCAACCTAGCTGGGCTTTTAATGATATTATAGCTTCTGGGAGATTAATGCGAACTATCGGAACTGGTGAAAAAACTCGATGGTTTGCGTTACTTGGTGGTGGTTATACTGCCATCAATGAAGAAGCAGAGGGAATGGAGTATAGTGTTTCAATGCCTTCTTTTCAAGCTGGAATAGGATTTGAAAAACTTTTTGGATTCAAGAAGAATAAAGGATGGGGATTAGAAATTGGTTATCAGTATGGTCAAGCAGATTATAAAATCGAATACGACTTTATGGGCAATAATATGGTAATCGAAGACACTTATAAATTGCCACCAATTTTCATTGGTGCTTCGTTTGCATATTATTTTGGAAAGTAAATTGTTCTAATAGGTTATTCTAATAGGTCTCAAGATAGCAAACCTTCAAATGAAGGTTTGCTATCATATTTAATTTGTGAGGTTATTTATGAGAAAATTCTTTATTTTAATTTTCATTCTTTCAATTTCGCTCTTATTATCAGAAAATAACAAACCTTTTTGGTTAACTAAACGTCCGATTGATACTGAATCTTTTATTGGTATTGGATTTGCAAATAAAAATGATAGCAATTATATTCAAATTGCTAAAAACAATGCTCTTAATGATTTATCTTCTGAAATAAATATTAATATTTCAGGAGGGATTTTTAATCAAATTATAGAAAAAAACAATGTAGTAGAAGAAAATTTTAAATCTGAAATTATAACTTCCACAAAAACTGAACTTGAAAAATATGAAATGATTGATTCTTGGGGAGACATTGAAGAATATTGGATATTTTATAAACTTTCCAAGAAAGTATATCAAGATTTAAAGAAGCAAAAACTTAATTCTGCAATAAAGCAATCTTTGGACTATTTTGATAAAGCAAAGAAGTCTGAGAATTCTAATCAAATACTATCATCTTTAAGTTACTATCTTCAAGCACTAAATCCATTATCAAAGTATATTACAGAACCAATTGAAACTAATTATGATGGAGAAAATATTTTCATTTTAAATGAAATTTATTATTCGATAACTTCAATAATTTCAAATATAATGATTACTCCAATTTCAAAAGAAATTGAAGGAAAAATTGGCAAACCAATTAAAGAACCATTAAAAATTAAAATAATGTATAAAGGGCAGTCCGATTTTGAAATTCCGAATGTTCCAATAAAAAATTATTTCACTCAAGGTGCTGGTTATTTAACTGAATCAATTAATTCAGGTCAAAATGGTTTTGCTAAATTTAATGTCACAAAAATTGTTTCAAAAGAGAATATTCAAATTATTAACTCTCAATTAGACCTTAATAGTCTTACAAATCAAGACAGCACTTCGCTTATCATTAAAACTATTTTATCAACTTTTCCTCTTCCCAACACTAAGTTTGTTTTAAATATTTCAGGCTTATCTTTCTATATAGAAACAAATGAAACTAATTTCGGAGATCAGTTAAACATTCCTGTTATAGAATCCAAAATTAAATCATCGCTTTCTGATAAAGGTATTACTTTTATTGAAAATAAAAATTCTGCCGACTATTTTCTAATAATTTCAGCAGACACGAAAAGTGGAACAAAACTATATAATATGTTTTCTTCGTTTGCTGATGTTTCATTATCTTTATTTGATAATTCCTCAGGTAATGAGATTTATAAGAACTCCTTTTCAAAGATAAAAGGTATTGATATAGATGAAAGAAAATCTGGAATTAAAGCATTAGAAAAAGCTTCGAATATTATAATTAAAGATTTTGAAGTTCATATAAATGATAAAATATTTTGAGTTTTCCACTAACAAAAGCACCCAAGCCCAAAAAAACGGGCTTGGCGTGCCGGATCATTAAGCGAAATTAAAAATAAAAATTGGAGGAACAATGAAAAAAATTTATGGAGTGATTTTAGTTTTATTATTAATGATTGGATGTGATACTGGTTATAACAAAAATCCAGAAGAGAAAGTAAAAACATCTCAAAATGCAAATAAAACTAAACCAGTCAAAAAAGCTGATAAAGTGATGTATACAATGGTTTGTGGAAAAGATGGCATTAATATAAGAACTGGACCAGGTACCAATTATTCTAAAGATGAGACTGGGAAAACTATGAGTGGAGAAAAATTTTACGTTCTTGAAGAAAAAAACGGGTGGATAAAGTTTAGAGTTACACCAACAGATGTAGGATGGACAGGCTGGGTACTTAAAAGTTTAGTTGAAAAAAAACAAAAGAAAAAAACAAAAACATATACAACAAAACGCAGTGATGAACTACAAGTTCTTTATGATTCTGGTCTTTTAAAAAAATTTGAAATTGATTATAATAAAGCATGGGTAGAGCCTTACCTTTGGAATTCATTAGATTATAACACAAGAGTTGGTATTGGTATAACCTTAGCAAAAATTTGTGATAAAGCAGGCTCAACAGGTAGAATAACTTTTTATAATAATAATACTGGGAAAAAGTTAGCAAAGTATAGTCAATCTTTCGGTTATAAAAGTTATTAAATATGTTAAATGATTTTCAAAATTAAATTAAGTGAAGAATTAATTATACTAAAAGAGGTGTAGTTAATTTTTTTATATGGTAATTTATTTTGTTGTATATAGGTTCGATTAAATGATTTTCAGCTTGAGATTGTAGAAACTGGGAAAAGTTTATAATCTGAGATATTATGTAGCTGGTTTTGTATTTGAAAAATAATTGAATCGCTTAACATACGCACCTGCTGGTGGGTGTTGTCAGTTCGTTTCGTCTGAATCGTTCCGATTCAAACTTTGGTTGGTTCGTTTCCAGGCGTGATCGTTCCGATCCCGCAGCGTGCGTGAACATTAGTACGCCAAGAAGCGTATTTTTGCCAATTGGTGCGAGTCCAATCCG
>CAZUSV010000301.1:0-4779 GCA_964622645.1 uncultured Anaerolineales bacterium
GGGTGAACCCGTATCGGTAGATGTACCTCTTGACCCTAAAATCCACGCCCCTCCAACTATAAGGAGTGTAGCATGAAAACAGACCCCAAATCAATACCCATCCAGCGTTTCATCGCCATCGACATTCACAAACACTATGTCGTGGTCGGCGCTATGAACCACCAAAAGGAGTGGGTACTCCGCACTCGCAAAGTGCGCATGTCTCGCTTCCCTGAGTGGGTTCAGAAGAACCTCACACCCGCTGATGCTGTCGTCATCGAATCTACTTCCAATGCCTGGGAAATCTACGATCTTATCAACCCTCTGGTTGCTAAGGCCGTCGTCGCCAATCCCTTGAAAGTTGGCGAAATCGCGGGTGCCAAGGTCAAGACCGACAAGCTCGATGTCGAACGCTTGCTCACTCTTCTCATCGCCGATATGGTCCCCGAAGTCTGGGTGCCTCCTCTTCACGTCAGAGAGCTGCGCTCGTTGATCTCTCATCGCTGGCGTATCCACAAGCAAATCGCCATGACCAAGAACCGTTTGCACAGTTTCATCCACCGCTTCAATCTCATCCCACCCGAAGGCAAGCTTTTCTCCGAAGAGAACCTCTCCTGGTGGCAGCAGCAGGATTTCTCGTCTATGGTGCGCCTTCAGATCGAGCAAGACTTGCTCATCCTGGCTCATCTGACTGCTCACAAAGAAACCATCCATCAGGAACTGGCCTGCCTTAGTAATCGCGATCCTTGGGCTAAAGATATGGTCTTTCTCATGCAGATCCCTGGCCTGGGCGTCATCCTCTCCATGACTGTGCTCTCTGCCATTGGCGATATTGCCCGCTTCGAGCATGCCAAGAACCTGGTCGGCTATGCTGGCATCGGTGCCGGTGTTCACGACAGTGGTCAGAAACATCAGGGTAAAGGCATCACCAAACGTGGCCGTAAAGAACTCCGCTGGGCCATGGTCGAAGCCGCTTGGGGTGCTGTCCGTTCCGACCCCCACTGCAAATCTCAATTCGAAGCCCTCAAAAAGAGAGGTAAACACGCCAATCAAGCCATTGTCGCCATTGCTCGCAAGTTGCTCGTGGCTGTTTGGCATGTACTCTCCAAACGTGAACCCCTTTGCCATTCCACTGACGAAGACCTCGCCTACAAGATGATCATTTGGTCTCAGCGCATGGATGAGACAGCTCTCCAGGGTTTGACACGCCAGCAGTTCGTCAAATTTGGCCTCTTGCGCTTAGGTGCTGGTCAGCATCTCACTCGCATTGTCCGCAACGGCTTCCCTAGACGTATCGCTCCCACAGATGAGGTGCTGGCTCTCAAACCTGAACTGAGGCCCCCTCAATAATCCCAACTCTTGGGATTTATCAACTGCTTACGCTTATCAACCCACGGTGCTGGTAAGCGTGGTTGGCTTTAAAGACTCCTTAAATAAGAACCCTCGGCACACGCTACTTTGCTGCCGAGGGCTCTTTTAGCTGCACCTTTTTTGTCCACCCGCCCATTTCTTTCCTGCTTTTTTCTTTCTTCTTGACAACTGCACTAATCGGTGGGCGGCGCAATCATCAAAGATGCGTCAAATGGACAAGCAAGCAAATGACATCTTTCACTAATATTCGATTAAAATATACCTAGGCCCAATCAAGCACGCTAGCTATTATTCACTTTCTTGGGGAACAACTTGAAAGATACCAGTTGTGGTGCTAAACCATAAATTTCCATTTGCATCAACGTCGATGCTTTTGGGGTCATGTCCTCCACAGATTTCTACAAAGGGATGAACATTGTTTTCATTATCAATTTTATAGATTGGATCATAATATCCACCCCCAGGACCCTGGACGGTTAAAACAAAAATCTCACCGTCAGGCGCTACTGCAATATCAACCATCCCACCAATTCGTTTAGAATCCAAGTTTGCTATTTCTGTTAAATTTCCACCATCGGAATCCGCTCTATAAATACGTTGGTAATACGGGCCCTCATTTTTCGAACCTATTGCTGATACAATCAAAGCTAACTGTCCATCATCACCAACATCAATGCTTGCTCCAGAAATTTTATAAGCTCCGCTAAAAGATGATAATGAAAAATATATAGGCAGCGTCGTAACCGTGCCAGTTTCATCCATGCGATAAACTTGAGTGCTGTCCAAATAGTTAGAAACAATAAGATACCAGTCTCCATTCGGCCCAATTGCAATTTGCATTGAGTTGTTTCTTTCCAGATCGCTCGAAGATCTAATCGAGCGATCTAATTCACCATCTTTATAACAATGAAATCCTTGGTCTGTGGCTATACACAAGTTTTGGTCAAAATCAAAATCTGCTGATGGTATATTGCCGTAACTTATCTCTTCATATGGTGTAATATCTCCATTGATCTTAGCGCCCATCAAAATCGATTTATGAACTTCTGGTATATTCGCGGAAGCAAAATAAGCAGTACTATTTTCACTAACAGCGAAGGCATTACTATTCCCATAGCCAAGAAAAAATGGCTCAATTTCTTTGGTGTCAAAAGAGTATCGATAAAATGAACCTCTCGGGTTATAGAAAACAATCTCTTGGTTTGAAAGGGCAACGATATCACCAAAGGCTGGAATGTTGCTCAGTTTCAATAATCGATTTGTAGCAGGGTGATATTCATGCAATCCATTAGCCATATCATTTATATAAACTACACCGTTTGGAGCGATTTCAACCCAAACTGGTTCATAATTTAGATTTGACGCTACTACAGAATAAGAGCCTTCAGAGAAGGCAATCACTTGACCATATCCAGCCACGTAAATAGTTCCGTCTTCAGCAATATCAATGTCCGATATTGCACTTTCTTCAAATGGCAACTCGTTGGTAATTTCAATCTCTTGCTTTGTATCTGGCACAAATTTATAGAGGTTCCCACTATTAGTTGCCGCAAAGACATTTCCATATTTATCAGTTGCCAAAGCACCAATAAGCTGCCTCTCTGTAACACCTATCTGTGTGATTTCCCCAGACACCAGATCAATAAGATTCACTCTATTTCCTTCTTGGGCATAGGCAACCCTACCATCCGGCAGACTTGCTATTGCTGGAGATAAGTAGAATTTCTCATCAACAATCTTTTCATACGACCCATTGCCCAATCTTGTTATTGTACTTGCGCCATATTCAGCGATTACAATATCTCCATTGGATAACAGCGCTGTTTGTGCTGGCAAACCATATGCCGTACTCATTATTTTATTTAGCTTATAACCTTCACCAATAATTTTTACGCATCCAGATGTGATATCGTATGTTAAGTCATCTGCAATTGGTGTGGCTGTAGAATCGGTTTTTCTGATTGAAGTAAATGCGAAATCGCCAGTGAAAGTCTCCTCTCCAGTTGGAATACCCCATAACCGTACTGTGTTATCCCAGCCGGCAGTTGCCAACATTGTGCCATCTGGCGACCAAGCAACTTGTTGGATCCAATCTTCGTGACCTTCCAACGTATTCAGCATTTCTCCACTGGCAGCATCCCAAATTCGCACTGAAGCATCGGCACTAGCCGATGCTATCATCGAGCCATCTGGAGACCAATCCACATACATAACCCATTTGGGATGTGCATCTATAACGATAAGTTGATTTCCACTGCTGGCGTCCCAAATTCTGATAGTTTTATCCATACCTCCGGATACCAACTTGGTCCCATCTGGAGACCAATCTACGGTCATAACACAATTTCGGTGTTCCCTCAGCATCTTGAGTAGCTTCCCATTGTTTGCTATGTCCCAAAGGAATACCGTATTACAATCTGTCGAAGCTAATACCGATCCATCAGGGGACCAGGCAACTGTCCATGCATTGTCTACATGTGTGAATTCATGCTTCAACGCCCTCGTGGTCGCATTCCATACACGAGCAATTCCATCACAGCTTGTAGAAGCGATCCACTCACCATCTGGTGACCAGGCTACTCCAGTTACCATGCGTTTATGTCCTTTTAAAACCGGTATTTCTTGTTCGCTTACAGTGTCCCAAATATGAACCAGATAATCCCAACTTGAGATGGCCAAGCGTTTACCATCCGGCGACCAGGCAAGGTCGTCCACAATACCTTCAAACTCCGCATAATTAGTGATTCCTTTTTGATTAGCGATATCCCATATATGTAAGGCAATATTTTTACATCCGCCTCCAAGACAGCCAGTTTTACCTCCACCGCCTGAAACCGCTGCTAACATGGTTCCATCTGGCGACCACGCCACACTACGCGCACTTCCAGTGGGGCCTCCTAATGTCAGCAACTCACGGATCTGATCGCTATTATCAATGTTAATTGCAAACAAGCGAGGAGTGGGTGTCAGAGTAGGCGATGATGTCCATGTGGGCTCTGGGGATGGAGTGTTCGTTGAGGATGGTGTGATAGAGGGTGTTAGGGTAGGCGTATTCGTTGAGGTCGATGTGCCAGCGGACACTTGGGCAGAAGTGAGGAGATCGGACGTAGTTTTTGTGGATGGTTTACAACACGCTGAAATCAAAATAATCATCACAGAGATCAGCGCATTCTGTAGGGGTATTATCTTTTTCATTTCTAACCTCAATTATTTCAGACGCCCAACGTTGGCTTTAGGCGTCCCGGCGACTTTGACCCTGAACATCGCTCGCCTAATACCTTTGAACTCAATTCAACCTCGCGACCCGGCATCTTAGCTTTTCCACTAACTCTATCTTATTCGATTTTCTGACTTTTCGCGCCGCTTACCCTCCGGCTGCCGGGTAGAAGGGGCAGTTTCCTGCCCCTCCCCCCACAGAACCGGACGTGA
>CAZUSV010000302.1:0-4735 GCA_964622645.1 uncultured Anaerolineales bacterium
ACCCCCATATATGCCGCACGGACCTCTCTTCTTTGGCTTTTTTCAGTGGACCCATGTGTCATTGCGAACGCAGCGCAGCGGAGTGTGGCAATCTCCTCAAAGAGCAGGAGATTGCTTCGTCGCTAAAAAGCAGCTCCTCGCAATGACATCTTAAGATTTTAAGAAAGCCGTGGCGTTCGCTAAAAAATGTGAATTGGTACTTTCGCCAATTTTGCTAATAACCTGCGGGAGGTTTTAGCGGATGATCCTCCTGAAACTGATTTTCAGGAACCTCCCGCAGGTTTATGTTATATACCGAGAAAACCACTAAACAATAGCTTGGAAATTCCTTAAAATCCAGTGCCATTGGTGAATCTTCGACCTAGAGGTGCGTTATACTTGTAGATCATGCGGATGTCATGATACGAGAAAGATTTACGGTGTTCGCGAGCTAGGTATCATTGAAGTATTCACACCTGACGAAATGAAAGGAACCCTCAATGAAAAACGTTGTTGTTACTGGAAGCACGCGAGGAATCGGGTTTGGTCTTGCGGAGTCGTTTCTGGAATTGGGCTGCACGGTGGTGGTCAGCGGTAGGACTGAGGCAGCTGTTCAGGAGGCAGTAGATAAGTTAGGGAGCAGGTACCAACCTGAACGGATTCTAGGTGTCTCCTGTGATGTGCAGGATAGTTTTCAAGTACAGAGTCTCTGGGATCAAGCTAGAGAACATTTCGATCATGTCGATATCTGGATCAATAACGCCGGGATATCAGGGTCTTTGGTAATGGCCTGGGAGTTATCCGCTGAGGAAGCCAAAGCGATCGTCGAAACCAATCTATTGGGCACTATTCATGGTGTCCGTGTGGCAGTCAATGGGATGATGGTGCAGGGATCTGGGGCGATATACAATCTAGAAGGATTGGGCAGCAGTGGACCGGTCGTGCCTGGCACAGCCGTTTACGCCACCACCAAGGCCGGGATCACACAATTTACCAAAGTGCTGGCGGTGGAACTCAAAGAGACGCCGCTGGTTGTGGGCTCCTTGCGACCAGGGATGGTAATCACGGATTTAGTCATGCAGCAGTTTGATGATAAACCAGAAGACCAAGAACGTGTGCGGCGAGTTTTCAACATATTTGCTGACCGGTTGGAAAATGTGACCCCCTGGATGGCAGGTAGAATTCTTGGAAACCGAAAATCTGGGGCAGTGATATCGTATGCCTCGGCATGGAGTTATTTGGGTCGCTTGTTGAGTTATCCCTTCACCAAGCGGGATGTGTTTAGCGCTTGATGATTACTTGCCTTCTGCTTGTATCAACTCGATCAATTGTCCATCGGGGGCGCGCAGGTAAGCCGAGCGTCCCCAATAATACTCTTGGGGTTCGACTTCGATGGTGATGCCCTGCTCGCTCAATTTACGGCACTCGGCAACGACATCCTCGACCGAAAAGGCAATGTGGTTCTCCGGGGGTAATTCCCCTTTTTCTGGCGAGTATTGTCTGTGGATGAATATCTTGGTTCCGCCGGACATGAATATGGCCATCCCCTCAGATTGGGCAACCGGGTCTGTTCCTAGAAGTGCGCGGTAAAACGCGGCCAACTTGTTGACATCCTCCACGAAAAAAGCCAGTTCGGACAGGGTTATCATTCGCAACTCCTTAATCGATTGCGGGCAATTTGAGATGACCTCGAGCGGGAATGTGCTCAGTGGCTGAGCCCAGGCCAAATAGACGAAAGAAATTTTCCGCTCCCAGAAAACCTAAATCGGGGTTGGTATACAATTCCTTTATGATGTGCTGGTAAGAAGCATCTTGAACAATTTCCATTGCAGGCTTTATAAAAATCCTGTGTTCAAACTGCTGTTGCCTAATACCATTTTCACGGATTACTTGAAAAAATTAAAATAATTCGTGTTTATCCGCGAAATCCGTGTACAAAATGGAAACTGTCGAGTAGCTCCCCACCCCAAAATCTGGGCATTACCACGGGCATTCTTGGAGCCCTGCTGGTTGGGCTATTTTGTACCTTTTCCAATCATGCCCAAATGAGTGTGCTGGAAGGAGTCCGAAAATTTCAACCCATAGCCGAACACTCTATCCAGGCTGGAATGACCTAACATGATCAGGCCGATGAGTTGCAGGACCTGGTTCCCCAGGATAGCGCCGCCAATGAAGAGGGCCGCGGCGATGCCTTTATGATGGGTAATGTTATAAGCGATGGCTCCGGTTTGTGTATTGCGGAGGTAACCTAGCATGCCAAGATCTGGTGCGAGAAGCAGCACCAAAAACCACCACCAGGCATATTCAAGGGTGGAGAACAAGTAAATGGACAGTAAGAAGAGTAAAAGCTCTTCAATTCTAATCAGATTCTTCATATGAGGTTTTTCGAGCCCAAATGATCAAAATCACCGAGAGGAAGAAAGAAATCGGTAACGTGATCAGGGTCGTAATTAGATAGGCGGGGAAGACAATGAAGCCGATAATATTGCCTTCCAATTCGCCGAACATAAAAGTATCCGAGGCGATTAGAAAAGGCAGGTAGGGCAGGTGGGCGATAGAATCCAGCCAGCGGTACTTTGTGTAGGATATTTTGGCTATTACCCGAATGAAGGTAAATTGGATCGCAATCAGCGCAGCGGCGATAGCCATACCCGCCAGAATCCAAATCGGGATGCTCCAAGCAGGCAATTTGCTGATATTGGTCGAGGTCTCTTGAGCCAGATTCATCCATACCAACACAAAATTAATCGCAATCACGAACGGATTAACCAGCACAACAAACAACACATGCAGGAGCGTTATCAGCCAGTTGGGGATATACTTCGAAATGAATTCACCTATCAAGTAAACTGAATTCTCTCAGACGCAGTTGGATCTAAGACCACGTTCTCTAAATCTGCTTTCACCAGCACTTCATATCCCAGCGAAGAAGCTGAACTGAGCCAGTTCAAAACTTGTCCAACTTTATCCCCCTCTGATTCTTGAGCGGCGGCCAGCTGGAAAGGCAGCTTAAATTCAATCGCCCGCTGTTCATCCTGCTTGATTTCAAAGGGCTCGTCCAAGATTACAGAAGCCATTTCAAGGATATCTTCCTCTTCTTCGTCACCTCTATCAACGATGATGTTCTCGACCAGGCGGACCTTTATGGAGAGCACTTTTTGGTCGCTCTTGGCAGATATGATCACCTTACCGGAGAGTTCTCCCGCGTCCCCAGGGATGGAGCGGGGGATTTCCAATGCCAGCTTGGCTGTGCCGACCCCTAGACCTTGTTTGATTTTTTTGAAGATAGACATGGTATTTCCTTTCACTATGGCAATAAGATGCCTGAACCAACTTGGATGCCCTGCTCTTGGCAATGATTGCCACCTTCAGGATTGGTGAAGTCGAAATCTTTGAAGGCCAGGCATTTCAATTCCAATCCTGCTTCTTCTAGATAACGCATCACTGGGCTGCCTTCAGCAACCCCACTGGCGATGTAGTCGTACACCTGCTCGGTTGACAGGATGCTGCGCCCATTGATTTCGGGAGCATCCAAGATTTTGATATTGTTGATGGTCAAAATTTCAGTGATCGCCAGCCATTGCTCTTTGGTGGTTTCTTCGAAATGATACAGGATCGTGTCCCTGATGGGCGCCATAATGGTGTATATGCGAGCGTACTCGCGCATATTATGGTCGTCTTGATATTGCTCTGTGAGCATCAGTTGCTCGCCACCTTGTAGAGGGGCACCACTTGGTGTGAGTATATTGCCATCTTTATCTACGATGAGGTTGTACCCATAGGAAATCAAACTCTGGTCCAGATTGTGCTCACCCCCCTCCTCGATCAGGGGTTCGCCGGTGCGGATGCTGGTCAAGCCATACGACCAGAGCTGCGTCAGGTCAAGGGTTTCGATGGGATCTGTCTCAACTGAGATGGATTCAGCTGTCGAAGTTGGTTCCGGAATTGGTGTTGATTGAGCAGCGCTAGCTGCCGATGTTTCAGTTGCAATTGAACCTGTCTGGTTATCAGGTTCGATTTCCTTGGGCAGCGGTCCACTCGAACAGCCAACCAAGAGAAGTAAGCACAAGGATATAAATGTTTTTGACATTTTAGAAGACGATATATTGCGAAATCGACATCCCGATCAGCGAGATGGAAACCAGGATTGTGGATATGATCCCATCGTTGCTGAGTTTGTCCGCCAGGGCCTTCATCTCTGTGATCTGATCAGGTTGGGGTGGCCCACCTGTGGCAGCCATCTCTTCGGATAAGGCTTGCATGCGTTTCCCAGTGGGCTGCTGATTGATGAAACCCAATACCCAGGCAATTGTGCCGGCCAGGGAGCCGATCGTTAATATCAACCCACGACCCGAAGTGATGAAGGACCCCCGAAAACCCGACAATATCCAATAGAGCACGAATCCTGAGAGAAAGGTCAATGTCGCTGCTGCGCCCATATAAGGGTGGAATCTGGAGCGGGAATTGAGTTTCTGCATGAACTGCTGCACGCTTTGGTCATCTTGCGCCATGGGGCTGATCACGCTGCCGACGAAGAATGCCGCACCAGCCCATGCTACTCCGGCGAAGATATGCACTAACCGCAGAAGAATAACTAATACAGCCATAAAATACTTCTCCTTTATATAGATAAATGAGATAGAATATATCTGATTGTACCACGAATATGACATTTTTGGGATCACCAGGATCTCCCGTGGTAATGTTCAGATTTGGGGGTATGCGGCGTGCGGAGCACGCCGCATACCCCCAAATC
>CAZUSV010000303.1:0-4668 GCA_964622645.1 uncultured Anaerolineales bacterium
CATTCTGCTACTACATCATTTTGCCATTTTGTCCCGCCTTACGTTTATAACCGATATTTCTACCCGTGTGGGGCATTGGCGGGAGCAGCATAACCAGGTGACTTATGTAGAGTCACTGACGCGGGCATTGTGGTGATTGGTAGGAGTGAATAATGCAAAACACCATCGCTGAAATTGAACAAGTGTTTTCCCTGAGCACGGTTCACGCCGCTGCCCTGATGCGTTTCACGGCCGCACTGGGGCAGCAACGCTCGGGTCAGGTACCTGCTGCGGCTGACCTGGAAACAGGCCTGCAGGCCATCCGGGAGATCGCTGCGGCCTTCCCGGCTTATCCTGGCGGTTTGGATGCTGCCTCGCCGTGGAAACTGCGCCATGCGGTTTCATCTCGAGACAGCGGCGAGGTGTTGATCTTTCAGGACGATAGCGCGCCAGGGCACGGTCTGGGTATCTTTCTGGATGCTGACCGGCAACCCTATTTTGGCAGCTGGTTGAAACCGAGGGTTGACGGTGAGTTTGATGCTTTCTATTTTGATATACTCGGCGGCAAGTTACGTCTCAATGATGGCGAGGAAGAGCAGGTAATTCCACTGCCGACCTCGTTGTTGAATTGGAGTTGGACGCAGGCCCCCAGCTTCTTGCGTCGGGCTGTGGATGCAGCTCAGGAAGTGTTCAAGGAATCTGAACTTCCCACAGAGGTCTCTGCGCCGGAATTTGTTTGGCAGCTTGTGTTGAATGAACAGCAAACGGTTGCTCTCCAGGGCCAATTGACACTCGGACGAAGTGAAGCCGCTGATATTCAAGTCGACGACCGGAGAGCTTCGCGCCGTCATGCGCAGATCAAAGTCATATCCAGTGAATGCCAGCTTGTAGACCTGAACAGCAGCAACGGGACCTTTGTGAACGGCGAGCGTATTCATGAGGCAGTCTGGCTGAAGGATGGCGATATAATCACCATTGGCGATACAAAACTAAAACTCAAGAGGTGCGATCGATGAAATGTCGAAACTGTGATGCGGATCTGGCATCTAACGCTGAATCTTGCCCCTGGTGTGGATCATCTGATCCCTTTGGCGTCGAAGCGTCCCCTGATGTAGCGAGTCAGCCTCCTAGCCCTGATAAGGTTCCTTCCACTCGACCATCAAAACCGCTTGCTCAACCCGTTCCACCAGTTCAACCGAAACGCAAGCTGCCTGTATGGCTGATCTTCGTGCTGGTAATCGTGGGCGTACTTATTTGCGGCTGTGTTGTATTTTTTGGAGGCAGTCTGCTATTGGGATTACTTGGAACCACTGGAGGTGTAGGATAAAACAGCATTTTCTTACATCCTTCTAACACTTTTGCGGTAAAACTTTAATAAATTCGCCAGTACGTAAACCAGGAATAAGATCACGCATTCCTGGTTTGCTTATGGAAACGATTTTAGGAGGAAGTATGGCCGAAAACAAACCCATCGCATTCAAAGCCGAAATTAAACAACTGCTCAATATCCTTATTCATTCCCTTTACACCGATCGTGAGATCTTCTTACGCGAGCTAATCTCGAATGCTTCGGACGCACTCACGCAGATGGATTTCCTGATGCTCACTGATCGGGATGTGCTTGACCCGGATGCTGAATTAGATATCCGGCTGAGCGTGGATGAAGACCAAAAGATCATCACCATCAGTGACACGGGTGTGGGTATGACCAAAGACGAATTGACAACCAATTTGGGAACCATAGCCCAGTCCGGCGCGCGCGCATTTCTGGATGCGGCCGAGGAGGGGATCGATCAAAAACAGCTTGCTGATGTCATCGGTCAGTTTGGGGTGGGATTCTACTCCGTCTTCATGGTCGCGGAATGGGTTCGGGTTACTTCTCGTTCATACAAACCCCGCGCCAAAGCTGCCACCTGGTATGCCACTGGTGAAGATACCTTTACTGTCGAAGGTGCTGAAAAAGCTGAGCGCGGCACCACCATTGAGATCAAACTCAAAGAAGATGCTGAAGAATTCGCCAACGAAAGCCGCCTGCGCGAGGTTATCAAAAGGCATTCAGACTATGTGCGTTTTCCCATCTTCGTGGGAGATGTTGATGAGCAATCCAATCGCCAGACAGCAATTTGGCGACAGACCCCGCGTGAAGTTAAAAACGATGAATACAACGAGTTCTTCAAGCACCTGACCCTGGATTTCGAAGACCCCCTCACCCGCATTCACTTTGTTGCAGATGCCCCGCTGCGCATCTTCTCTTTGCTCTATATTCCGGCCAAACCCGAACGAACTATGTTCTCTTTGCGCAAGGAGGATGGCCTCAAGCTGTATGCCCGCAAGGTGCTCATTCAGGAATACACCACAGACCTTTTGCCGCAATATTTCCGCTTTGTGCAAGGGGTGGTTGATTCGGAAGATTTGCCCCTCAACGTCTCCCGGGAATCAGTCCAGGCCACCGCCTTGATGGCGCGTATCAAGAAGATCCTCACTGGCCAGGTGACAAAACAGCTTACCACTTTAGCAAAGGAAGAACCTGAAGAATACGCCAAATTCTGGGATGCTTTCAGTCCCTTCATCAAGGAAGGTATCGCTTCCGAAGGGTCTGACCGTGAGAGCCTATACCCCTTTGTGCGCTTCCATACCACTGTCCATCCCGAGAGTTGGGTTTCGCTGGAAGAATATGTCGAGCGCATGAAAGATGGCCAGGATAAGATCTACTACATCCTCGGCGATGACGACCGCTCTGTTGCTCGCAGCCCGCACTTAGATTATTTCCGTAAGCATGGCTATGAAGTGATCACTTTGACGGATCCGATGGATTCCTTCATGCTGCTGGGATTGCGTGAATTTGGCGATGCCCAGCTCCAGAACGTGGCTGCTCCAGACTTGGAGTTACCAGTTGATGAGCAGGCCCCTGAGGAGGAACCTGCCCCCGAAGCGCTCCCAGAGAAAGACTTCGAGAAGATCGTCGAGCGCTTCAAATGGCATCTTGGCGAACGCGTGACTGACGTGCGTGCTACCGACCGCCTCTCCGATTCCGTTGCCCGGCTGGTTGACCCGGAGGGCTCCCTGGGCCAGGAGATGCAGCGCGTCTATCGTCTGGTAGATCGTGACTACGAAGTGCCCAAGAAGGTGCTGGAACTCAACCCCAGCCATCCCATCATGATGAAGCTACACGAACTACCTGGGGAAGACGACCTGAATGCAACTGTCATTGAGCAGATCTACGAGAGTGCCCTGCTTATCGAAGGTTTGCACCCCGATCCGGCCAGTATGCTGCCGCGCATTCAGGCCCTGATGGAAGCAGCTTTAACATAATTTTGTTCACCCGATTTCCTATAGAACCGGGTCTTTTATTTGAAGTTCTTCCTCAAGTGCCGGTTTTCCCCTAAGCGCTTGGCTTACAAACCACATGGCACCCAAAAGACCGATCAAGCCCCCACCATACCAGATGGCCCGGGGGCTAATTTGATCATTGAGAACGCCTCCCACCACCGGCCCAATCCCGGTTGCCACATCCCAGGCTAGGGAGAAGACGCTCATATAGCGCCCCCTCATATCTGCGGGTGCTAGGTCAGCTACATAGGTCGTCGCCATCGGGACCAGGATCATCTCTCCAAACGTCATCACGATGATGCTGATCCAGAAATCCCAGAAACTATCCCCAAAGGCGATACTCCCCACACCTAAGGCATAGATAATTGCGCCCAAAGATTGCATCCAAAGTGATGGCCGATGTTTCGTTTTTTGGGTGATATAGACTTGCAAGACGACGACCATCAGGGCATTGGTCATGGGAATGAAGCCATACTGGCTCTCAGGGATGTTGAAATTATCCTTGCCGTATACTGCCAGCAGCACCCACATGATCGAGGCGCAGATTTGGGTCAGCGTGAACGCGCCCGCAAATACTAAGAATGTCCGATCTCGCAGAATGGTACCAAAACCGGCGAATTGCCATGACGAAGTCTGGCTTTCTTGAATTGCGCTTTTGTCCAACGTCTCTTTGAGCAAGAGTGCAGTCACGAGACCAAAGGCAACCAGGCCAATCATCGCAAAAACAAATGCGATATTGTAGGATGTGGCGGTGACGAATCCGCCAACAGCCGGCCCAATGGCGATGCCGATGTTCTTGCTCAATCTCGAGAGGGCATAGGCGTCGGCGCGCTTGCCTTGGGGGATGATATCGGCGATCATGGCATCGGCCCCAACTCGATAAAGGGGATTTGCCAGGCCGCGCACCAGCATCAAGATGATAAACTCGATCATTGAGTCAGCGAAGATCATCGCCAGGTACGATACCCCTGTTACCATTAGACCAACGACCATGGTGCCTTTACGTCCCGCCCGATCGGTGATCGGACCGGCGATAAAGGTAGCCAATAACCCTGCAGTGGCGTTGATGGTCATCAGGCTGGCGGTGGCTGTCATGGGCAGAGCCAGGCGCGCGCTGACATAGATCATCAGATAGGGCCAGATCATGCTCACCCCGGCAAAGCTGATCAGCATACCCCAGAACAGCAACCAGAATTGTCTGGGATAATCAGCAAAGTTTAGGCGGAATAATTTCTGCATAGTGTCTCGTTTTGTCCTACATTGCACGGTGACAGTCACCTAGTAAGTGACTGTCACCGCGCAACGAGTGTACCGCAAAAATGTCGCTAAGGTATAGAAAAAACCGCTCTGAGCGCTTCT
>CAZUSV010000304.1:0-4653 GCA_964622645.1 uncultured Anaerolineales bacterium
AGATTTCTTAGAGAATTCAACTGGAGTCTGATATTATCTTATCTCAAGCAACTTAGCGCCATGACAAGGTCATAATCGCTTCTTGCTGCACAGGGATAATTGTCATTTGCCGATATCCAGCAAACCACATCCGGAGCATCCAATGTTCAAAGATCCTCTCGAAAAAATTCGACGAATAAAACAAACCGACGAAGTGTGGGAAGGAACTACTCGCCTGGCGCGTATGTGGGTTACTCCCAAGAACGCCGATCCCTATCGTCCATACCATCTCATGTTCGTGAGTGATACCGATCAGGTGGTACTTACGAGAATCAAAAATGCACCCCCAACCGCCGATCAGGTTTGTGAAGCGCTGTTCAAAGCCATGCGCCGCCCAGGCCTGGGGGCGGGGGGTAAACGCCGACCGCGGATATTAGCTTTGGATAACAAGGAACTTGTGCAAGCCATCACCCCGCGGCTGGCAAAAATTGGCGTGCTTTGTGAGTATCGAAGAGATCACCCATTTGCAGCCCAAGCCCTGCAAGAGTTAGAGCAACATGTAAATCGCAAATTCCCAGCTCTCCCCAGTTTGCGTTCTATCCGGGGAGTTACCATTCCCTTGCTGGAAAGCATCTTCACTTCGGCAGCAGCTTTTTACCGCCTGGCACCTTGGGAAAAACTACAATACGAAACCCCAATTGAAATCCGCTTTCCAGCCGGTGCAGCATCACGTTTTGTAGTCGTGATGGGCACAGCAGGTGAATCCTTTGGTATCTCAGTCAACGACACACTGGCTGATTTGAAGCGGATGTTCACCGCTGCTTCTCCTCTACAACTGATCGATGAAATCAGCTGGTTCACGCTGACCTATGATGTTGCGCCATACTTTTCCTTTGACGATCTGGATACCATCGCCCGTTATGACTGGCCAGTAGTCAATGAGCATGCTTACCCTTCAATGGCGCGAGTTGGTGGACCGACTGCTGAATTCTATTTACCAACTCGGAAGGATTTGTCCTGGGTAGAGGGCGCCTTACCAGCACTGACAGAGCTTTTCCGGAACCATCTGAAACTTGATCGCCGTGGGGATGTTTGTCCGACAGAATGCACCCTTACAGTGCCAACCCTGAATGGTCCAACGAAGGTTTATTTACGCATGCAAATCTCATTGGATATGGGTGTGTAAAAAAATTCGAATGGCGCAAAAACATCAAGAGTATTTGCATTTCCTTTGGCAACAGCACACAAAAAGCTGATAAATCGAGTGCATATAATCGCCTTTCCCCGTATCCAAAATCTCGAAAACATCTCAAAACAGTGATTTTGATTTCGCAGAAGTATCTAAAAGTTGAGATTTGGATTCGTTTAACAAAACTGGAAATAAAGCAATGAAGTATGACTCGCGAAAAACCCTGCGCTATCAAATAGCGTAATAACGAAAGGAGCGGAGCAATTCTTTCTCTGGGCGCGAATTCGGGGATTAGATTTTTAGATATTCGTGTTCTTTGGGGGAATCAGGATTTGGATAAGTATCGATGTTATTCAGGTCATGGTGTTCTTTGCAAGTAACTCAGCGCCTCTTGCAAAAATTCTTGAGCATGTTCAATTACCTTCTAGGCTTCCTCCCTGCTGAAAACAATTTCAACACTGTAATCACCAACGATCCTCCGATCAAAAGCGTTTAGCAGCCAACGGTGATATTTTTCATCAAAGAGACCTGTCTTGACGAAGTGTTTCCCAAATGCGCATGGACACCGCCGTGCTTGCTAAAACGCAAGTCTTTTTCGTATAGCAATGCTTCAGAAACATAGAACAATGCGTAATAGGCGCGCCCTACTGCAAACTCCATGTGTTCATTTGTTAGTAATACTTCAGTGGCTTCAATAGCGCGCCCAGCCTTTTCTAAGAATTGCTTGGAACTCTCTTTCATGATGCAATAGCCTCCTCGCGAATGTTGCGCAACAGAGGTGTATCGCTCGTCAGCCAATCACGCTCCTTGACGATCACGCGGCTGATGGACACGTCATATTTTAGAGAAAGTTTGCTGACGGTCTTTCCCGTTTACTCTATCTCGGCCGAGTAACTATCAAAGTTAGAAAGTACGATCATCGCATCGACGTCTGATTCGCCATCCTGCTCATCGCGCGTGTGGGAACCGAACAAATAAAAATCTCTAAGTCGATTGCCATATATCTTGGATATTTCAGCCTTTAGTGTAGACAAAAGCTCTCTAATATTTTCAGTCATTGCAAAATTCCTCTGGAAAGTTTATTAGGTTCCCTGCAGCCGACCCAGAATATCATCATTCATCAATGTACAGTACCTCGCCTTTTGATTGAACGGTGGAAGCAAGAGATGTCTTGACCTGGCTAGTGCGGTTGAACTCTTCTTTAGTGAGCACAATCACATCTATAGGTGTGGTCAAACCCCATAACAAATCATAGGAATGAGTTTCTCGCTGGTGTCGAGGTAAGTTCGATTCCGGTACTACAACGAGAAGATCAAAATCGCTATCTTCAGTTGCCTGCCCTTGAACTTGTGAACCAAACAAGTAAATATGTTCAGAATGTAGGCCATCAACAAGCCTACTCACGATCTGATCTAGAATTCTTGAAGCTAGAACAGTGTCTGACATACCTTTGTCCTTACTAAATCTCAAAAAAACTGTATCAGTATATTACACTAAATAAAGCATTCCCAAGGTATTCGTTGGTAATGGCCTCCGGTCGAAGGAGAAATAAACAATAAAACGATACTTACGAATTCGATAACAGACTACGTACGAAGGGTTTCAGTTGTGGATGGATCTCCCATTTGTTTTTCTGTCCGGGTACGTGCCGCACAACGCCCGCATCCGTCATCAATGTATCCAGACAATAGAGCGCCTGGGCAGGGGGCTGCTCCCATAGATTGGCGAAAGTAGCCAAATCTTGAACCGGAGATTCTGGTAGATCAGGCATTCTTCGAAAAAAGGTTTGAACATCTGTAGGAAGCCGTTCGTAGGCTAATGTTAGTGGCAGGTAAATCTCTTCTGCTAAACTCAAGGGGACACCTTCATCACCCTGGAGCAATTCCAGCAATGTACCCCACCCCAATTGTGTTCCCAGATGGAAAGCGGAATGCAACGCCATTGGATGTCCCCAAGTCAGCTCCGAAATGGTTTGAATGTGACCAGTCAGCTCCGCGGAGACTTCCCCCCAAACGCGTTTAAAGAGAAGTAAAGCCTCCTCTGGTGAGAAACCAGGTATTGATAGGGTGCATTCTGCATTGGCAGCCAACCTGCGTGCCACCTGGCCACGGCTGGTTGTCATCACGGTCAGGCTGGTTCTTTTATCAGCCAGCATCAACACCTGTCCGCTAACTAGATCGGGCATATCATCTAACAGCAGCAATAACCTCTGGCCTTGCAGGTGTTTCCGCAATGTGGCAGAGATGAAAACTTCATCGCAAAGCCAGGGGGGAAAAACCCAGCCCGGTTTCTTCCAACCAGGCGAGCAGCGTAGCGTGAGATGGATTTCCATTCAAGTTTGCAGTCAGTATCGGATCGGGGAACATACCGCGTAACTGGTTGTCGCGTTCTACTTGCTGGATGAGTATTGACTTCCCGATCCCCGGCGGACCGCGCAACACCAAGGGAGAACCCAGAGATTGACAGCGGCGCGCCAGTTGACGTACTTTCCTGAGCAAGTCGGTACGCTGTAATTCGAAGGCTGGGGCAGAGTGAAGATGTTTAGTATTTGGATGAGAAACAACGGTCATTTCCTGAGTTGCCAATTCGTTCAAGAACGACTTTCGGTGAAGATCCAGAACGTAATCCTCTCCGGCAGCCTTTGCAAATTCGAGAACATCATCCTTGGATTGCAACCCGTAAGGCTTGTGCCAAAAAAGAAAAACAACTTTGCGGAAGTTCTCAACGCTCAATGGTTTATTGCCGTGTAGATCGCCTCGAAACCAGGCATTGACCACCGAGGGATCTACTTCCAACAAGTTTGCCAGATGGCGGGCTGTGCCTGAAGGTGATTTGTCAGCAGACAGGTTTAAAATCGTCAGAACGCAAAGAAGTCTACCAAATGCTTTCGGGGTTCGAGGATGATAAGGAATTTTCATTTTGCTCCCTCCTGAATTTATGGGATATATGCCAGACTTGCTCCGATACAAAGGGGGATTTTCTCACACATATGGAGAGCATCGGTCAACGAAATTGTTCTCTAGAGTTTGGAGAAGACTCTCGGACATCAGGAGATCATATTGAGCTACGATTGAGATATTCCAACCGCATGCGATACAAACCTGCTTACCGGTAAGCAAATCCCACTAGGAGATTTGCACATGACAGACGAACCGAAAGGCCAACAAAAACAAGAGAGGAAGGAAGACGACCAGGTTTCATCAAGCGAACTCAAACGCCAGAGAGGTGCGATCATCAGGAAACTGGTGGAGATACGCCGCAAACTGGGCCACAAACAGAAACCGACATCTCAAGGGGGTGGTGAATGAGAAAAACAAAATATTACAAGAATAGAGTAGAATAATAAAGACAGACGTTCTTGCCTGACAGGATCACCTGCCAGGCAAGACTTCAACCAATCATCCAATGGAGTATTAGTATGGCATTGGTCACAGAACTCACCCGGCGAGCTGTCCTTTACGCTCGGGTTTCCAAGGAAGAGCAGG
>CAZUSV010000305.1:0-4633 GCA_964622645.1 uncultured Anaerolineales bacterium
CGACGAAGCGCTGCTACGCCTGCGGTGCATGTTCAAGCGCCCCACATACCGATCTACGTTATACTTGCTCCTGAGCTTATCCATTTTTCTAATAGCTTCTTCACTCAATTTATTATAAATTGCTCTTTCTTTGATAATGATATTCCTGATCTCATATTTATCCAGCCAATCGGACCAATCGTCAACAATGTGTTTTTCCAATTTGGCAAAATATTCAAATATCAGATCCCTGTCCCGGGCTACCGGCAGTTCCTGCATCATCAATATTACGTTATTCCCTTTTAATTCTCTCGCAAAATCACTGCATGGGTCTTCGGACATGATGGGATCCAACAGATCAATAACACCTGACGGATCTATCCCGACCACTTCCTTTGCGGGTTTTGTCTTTTCTATCTCATCGGAAAGGATGGAAACGTTCTGACTAACGGGAATATCATCATTGCTGAATTGGAAAAAAAGTTTCTTTACACTCTTGTCTATATGCCCGAGAAGCCCCTCAAACGTTTTCCCGGGGATATTCTCCCTGTTAACTTTATTTTTTCCGTTCAAAACAGCATTTCTGATATCACCAAGGCCGTGTTCAAAAGAAAACATTTTCGCGTCGGAAATAATATGTTTAAACACATTTACGTATCTTCCGTTTCCATGCCATATTTCCCTGACATCTTCTTTCTTTACATTTATACCCGAAAGAAACTCTTTGATCTTTTCAATATCCTCTTTTTTCGATCTGCGTTCAAGAAACAATGTTTTAGGACGAAATACAGTGATCTTATTATAAGGCGCGCGATCCGACCACTTAAAGGTCGTAGGTAAAACATACCATCTTTCTAAGATCAATTGCATGACCTCTTTTACAGCTTCTTCACGCTGAACAGACTTTCCGGTAATATCCGCCATATGATCATATAACTTTTCATCATATTCATATCCATGATAGATCGAAATATTGATCATACCATCCGCTTCCGCGAATCTTTTCTGACGATAAGCAGCAGCCATAAACAACGCTGTTGTAGGATTATTAACCAGTATTAACCTTACATTTTTCATAGTAATTCTGTTTCCCTACGATTGTCTAAAACCCCTGAAGGAACTGTCATTTTCAAAATAAAGCCTGTCGGTATTCCTTTTGGAATTACTAAGCTGGAACTCATAATAAGCTTCAAGCAGTTTATTATTAGCCTTATGCAAGGCCTTGTTAAACTCCTCATCCGTAAGATCCGTAAAATTTACGCTTAAAAGATCCGAATTAACGTGTTTATTCTCGTAAAAATCGGCGCAATCCTTTAAAAGCCCTTTCTCCTTTGCACAGTAATATAAAGGTGACCCGGGATAAGGAGTTACTGGCCTGATAGTCCTTAGCTGCGCGTGGTCGTCATATTTAAGCAGAAAATCCACACCCTTTTGCAAAGAAACGGACGTATCGCCGATATTACCGAAAATTATATTAAACCCCGGACTGATCCCGGCCTTAAGCGTATTCTCGATACCTTCAGTTATCTGTTTAACGGTAAGGGCCTTGTTCATATTTCGAAGAACTTCCTCATCCAGGGACTCGATACCATAGTTGATAAACACGCATCCGGCCTTTTTCATCAATTTCAAAAGCCCGGGCTTGGCATAATTAAGACGACCGTTACAAAACCACTTAAACTTCAAACCGGACTCCAAAAAGCTGCCGCAAAGCTCTTTTATTCTTTTCTCCGAACTCATTAAAAGTTCATCTTGGAAATCTATATAAGTAATACTGTAATTATCCTGAAGAAACGCGACTTCCTCCAGAATATTTTCCGGCGATCTGGAGCGGTAACCTTCCATCATTCTGTAACAAAAATTACACTTAAACGTACAACCCCTGCCTGATACTACGATCATTGTCCTATCACTGTTAGTACTGTTAGCTTCTCTTAAAAGCGCGTAGTGATCCATCGGAAAAAGATCCCATGCAGGAAAGGGTATTTCATCAATATTGTCGATCAACTCACGTTCAGGTGTGATAACACATTTACCATTTTCAAGATAGGCAATACCGGTAACCGAAGATAATTCCCTTTTACCCTGAACCGACTCTATAACTTCCAGAATAGTACGTTCACCTTCACCTATAACCACCAGATCTGCCTCTGTCTTACGCAAAAAATATTCAGGTTCAGGCGAAGGACCGTGCCCGCCGATAATATAAAAAGGCCTATTCTTCGAACGGTTAACGGCTCGGGATATGCTTAATGCTTTTTTATACTGCCAGTATCCGGCAATAAACCCCAGTCCTACAATATCGAACTTCTCGTTGTCCAGATATTCGGTAAGATGTTCCTCGGGCCAATGGTATACATCCTGGTTATAAATAACAACTTCATGCCCGGCCTTTCTGCAAACAGCGGCCAAATAAGCCGTTCCAAGAGGAAAAACCGAAATATAGGAATCATTATCGTATATGACTAATAATATTTTCATGATCAATAGCCTGTCGGCACCCCCCAGAATTCACATACGGAACACAACGGGCCTTCGTTTCTTTTTCCTTCAATATGCTGTTCGATAAGTTTTTTTCTTTGCGGTGAATTCCATATATCCAGTAAAGTCGAATTCTTCGCGTCCCCGATCACTCCTTTTCCCTCCGGGTCAAATCTTACACATACAGACACCTTACCGTCCTTGTTAATAACCATATGAGTTAACAGGTCCAGGCATATCCCTATCTCAGGAACGGTCGGCTTACCTTTATATTTGAAACTGCCCATCGGCGAATGTAAAATTCTGGTCGCGATCACACAACCGAGATCACGGTATCTGCCAGTTTCCACTTTGCCAAGACACCTGATAATAACATTCGGTTTGCGGCTTCCCTTAATATCAATGAATTCTTTTAAAAACCCGTACTGCTCGTCAGCCGTATCATCATTTTCAAAAGCGGAAACGGTAAGTGTATCAAGGTTGTCGATGATCTCATCGGCCTTTTCAACTATAAGCTTACCGTTGGTATCCATGCATTTTATCTGCCTGTTAAAAAGCTCGGCGGCTTCTTTAAACCGGGGATACAAAAGAGGTTCGCCGTTATTGTGCAGCTGCACTACAATGCCCTCCGGAAGCTGCGAAGCTATGTTTTCGACAAGCTCAAAATCCATATCCCCGTACTTCAGTTTAAGATCGGGATACTCCCTGTCAACTTTTCGCCTTCCGCACAGCCAGCATTCTTTATTACACCGGTTGGTTAATTCAACATTAACCGTTGTCAATCCATTAAAACATCCGTTCATTTTAAAGTTCCTCCACTAATTCCAGAAAATTCCCTTCGGGATCCGTGCAGAACACCAGCCTGGCTTTTCCGTTCGGGGCATTTATCGGAGCGCTCAGTGAATCCAGCCTTCATTTTTCAGCTTTTCATACAGGCCGTCCACGTCATCCACGGTTAACACCAGATGGGTAATTCCCCTAGTATATATCTCACAGGTTTTTTCGTCTTGTAGTTTCTTGAAATACAAAAATTCCAGCAAAACACCGTTCGGATCCGCCAGTTTCATTGTCTTTACATAACCGGTGTTTATACTTAACAGTTCGTTTATATATTCCCCTGTCTCTTCACTTTCTTTCTCAAGAACAAAGCCAAGTACATCCCTGTAAAAAGAGATCATCTTTTCCGGATCTTTCACTACTATTCCGGTGTGCCGTATATTGATCATGTTTGCTCCTTTATTTCTTTTATACACTCGTCAATAACTTCAATACCCTCGACCAGGGCCTCTTCCGGTATCGTGAGCGGAGGGCCGATCTTTATTGATTCCCTTCCGGTATGTACAAGCAGAAGGCCTTTCTGCATAGCTTTCTCGCATATCACCGTCGCCAGATCACCGTCAATATCACCGGTATCCGGATCTGTAATTATTATTGCCGCGACTAATCCTTTCCCAAGCACCCTTAAAATATATCCGGGATACTTTTCTTTTAATTCATTGAGCTTTGAGTGCAGGAGTTTTCCCTTTCGAGCTGAAGCGGCAATAAGATCCAGCCTTTCTATCTCCCCCAGATTCGATAAAGCCGTAGCCGCGCACAAAGGATTCGCGGAATGCGTGCTGGACATGGAACCTGTTTCCGGTATATCCATGATCTCTTTTGACGCCATAACGGCAGATACCGGGACTCCGCCGCCAAGACCTTTCCCCATGCACACTATATCAGGTTCGATCCCGTAATGTTCATAAGCAAAAAGCTTTCCGGTACGGCCGAAACCGGACTGAATTTCATCGCAGACAATAAGAATACCATTTTCTTCCGAGAATTGTTTAAGCGCCTTAACATAAGCATCGGGATAAAATACTGCTCCCCAGCCCTGATATGATTCCATAAAGATCGCGCATATGTTTTCTTTTTTAACCCCTTTCTTTTCAATTTGATCGATGTGTGTCATGAATAACTTCTTCCACCTTTCCTCACCGGAGTCTTCGCCCGGAATCCACGGATAAGGGAAAGGTAAATGAAAAATATTCGGGTCGGAATAACCTATCCAGCCATTTGTGGTATCTTTTTTGAGCATTTCCGCGCCCATTGTCCTGCCGTGCATATTGCCTTTAAAAGAAAGGATAGGAAAAACAAAACCGACACCCGTTGAACATCCTTTTGAGCATCGCCC
>CAZUSV010000306.1:0-4578 GCA_964622645.1 uncultured Anaerolineales bacterium
TATCAAGAACCAGCGGCAACCTTCTTCTTCATTTGTTAAAGTGATAGGTAACTAGCTCACCCATTACATTTTTTGAGAAATTCGAAGAAACATTTGCAATTTGATTAAGTTTTTGCATCTCTCTTTCACATTTTTGCTCTGCGTACGGCCGAAGGCCCGCCGTTGGCGTGTGTCTCCGCAGTGATGTAGTTATTTCAGTAGACTCGCTCGTGATAATTAAGTAAAAGGGTCGATCCTTTCGATGTCCCAAAGAGAACAAGTTACACTGGCGCGCACATTGGGCTACTTTGATGCCACCATGATCGGGGTGGGGGCAATGATTGGGGCGGGAATATTCGTTCTGACTGGACTTGCAGCGGGGGAAGCCGGCCCGGGAGCAATATTGGCATTTGTGCTGAATGCGTTTGTTACGCTGATCACCGCGTTTACCTATGCTGAACTGGCTTCTGCGATCCCAGAAGCGGGTGGGGGATATGCGTTCGCAAAGCATGCTTTCCCGGGTGTGTTGGGCTTCCTCTCTGGCTGGATGTTGTGGTTTGCCTATTCGGTAGCTTGCGCCCTGTATGCAGTAGGATTTGGGGGTTATTTCATGGAACTACTCCACAGCTACGCACGCCCAATATCTGAGTTGTTGGTGGGATTGCTAGGTCATGGGGGGGCGGTTGCATTGATCACATTTGCCGTAAGCACATTCTTTATTTCCCTAAATGTATTCGGTGCTGATGTGACTGGCAAAGCCGAGAATATCATTACCATGGCCAAGATCGTTGTGTTGGGCTTTTTCGCAGTGTTTGGTGTGATCGCCATTCTCCGCGAGCCGACTCAATTTGTCAGCAATTTCACACCATTTTTACCCAAGGGCTTTGGAGGCGTGATTGTCACGATGGGGCTGACGTTTATCGCTTTCGAAGGCTATGATTTGATTGCCACAGTTAGCGAGGAAATCAAAGATCCTACGCGCAATATCCCAAAGGCGACTTTTACGTCACTGTCGATTGCTGTGCTGATCTATTTGTTGATCGTGCTGGTCAGCCTGGGCGCGGTTGATCCGAGCGCGTTTGTTGATATATTTGGTAAACAGCCCGCCGAATTAGGTGTCCCCGGTGCGCAGGTTCTAGATCCGGCAGACCCGACAATCAATACCACCTGGGAGATTCTGGGTATATTCAAGGAGACAGGTATAGTACGAGCTGCCGAAAATTTTATGCCAGCTGTAGGTGTTTTGATCATCGTTTTTGGGGGCCTGTTATCAACAATGTCTGCATTGAATGCCACGGTTATGGCATCCTCGCGGGTTGCCTTTTCGATGGGCCGTGAGCGCATGCTCCCCCATATTCTGGCAAGAATTCACCCTATTCGGCGCACACCTCATATCGCGGTTTTGGTCACAGGTCTGATTTTCGTGGGTATGGCGGTTCTGCTTCCAATCGAGGTGGTTGGTTCTGCAGCGAGTGTGTTGTTCTTGCTATCTTTCACGTTGGTCAATGGCGCCTTGATCATTTTGCGAAATACTGACCCGGCCTTGGGGAAGGGCTTCAAAACCCCATTTTTTCCACTACTACCTGCACTGGGAATTATCATCAATCTTGCGCTTGCCTTTTACCAGGTCGTTTTCCAGCCGATTGCCTGGATTGTCAGTTTAGTATGGATTGTAGTTGGAGGGGTGATCTATTATGTGTATACGAGATCACGCGTTGTCCCAGAAGCCCCCCTACCCATCATTTCGGAGCGCCAACTGACATCAAGGGAATTCACTGTTATGGTGCCGGTACATAACCCCAAGCAAGCTCGTTTACTTGGTTTTCTGGGTGGCATCATCGCCGCTGATCAAAATGGCGAGTTATTGGCATTGCACGTTGTTCAAGTACCAACACAATTATCTTTGATGGAAGGACAGGAATATCTCTCAACCGGTCACAAATTGATGCGCGAAGTGTCAAAAGGTGCTGAAGGGATGGATATCCCTGTCCATACCCTCCTGCGGCTGGGCAGGAATGTCGGGCAAGTTATCCAGATGACCGTTGAGGAACAAGATGTTAATTTGCTGATGATGGGCTGGCCTGGCTATTCTTATAAAAGCGGCCAGGTTTCCAACCCGATCATTGATATGATTGGCATTGATCCTCCTTGCGATGTGGCGTTTGTGCGTTTCCGCAAACGTGAAGCGCCTCGAAAGATCCTGGTTGCTACGCGGGGTGATTTCCATGCTCCCCTGGCGTTGAAATTGGCCCGCATACAAGCGCATGATTATGAGAGTTACCACGATCTCTCTTCGTCGATCACCCTCTTACAAGTCGTTCCTCACGACATGGGGGACTTTGGCCGCTATCGGGCAGCTTCCAGATTGCGCAGGTTAGCTGAAGAGAACAATGTCCAGGCTTGGGTGCAGATTTTACCGGCTGAGGATGAGTACCAGGCAATTGTAGAGCAAGCTGAGGCTCATGATCTGGTGATCGTGCATGCGCCTTCAGAAGGATTGCTGGAGCAGCGCTTATTTGGCACTATCCCGCAGCGACTAGCACGTGAATGCTCGAAGACGGTCATCATGGTAAAACGCTACAGTGCTTTCCAATCGCACATGCGTAGATTCTTGGGGATTAAGGGTAACAATGGATAACCTCTCTGTTGTATAATGACAGTATGACCGAATCCCCTCTCGAAGTCATTGTTGGGAAGTTGTTACGTAAACATGGACTGCGTCTGGCGGTAGCCGAATCCTGCACAGGCGGATTGATCGGCGATAGAATTACGAATATTCCTGGTTCTTCTACTTATTATATGGGCAGCGTAACAGCTTATGCTTATGAAGCAAAGGTTCGGCTTCTCGGTGTCAAGTGGAAATCACTCGAAAAACATGGTGCTGTAAGCAAGCAAGTCGTCTTGCAGATGGCGCGCGGCGTGCGCCGTGCCTTGGCTGCGGATATCGGCCTCTCTGTAAGTGGAATTGCTGGCCCAGGTGGAGGCACCGAGGATAAGCCCATCGGCCTGACCTGGGTTGGTTTGAGCACTTTCGACCATGAAGAAGCCCAACAATTCGTTTGGGATGGTGATCGGCTAAGGAACAAAGATGAATCCGCTCAAGCAACATTGCAGCTTTTAATTGATTATCTCGAGGCCCGCTAGCATGGATCCAATTGAAGTTACCGCGCGATTTGAACCCAAAGGCAAGATTGTCCCGCTAAGTTTCATCTGGAAACGCAGAATTTATCGCGTTGATTCCATCGGTCGTCAGTGGGATGCAAACGATGGAATACATATCCTGGTGATGACTCCAGGAAATCGCGCTCATCATTTGCTCTATATGGTTGAGAAAGGTATCTGGTACCGTGTGATGGGAGGCGATACTCCGACGATACCATTAGCCTAGGGGGAAATTCTATCCAGAGCTGAGATGAGAATAAAGTCCTCTTGCGTTTAATTCCATTCTTGTGCTATATACTAAATATGTTTGAGAATACATAGCCCACCTGGAGGGCCCCGAAGGGTCTCTAAGAAATTCTGTGGTAATGTCCAGATTTGGGGTGATGGGGGTGCGGAGTACCCCCATCACCCCAAAATCTGGGAGTTACTCCGCCGATGCCTGGAGAGCCATCCCAAATGGGATATGGGTGTGGAAAAGTCCCTGCAATTATTGATTTATCTGAGTTTCCAAAGATAACGGAGGTGGTACGGGAAGAAGAAAATAATGACAAGGTAAACAGACAAAATCGATTGCACGAACACGATGAGGAGGTTCGCGATGAAGTACTTATCTGCAATCGTCCTGGCAGTTGTGTTGCTGACGCTATCGGGCAGTAGCGTTATGGCAGCTGTAACTACTGGTGGGACAGATACAATCCTATCTATGCCCACAGGCGTCGAGGGGATATCAATTTATAGTGGTGGCTATTCTGGGTACCCGACCTTTGCAATCACCGGTGTTGTCAAAGGATCAACAGTAACTATTTTAGGCAATAACTTTCCACCAAACGATACATATTCGGTACGTATGAACTCGATGGGTACGAAAGGAGTTGCTGGAACTATAGTAGCGACCGTTACTACCGATGCCAGTGGCAATCTATCCAGTAGTACTTACAATATCCCCAGTTCCCTGAGCACTACTTATCGAATCGCCATCAGGTTAGAGAGTCCATCGAGCGGGTATTTTGCCTACAACTGGTTTTACAACAATACGGCGCCAGCATCACCGTCACCATCTCCATCACCACCTTCAGGGTATAGCGGATATCCGACTTTTGCAATCACTGCCGTCCAGCGAGACAGCACCGTTACGATTGCACCGGCCAATTTCCCGCCCAATGACACCTTTCGGGTACGCATGAATTGGATGCATACCAGAGGCATTGCCGGGGCAGTGGTGCAAACGGTCACCACGGATGCGAGTGGCACATTGAGTGCCACCACATACTCAATCCCCGATTTTCTAAAAGGCTCCTATCAGATTGCTATCCGGTTGGAGAGCATAAACTATCCCAATTACTATGCCTACAATTGGTTCTACAATAATAATGCTCCCTAAATATTGGACTTTAGACAACGATAACCAAACCCAGTAAAAACTGGGATGAGGTCTGA
>CAZUSV010000307.1:0-4469 GCA_964622645.1 uncultured Anaerolineales bacterium
AAGGCATTCTACTCAATTCTGTAATTCTTTCACAGTCTCTCTGCGGTGGAACAAGGGATCATTTTCTTCTAGTGACGATGCCCAGCGTCATCACTGCGGGTATTCCACCGCTCTGCGGTGGAATAAGGTAACAAGGGGATTATCTTCTTCCCAGGGCTTTCTTAAAGTCGCGTTTCATGTGTCATTGCGAACGCAGCCCAGCGGAGTGTGGCAATCTCCTCGCAGAGTGGGAGATTGCTTCGTCGCCAAAAAGCGGCTCCTCGCAATGACATCTTAAGACTTTAAGAAAGCCCTGATCTTCTTCCAGTGTTGACTTGACGCCCCCCTATGGTAGTGTTATGATGCCGCGCATCGAGGCAGAATATGGCATATGATCCTCTGAAAGATTCCCCCCTCTCCGAAGAACCGATCATAGATTCTGATAACCACACTGAAGAAAGCGGCCCACCGGAGTCGAGTGAAGAAGCATTAAGTTGGTTCGAGCAATTCTGGGAAGGAATCGCTCACGCGGGACTGGTGGAGCCTGCCCTGCGAGTAGGGACTCTGGTGTTTTCTTTGATCCTGGTACTGGTGGTCGTGTGGGTGATGCGCACTTTTTACTTACAGACTGCCTTCGATAACCTGTCAGAAGAGAATTCAGGGGCTTTGGCTGCGCCACTGCTGACACCTACTCCCCAAAGCTATATCACCGGCTTACCCAGTGTAGGTGTGTCGGGTACTACGAATATCCATGGCATCATCCGCAAAGCTGGTTTGCATACTACCATTCCCATGCGACCGCGCGTCGAGGTGGTCAACTATATCGTCGAAGCTGGAGACTCGGTTTTTGGGATCGCTGAAACGTTTGGCATCAAACCAGAGACGATCTTGTGGTCGAACTCCAATACTTTGCAGGACAACCCTCACCGCCTGCAGGCGGGGCAGGAATTGAATATCATGCCGATCGATGGCACCTATCACAAATGGAGCCAGGGGGAGAACTTCGAAAAGGTGGCTGAATACTATGGTGTCGACCCGATGACGATTATCGAATGGCCGGGGAATCACTTCAATATCTATGATGTTCAACTAGATAACCTGAATATCGAACCGGGTACCATGCTGATCATCCCCGGGGGGAGACGTGAGCTGATCGATTATGGGCCGCCGCGCATCCCGCGCGATGACCCGGCCGTGGCACGCACCTATGGGCCTGGTCACTGCGGAACGCTGAGCGATGGTATCGTAGGGGATGGGCTTTTCGTCTGGCCTGCTAACGAGCATTGGATCTCAGGATATGATTATCTGCCCGAGGCCAACCATCCCGCTATTGACATCACCGGTGATACGGGTGACCCGGTCTACGCTGTCGATGATGGTGTCGTGGTCTATTCAGGATGGAGTTACAGCGGATATGGCAACCTGGTGGTCATGGACCATGGCAATGGCTGGCAATCCCTGTACGCCCATTTGGACAGCTATTACGTCGAATGTGGCTTGAGTGTCTTCCAAGGAGCTACCATCGGCACGATTGGAAACACAGGGAACTCTGCTGGCGATCACCTGCATTTTGAGTTGATGTACGAAACTGCAAAAGTAAACCCCTGGAATTTTTTGCCGTAATCAAGCCTCACTGCTTTCAAATCGGAGAAGCTGCTGGGGGAAATCGATCACAAGTTTGAACTGATTCAAGAAATCATATCCTAGGATACCATCAATCTCAGACCCAACTGCCTGCCCAAGCCCAGAGAAGATATCTGCAATTAAAACCATCATTTTCTCTACGCAAACGTGTCCAACGGATAACGAGGCGATATTTGCTATTGAATTTTGAACAGCTCCCCCTGCTCCCATGGCCGCAGCAGAATTGTCTCCCTCTATCCCCATTTGCATTGCGAGATTTGGAGAGATTACGGTATGCGATGCACCTGTATCGAGAATAAATTGAAAGGAATCCTGTTGATTCACATGCGCATCCACAAAAATCAAGGGTCTCTCTGGATTGGCAATTTTGAAAATCATATTGGCTGGATTTTGATGATTTTCGTGCTGATCTATTGCGGTCGTGGCAAGGATCAATTTTTGTTTGGGATAGTCAATGGCAAGAATATAGTTTTTTAGAAAATTGTAGCCGATGACTCCATGGCCAATACATTTAGGAAGTTCGTCCAATATCCCGATCTGGATATCATTTTCATTAATATTTCCGACAGAAATCGAGTCGACTTTTCCCAAGGACGCTTTTATCTTTTTGCCCGCCGCTCCTAAGGCTTCTTTTTGCTCTATTTCTTCGACAGATATCTTTTGGGCTAAATCTTTAGTCAGCAAGGACATATTTGCCCCTGTATCAAGAAGAAACTCGAAGGGACCTTTTTCATTGATAAAGGTGGGCAAGAAAATGAGTGGCTGAGATTTGCTGGTTTTGAAATCAAGCGTTGTTTTCACTTAAAATTCTCCAAGATATGGTGCTATGTAAAGAGAAATAATACAGGGGCAGTTTTCAGTCGTGCCCAGGACCGGGCAGTTTAATGTCATACCCAGGACTAACCTTGACAACCGTCGCTGCAGTGAGCGACGCGTCGCAACATCCAGCGTTTTAACGGAACCCAAGTCATGGTATTTACCTCCTTTCTTTCATATTTTGTAACCGCTTGAAGCGCGCTTCGCGAAATTGTGCTCGAACTTTTCCGGCTGACACGGCCATCACAATAGATTGCACCGCTCCGATTTCAGCTTTGGAAATACCCTGCTCTTTGGCCACGCCAAAGTAATGCTCCATTCAAGGGTGGCAACCTACTGCCATCGCGGCTGCCAAATGGATCATTAGCGTGGTTTTGGGGTCAAGGATTTCATTGTTGCGGGCGGAATCGTAGAAATTGTCGAATGCTCTTCGCTGTTCTTTTGTCAACATTGCAGATCCTTTTAAACATCTATAGGAATCGGGGTCGCCCTTTGGGCGTGAAGAAACCCGGTTCCTTCTAGAACGGTTTTCTGGCGGTAATCTTGGCGCTGAAAATGGCTTTCTGAGGATCGAAATCTTTGAAGGCTTTGCCGTCTACCTCTAAAATTTCTCCTTCACCGCCTTCGTTGACGACCAATACAGCCCGGCCATCTTTTTTGGCTTCTTCCACCTGGATTTTCAATTCAGGGTCGATCTGCTCGATGGCAGTATCGATCATGTCTTGATCCCAATAGGAGGCCGTCAGATCCACCTCGCTGAAACCGGCATCTTGGATGGCGGCGATATAATCATTGACATCCAGGGCACCCGCAATGCAGCCAGCCCAGGCGCTGAGGCTGTTCTTAATGGCATCAGGGAGGGGCCCATCAGTGACGATGTCACTGACTGCCAGACGACCTCCAGGTTTCAGGGAGCGAAAGGCTTCACGGAAAACCTGGGGCTTATCCGGGCTAAGGTTGATCACGCAGTTGGAGATGATCACATCGACAGTACCATCGGCTACTGGAAGATGCTCGATTTCACCAAGGCGGAACTCTACATTCTCTGCCCCCAATTTATCCTTATTTGCTCGGGCGCGCTCGATCATCGCCGAGGTCATATCTACTCCAATGACCTTCCCCGTAGGACCGACTTTCTTGGCTGCCAGGAAGCAGTCTATGCCGCCCCCCGAACCGAGATCGAGCACGGTCTGGCCTTCTTCTAGGGAAGCCAGGGTGACGGGATCGCCGCAGCCCAGGGAGAGATCGGTAACTTCTGAAGGAAAGTCAAGGGCATTAGGGTCTTCATAAAGATGGGCGATGGAATCAAGTTGTACTTCACTGTCTGGACTGCAGCAAGAACTATCCGTAGGGCCACAGCCGCAATCGGCTTGCTCTCCAGGCTGGAACTTCTCAGCGATACTGCCATAGCGTTCGCGTACTGCAGAGCGGATATCTGCTGGGTTTTCAGTTTTTACAGTTTCTGTAGTCATGGCATTCTCCTTATATATTGAAATATTTATATTTATCGATATAATGTAGTAAAAAAATAGATGCTTCTAATCAGGTACCTGGACAACCATTTTTATCTGTTGACTGGGGGCAAAATCTTCAGCTACCTGACAGCAACCCCGGGCCAAACGTTCCTGATCAAGGGTGTACATAATTTGCTTCCCCTGGCGGACAGATTTGACCAGACCTGCGTTCTTGAGGATCTTCAGATGATGGGATACCGTTGGCTGGGCCACATCCAATTTATCAACGATATCGTTGACGCTGACCATCTCACAGCAGCAAATCGCCATGATCTTTTGACGGGTTTCGTCAGCCAGGGCTTTTGCAAATTCAACGGTATCTAGGACAATCGTTACTGTTTTCATATCGACGTTTATCTATACAATTGTAATACTAATCGAAGTTTATCAATATGTCAAGCGCGAAAACAAATTCCATACGACTTTCATAAAGTCAGGAGTTACGCAGTTGCCCCCCTAGCCCCCCCCGCCTGTGGCGTTGGGGGGAATCTTTAGAAAACTCCCCCCAGAATTGGG
>CAZUSV010000308.1:0-4467 GCA_964622645.1 uncultured Anaerolineales bacterium
CCGCACCCCCCCCTATTTTCGGGCTTCTCGTCTGAAAGTTGACATTGTCAAGTTACTTAGCTTTGCATGAATTTCGTGAGCGTATCCAGGTAGTATTCCGGTAGACCGATGTCATATCGCTGACCATCAACGACCAGTCCAAGAAAGCCGTCTTCTTGACGCAGTCGATCCAGGGCTGAAGTCAACTGGAATTCTCCGCGCTCGCGCACGTTATTCTCAATGTGCTCTTCCAGGTAATCGAAGATCTGGGGTTTGATGATGTATTGGCCAAACACCGTCAGATATTCATCATCCGGGTAGCCCGAGATACGCAAGTTATTGCGGGCATAATCGACGGTGGGCTTTTCGGCAAATTCGGTGATGTTCAGCAACGGAGAGTCTCCATCTTCCAGCCATTCCCCGGTTGCCGTGCCAAAATTGGCAATCATCTCCTCGGGGGTGCGGCGCAACCCCAGGACGCTGATCCCGTGCTGGTTGTATTCCTCGATCAGTTGTCTGGCACAAGAGCGTTCCCCATCGGAGCGATAGATGTGATCGCCCAACATCAGTAAAAACGGCTCATTGCCGATCAGCTCACGGGTACAGTAAACAGCATGACCAAACCCTTGCTGAGTCTGCTGGATGGCGAACTTCACGTGCCTGCCAATCTCCAATAGTTGTTGGGCGTATTCTTGGAATTGAATGGGCAGTTTGTTGTAGTTTTCGATGTTCACCTGGATGTTGAAAAAAGATCGGAAGGCCTCGAGGTCGCCCTCCTGGACAATGATGATCACTTCCTCGATGCCAGCGTTGATGGCTTCTTCCACGATGAGCAGGATGGCCGGTTTTGCAATCCCATCCCGGTCGATGATGGGGAAGAGCTCTTTCTTGGTGGCTTTGGAGGCGGGGAAGAGCCGCGTGCCAAACCCGGCCGCTGGGATGACAGCTTTGCGAACTTGCTGGCCTGTGCAAATCGTCAGCGTCAGGCAAGGTAGTTTGAGATCGCGTTCGAAAATTTCGATGATGGCTTGCTGGTCTTTTTGGCTGCGTGCCAGGAATTGAGCAGTTCCATCCCCCTGAGAGCCAACACCTTTGCCGCCCCAAATATGAGGTTTGAGAGGTTCGTACTCCAGCACCCGGTGGAGGACCGGGGCAGTCAACTCTTGAGGACTGGCCGGTGCAGCGTAGCGGTCGAAAAACTCCTGAGCTTCGACCATCAAAGTGCCCAGCCGTTCTGCGTCACCAGTTTCCAATGTCTCTACAGCCTGGTGGACGATGCGTTTGTTGATGGGGCCGAGAAGTTCTTGCACGCCCTGCTCGATTTCGTTGCTGGGGAATGGGAAAGCCCGGTTGAGGTGCACGAGGATTTCCATGGTGTCCTTTTGCGCTAGCAGGTCAACGACGACTAAATAGAGATCAGTTGGAACCTGAAGCTCTGTGACTTCGAGATGGTCACCATCGAAGGTCATCAAGATGGGGCGATTGCCATATGCACAGCCCTGGTCCATTCGACCGCAACGGGAAGGCGTGGTGATCTCTCCCAGATAGGCCATTTCCATCTCGCCGCGCGTGGTCATTTTCAGATCGTAAATACGGTTGAAAGCCCTAGCCGTGAGTACGCAGATCGCTGCGCTGGAAGAGAGTCCTTTTTTGATGGGCAAATCCGTTTCGTAGTTATTGATCGTCAGACCACGAACATGGTAGTGCGTCAGGATTTGATAGGCTGTCCCGGCAATATAGCTCCAATAACTGCCACTCTGGGCCTCTTTTTGAAGCGCTTTGGCTTCCATTGGGATTTCAAAGGGTCCGAGCGCTTCTCCATCGTTGGTTGTCGAGGTGATCACAAGCGATGTGGGGTGAGGCTCGACATCAGCGTATATTCCCTGATTTGTGCCAGTGATCAATGTATATCCCTTCTCGATATTGGCGTTGATCCTGCGGTACCCGCCAGCCCAATCCGAGTGCTCCCCGAATAGACAGATACGTCCTGGAACAAAGATTTTCATGGAGTGTTTATCCCTTTCGATTATGTTTCAAAACTACCAGGATGATGAATATGCAATGCACGTATTGTACATCGCGAATCTATGTTCAGCGAGAGTTGTTCAGGGTTTGTTCAAAGCTGTCCACCTCACCCGCAGTTTATCCGCTGAACAAGGATAAGATTAACCGACAGAGTCAGGCTTTCCAAAGCTTGCTTCCTTGGAAAACTCTGCTATAATGACTAATAAAATTGGTCTTATAACCAACTTATTTGGTCATAATCATGTTGATGCCACTCTTAGGATCCGAAAACCGCGAGCGTGTATTAGTATTTATTTCTGCGCGCGATCAAGGGTATGCTAGAGAAATTGCCCGTTTTTTTGATACTGATCTCTACGGTATCCAAAAACAGTTAGACAAAATGGAGTCTGGCGGTGTGCTGGTTAGTCGCACGGTTGGACGCACGCGTCTTTACCAATTCAACCCCAGATACCCCTTCTTGACCGAACTCAAAGGTCTCTTGAACAAGGCGCTTTCATTTTATCCAGATGATGTACGGGAAGCGTTATTAATGGACAGACGCAGACCCAGACGCCGAGATAAACCGTTGTGAAATCCATCAGCAAAATGACCCAGGGCGAACTAGGTGCATTTGTACAGACCCATCTTAGGGCTGAGAAAATCGAACTGGTTTTATCTGGCGGTGCGGCTGTTTCGATTTATAGTGGGAATCGCTTCGTGTCATTGGATCTAGACCTAGTAAACATCTATTCCATTAGGCAGCGTGTTATTCGCGATTTGATGCTGAAAATTGGTTTCCTAGAAGAGGGACGCCATTTCACACATCCCAACACACAGTTCTTGGTTGAGTTTCTCCCAGGGCCGTTAGCTATCGGCGAAGAGCCGATCAAGCAGATCGATGAAATACAGTATTCGACGGGAACCCTCAGGATAATTTCACCTACCGACTGCGTCAAAGATCGACTAGCTGCTTATTATCATTGGGGCGATCGACAATGTTTGAGGCAGGCGATATGGGTTTCCCAAGGCAATAAAATCGATCTTGAAGAAGTCAGAAGATGGTCACTTGTCGAGGATCAATTGGATGAGTTCGAAAAAATCAATCCTAAATTGCTGTCAACAAGTTCCAGATAAGGTCAGTGGTGCCAAGGGGCGCGCCGATGTCTGGTACGATAGGAAATTCGTCTGGCGGTACAAAGGCGCGCCCGATCAAGCCGTGCTGGATGCCTACGTCTGGCTATAATCAAACCGCTGTTTTGGGCTTGAAGGCATTCTGGGTGATCCCGATCAGTTTAATCAGCAACCAGAAGATCCCCGCCAGAACGAAAACCAGGATATAGTCAATTGCCGGGATGCGGATGATCTCCAAAAGCCCCTGGATCAGGCGGCCGTTGTAAACATAAAGCGCCGAAGCCACATAGACTCCGATGAAGGCCCAGCGCTGCCAGGTTCTCAGTCCCAATCCATGGAGTTGAGTCAAGATGAAGATGGCGCCGAAGCCATAGGCGAACATTGGCCACATTCCGTTTCCCTGGAAGACAGCCACAATGGCGCCGTGCACCAACACAGTGAACTCCTGCACGAAAGTCCAGTATTTGTTGACGTGGATACGGGTGAAGAACAGGCTGCCTTGAAGCAGCAGCAGGAACATGTAAAAGAAGCCCCATAAGTGTCCAGGGGTCGAAACTGTGGGGTGATACCAAAATGTGTATACGGTTGCCCAAGCAAAGAAATAGCCGTGATATTTGCGGGCGAAGCGGTTAACTTCTTTGGAGATGGGTACTTTTTTGCCGAAGAACATCCCTCGGCGGCTGTTCTCCATGACCAGTACCCAGACTAATAAGACTATTACGGAGGCTTGAGAACTGAAAATCGAGACATCCTGGGCCAGGCCGTCGTACCAGATATGGGTCTGAACCACCCGCAAAATAATGAAAAAAGCGTTCAGCCCTAAGGCCCAATAATTGAAATTGTGCAGTCCGGTGGTGTATTTAGCTTTGTTCTTTTGGGAATACCAATCATCCACCAAAAGGTTATTTGATGAGCAAAATACAGACCCCAGGCGGAGAAGCGTGTCCAAAAGGTAGGGTTGGGCAATTTCCAGAAGTACCAGGAATAGCCTGTGTCAGGGAGCAACTCGATTTTGGCCAGCAGGGGGTTCAAGGCCCAGATCGCGACGGTGATCACAAGGCTAAAAGCGATCCCCAGCCAGAGGGCAGATACATCATTGCGGGTGGTCATCAGTGAATTCGTCATAAGTTTGATTCTAAAGGAGTCTTGGGTCCTGAAGCATTATAAATCACGAATTGGGACGAATTTTTCGAATAGCACGAATATTGTGCTGGTCAGGAACACCTTGAACACCTGTCATTGCGAACGGAGCCCTTCGACGGGCTCAGGATATACTCTGCGGAGTGTGACAATCTCCTCGCAATGTAAGAGACTGCCACGCTCCGTAAACTACGCTCGCAGTGACACTCGAAT
>CAZUSV010000309.1:0-4445 GCA_964622645.1 uncultured Anaerolineales bacterium
CCGTAGTCTATCACTATTTTCTCTATCTCAGGTCGCTCTCCGACAAACTGCTAGGGATTAACATTTCCTCCAGATCCCCCAGCGATTTGACGACCGTACATTCAGCATCTGGAAAGACCTTCCCTGGATCGAGAAGCACTGGGTTGATGCCCGCTTTTTTAGCTCCAATGATATCGGCATAATAATTGTCGCCGACATAAATAATGTTTTCAGGGGAGCTGCCCGTTTCCTGGATGGCGCGGTCGAAGATGGCCGGGTCGGGTTTCCAGGCACCGACTTCCACTGCGACGTAGGCAAAATCAAGGTAGGTAGATAAGCCTAATTCCTCGAGTTCCTCGTGACAAGGATTGGAGCGGTTGGAAATCAATCCTACGGTAAAGCCCGATTCTTGAAGAGCACCCAGGGTGTCGAAATCCTCGGCATGAACCTGGCTTTGGGGGCTATAATTCTCATCCATCAGTTGAGCCAACTTTGGTCCCAGGTCTGCTGCGCCCTCTTCGGAAACACCGAGTGACATGAAGTAGCGCGTGGCATAGTTGTTCCAGAAAGGCCTCTCTAATCGATCAAATTTATCGATATCCTGGCTAAGCTCATCAGACTGAGCCCAATAATAGTGCGCCCAGCGGGCACCTTTGCGGCGACAATCTAGCGAATTGGTGATCCCAAGGCTGACAGCGTAATTGAATTGAACTTCATCTGCAGAAGGGACATTGTGTCGCAGGGTACCGTCCAGATCGAAGATGACGGTTTCATAGTGGTTGCGATGCAGCATTCAGCCTCCGATATAAGACATTTCGACTTTTGGTAGAGATGTAGTTTCTGAAGAGCGGATTTCGGAATAGCGGTCCTGACGTGGTCGCCAGATGGATGCAATGTGACTGGCGATCTCTTCATCTGTCGCTCCGGCGCGGATCATCGTGCGCAAATCGTGGCCCTTGATCCCAAAGAGACAGGTGTAAAGCTCTCCCTTGGCGGAGAGACGCAGCCGGGTGCAATTGCCGCAAAAAGGTTGGGTTACCGAAGCGATCACACCGATTTCACCACTGCCATCCTTGTAGCGCCAACGATTAGCGACTTCTCCCTTGTAATTGGGTTCAAGAGGTTCAATTGGCATATCGGCGTTGATGATGTCGACGATCTCCCGGGCGTTCATGACATCATCCATGCGCCAGCCGTTGGTGGTGCCGACATCCATGAATTCGATAAAGCGTAGAATGTGACCACTGCCGTGGAAATAGCGTGCCATGGGGAGGATGTCCTTCTCGTTGACCCCGCGTTTGACTACCATATTGATTTTGATGGGTGATATTCCTGCTTCCGCCGCAGCTTGGATACCATCCAGCACACGTTGTACGGGGAATTCGACATCATTCATCGCTCTGAAGGTTTCCTCGTCCAGGGCATCCAGGCTGACTGTGATGCGGTCCAACCCTGCCTGCTTGAGGACCTGGGCTTTGGCTTCCAGGACAGAAGCATTCGTGGTCATAGCAAGTTCGATGTCGGGGATTTGGGACAGCATTCCCACCAAGACCTCGACCTCACGCCGTAAGAGCGGCTCTCCCCCGGTCAGGCGGATTTTGCGGACACCTTGGCTAGCGATGACTTTTGCAACGCGGGTGATTTCCTCGAATGTCAATAAATCTGTCCGCGGTAAGAATTCATAGTCGCGCCCAAAGATCTCTTTGGGCATGCAGTATGAACAGCGGAAGTTACAGCGGTCAGTTACAGAGATGCGCAGATCCCGCAGCGGGCGTTCGTATTTGTCATGTATAGGCACGATTTTGTTTTGAGACATCAATTTTAGAACCACAGATTTATCGAATGAACATAGATTTAGATTAGGACTCAACTCACTGTCTTACCTAGGATTTGTATGATCTATAGCTAATCCTTTAATTCTTGTAACTGCTCAGCCACAGAACGGATTGTCCCGAAAAAGGGTGTGGGCAAGGGGGACTCGTCATACCACTAAAATATGCTTATCAGAACGATCGTATCCCCATTGAGGGGATTGAGGCTCAAAGTCACAGTGCATCTTTGGTCAGCGTTCTTGAAAGACAACACAGCATAGGTCGAAGTAAGCACAGTTGTATCGTCTCCGGTACCCCAACCATAGTTTGGCATTGCATTGCGGTAGAAATCGACTACATCATCGAGACTCATGGGCGTTGTATAAGATACCAGGCTGTCGCTTCCGAAGAAATCACTGATCTCTCCTCCCACGACCGGGATATTGGGGGGCGCCTCGCCATAGGCCCCTGCGGTGATTATTACCTGGGCAGTGGCAATCAGGTTGGAGCCATCCTCGGGGATGTCGGTGATGGCAGCTTGCATGGTCTCCATCAAGCCCATTGCGTCAGCGGTCAGCACGATGCCGCTGCCTTCTACTGTTGAGATTATCTCTTGACCCGCCGTGGCCAACGCCTGGGCGGTCTGTGCAGCACTCTCGACCTGTCTTGCTCTTTCGGCGATACTGCTCATATTGCAGGTACAAGCCAGCACAGCCATCAGCAATACCAGCAACCATACATAACGAAATGCTTTCATTTTTGTCTCTCCTCACTGGGATACTCACTTAAGTTTTACCACACATACATTAACAGAGCCTATGCAACCCTCTTAGAGATTTCCCGTATAGTGGTTATAGAAGTGTAAAAGGTATTGGTAAATGCTTACTATTTTGGCACAACTGTACTTATCCAGGTAACCGAAATTTTGGGTGCGAGTGGGGGACCACCCCACTCGCACCCAAAATTTCGGGATCATTGCCTTGGGCAGTGAAATGCAGACTACAACTAGTAGCAAATATAAAATTGAGGAGTTTATACCATGGGCTTGATAGAGTTTATCGTGGGGATCGTAACTGGGATCTTTGGTCTGGTCTTTGGACTGATCGGTGCAGTTTTGGGGATCGTTGGCGGAATCATTGGCCTGGTGTTGGCCATCGTCGTTGGCGCAGTGCTGCTCGTCCTGGCACTTGTGCTGGTCCCCTTGGCACTACCGATCCTGTTCTTGATCTGGATCTTTTGAATTCGGGAATTCCCAATCCCCCAAGCAAAAGATAGCGATATGCTCTTCCGATGGAAGCAGTCATATCGCTATCTTTTTAAACAATAGCAGGAAGGGCGGACGCTCTCAGGGGTGATCCTGCTCGAAACGAGTTGACTGCTTCCGAAGATTCCATTACCCAAATTGTACTTTCAGAAGGGGGGATTTGAGAGACAAGGCAATCGCATTTCGAAATAGCTTTGCTCAGTTTGGATAGACATATCCAAATGATTGCCCTTCAATTTCTGTGGATTTGTCAATCCACAGAGAGCTAATCTGCCAAATGCGATTGCCCTGATTTGAGAGGTTTCATCACTTGACAAAAATTTCTCCTTTCGCTAAAATCAATTATGTCAAAAAAAATTTTTTTAGCGATTGAAAGGATTTTTGATGGAAAAATTCCAACCTGCACCTACCTTCACTATTGGAGATTTGGAAACCCTGAAGGTTATCGCCGATCCTCTCCGGGGTCAGATCATTGAGATTCTCGTATCAGAGCCCCATACCATCAATCAGATCGCGGCCAAATTGGGCCTGGCTCCCAGTAAACTCTACTATCATGTCAACATGCTGGAGAAAGTCGGCCTTATCAAAGTCGTCGATACAACGCAACGGGGCAACATTCTTGAAAAACACTATTGGGTCACTGCCCTGGATTATCGCGTTGAGGACAGTCTGTTCAATTTTTCTACCCCCGAAGGACAGCAGAATATCAGCGATATGATGGTTGCTCCGGTGGAGACCACGCGTCTGGACATCATCCGCAGTTTGGAAGCGCGCGCCTTCAATTTGGAGCATGGTGCTGAGAAACATCCCCGCGAGGTGATGATTTCGCGTGAGGTTAGCCGCGTCTCCGATGAAAAAGCCCAGGAATTCCATCAGCGCTTCAAAGCACTAATCGAAGAATTCGCAGCAGAGGATGCTGATGCTGAAGCAGGAGCAGATTCTCACGTGCAAGCATATGCGCTGATGATTGCTTTCTACCCCACCTTCTACTACGCTGATGTGGAGAGTGAAAATGAATGAATCTGCTCCCACCCCAAAAAATATGCGCGCTTTTGTGACCATCTGGTTGGGGCAGGTGATCTCGATCTTGGGCTCTGGCCTGACAGGTTTTGCCCTGGGCGTTTGGATCTATGACCAGACCGGCAAGGTCACTCCCTTTGCGATCACAGCCTTGTTCTCATCCTTGCCCCAAGTGCTGCTGTCCCCCATTGCGGGTTCGGTTGCTGACCGATTCAATCGCCGCCGAATCATGATCCTGGCTGACACAGGCGCGGCCGTGGTCACACTCCTGGCAGCCTCTCTGATCTTCACTGAGAGTTTGCAGATCTGGCACATCTATTTGCTGGCCTTGTTTGGGGCGATATTCTCTGCCTTTCAGCAGCCGGCCTATA
>CAZUSV010000310.1:0-4444 GCA_964622645.1 uncultured Anaerolineales bacterium
AATTAAGAATACAGATTTCCATTCGATCGACTGGTAAGCCTCATCCATCGTGAGCACCTTTGTTAAGATCATCAGGATGGCGCCAATGAGCATGGCCGTTGATACATGGAGAATTCTCGTGCTGACCACAAGCAATACCCCAGCCAAGATCAAGACAGCTAAGGGCGCTTTTTCTCTGCGTCTAGTTTCGATCGGTGGGGTTTCCAGTACCAGAAAATCTGAATCGCGCCGGAGATGAGCGATGCGGCTAATAGGGCCTTGAACCAGCAGGGCGTCGCCAAAATCCAGAGGAATATCCCCCAATTTCGAGATATGCGATTTACCATGATGCTGGATTGCCAGAACGGTCAGACCGTAACGCCCTCTAAATTCAGCTTGCTGCAAGGTTTGGCCCTTATACTGAGAGTTTGGCGAAAGCGTCACCTCAACCATTGATAGATCTCCCTCGCTTAACTCTTCGACTTCCCATTCTAGAACGGCTTCCAACCCCAGTTCTTCGCTGGCTTTGACGATATTTGTCGGGCTTCCCTGAACAAAAAGAATATCTCCAACACAAAGTTGGGGATCATGTGACTGCGACAAAACCCGGCTGTCAATCCTTTGTATTTGAACAACATTGAGATCGAATTCTTCGCCAAGTCGAGATTCCAGCAGAGTTTTTCCGGCCAGGGAAGAACGCTCAGCGATTTTGACTTCGCTCAGATATTCCCGGATTTGGTATGCGTCTGAAAGACCCCCTTGAGGTGTTCGGACTGGGAGTAGGCGATTTCCAATGGTCAGAAAATAAATGATGCCAATTGTAAGAACCAGAGCCCCCATTGGCGTGAAATCAAAGAAACCAAAAGGCTCAAGCCCGCCATAGGTTTCCATGATACTGGTTGCCAGGATATTGGGAGGGGTGCCAATCAAGGTCATCTTGCCCCCTAATAACGAAGTAAAAGCCATCGGGATCAGCAACTTGGACGGAGCGACATCAATTCGGCGCGCTACACTGACAACGGCCGGCAGAAGAATGGCCACGGCACCAATATTGTTCATAAATGATGACATGACGCCAACCGTGATCATGATGGCAAACAGAAGTCTCAAATAGCTTTGCCCTGCCAACCGTAGCATGAAATTGGCTAAGATATCGGCAATCCCACTGCGAAAAAGTGCCCCACTTACGATATAAACCGACCAGACCGTGATGACTGCCGGGCTGGCAAAGCCCGAAAAAGCCTCTTCAGGCGTCACTAACCCGGTCAATGTCAGCGTGACCAGCACCATCATGGCGATCAAGTCGACGCGCAACCGTTCACTGACAAATAAAATTACGGCAACCCCCAGAATCACTAGAACCAGGAAGTTTTCTTGAGTCATTCTGACACACTCCAACAAAGGTAAGAGGGCCTCTAGTAATTCCCGCGGTAATATCTAGATTTTGGGGTATGGGGCGTGCGGAGCACGCCCCATACCCCAAAATCTAGGAGCTATCCCGGCGATTCTTAGAGGTCTATCAGCATGAATACTGTCTTATCAAATTATAATGCTAATTCCTTGGATTTGATTCTGGGTCTCTAGGAATGCCCGTGGTAATGTCCAGATTTGGTTTTTCCCCCTTGCTTTAGCGTCTTGTTGACAGGATTGAGCTGCTCCAACGGAATTCCCGATACCAATGCTGACTTCGTAACCGAGCGCATTGATTTGAGCGAGGATTCTCTCGGCGATATCCTTTGCTTCGGACCTTGTTGTATCATATAGCAGTACTGCAAATTCATCTCCACCCCAGTGGCTGACCAGGTCTGTTTTTCTGACATGTTGAATGATGCTTTCAGCCGCTACTTTTATGGCCGCATCTCCGGCTTGATAGCCATGCTCCCGGTTGATATCTTTCAAGTTATCAAGATCAATGAATAGGGCAACAAATCCTCCATCGAGAGTGGCAACTTCGAAGGCCTCTCTCGTTGGCAACCTTGTCAAGGGATTACGAACATAAAAGGGCTTCGAATCACTTAGTACCATATCAGCGATCATGAAGCGCAGACGATTGAAAAGGGTGGCATGTATTCCTAGCATATCTTGTTTCCTCTATAAAAGCATTACACTCCAAACTAAGAATGTGCAAGGATCGTACCAGCCATATGTTAAAAAGTTATTTAGAATATGTGTGGATTTCATTTTTTCGAAAATGAAAATTCTCCAGAACGAAGAAGTCGGACTTATTAAAAAAGCCCGACTTCTAGAAAAACTGTATAGACCATCCGTCAGAGCGTCTCTAAGAAAGTATTAGAAAACTAGAGAGGGATTGTGCTAGTCTGCCAGAGTGCTGGTATCGCCAACTTCTTCCCCTAATGCCTGTGCTTTTAGCAAGCGGCGCATGATCTTTCCGCTGCGAGTTTTGGGAAGGCTATCAACGAAGGTGATGCTCTCCGGTTTGGCAATCGGCCCCATCTCTTTGCGGACATGCGCCACTAATTCATTGGCCAGATCATCATTCCCATTTTGGCCGGCATTTAATATCACATAGGCATGCACAGCGTTGCCCTTGATATCATGCGGCAGTCCGATCACAGCTGCCTCGGCAACAGATGGATGGCTAACCAAGGCGCTTTCGACCTCGGCGGTACCCAGTCGGTAGCCGCTCACCTTGAGCACATCATCCATACGTCCAATGACCCAAATATAACCGTCCTTATCTTTTCGGGCGGAGTCTCCGGTCTGATACATAGTCCCAAACTTGCCCCAGTATTGTTGTTTGTAGCGGTCGTCATCTCCATAAACGGTGCGCAGCATTCCCGGCCAGGGTCGCTTTAGTACCAGATAGCCCTCTTCGCCTGCTTCGACCGGTTTGCCGTCATCATCGACAACATCGACTTCATGTCCAAAAAAGGGTTTTGTTGCTGAACCTGGTTTGAGTGGCGTGGTTGGTAGAGGCGTGATTACAAATCCCCCGGTTTCCGTCTGCCACCAGGTGTCCATAATAGGGCATTCATCGTTACCGATCACTTTGCAATACCACTTCCAGGCCTCGGGGTTGATCGGTTCGCCAACACTACCCAAAAGCCGCAAACTGGAAAGATCATAGCGTTTTGGCCAGGCGTCCCCATAACGCATCAGGCCACGAATAGCTGTTGGCGCGGTATATAAGATAGTAATGCCATACCTTTCGATCATGCGCCACCAGCGATACGGGTACGGATAATTCGGCGCACCTTCATACATGAAGCTGGTTGCGCCTGCGATCAGCGGTGAATAAACGATATAGCTATGTCCGGTGATCCAACCTGGGTCAGCGGCACACCACCAGCGATCTTCCTCCTTGATATCGAAGACAGATTTTAGGGTGGTGTAGGTATACACCTGGTAGCCACCGTGTGTATGAACGACTCCCTTGGGACGTCCAGTGGTTCCCGAAGTATAGAGAATGAATAGCAAATCTTCAGCATCCATTTCTTCGGTAGCGCATTTTGGGCTTGCTATGGGTAGCTCCAATAGATCGTGGTACCAATAATCCCTCCCGGTCTCCATATAGATTTCCTGCTCTGTCCTTCTGACGACAATGCAGTTCTCGATGGTTGGTTGGCGAGCCATAGCTTCATCAGCGATCTTCTTCAATTCTACGATTTTTCCTCGCAGCCAGCCTCCATCCGCTGTAACCAGCACGCGGCTTTGCGCATCTTCAATGCGCTCTGCTAAAGCTTCGACACTGAAACCGCCGTATACCACACTGTGCGCTGCACCAATCTTTGCGCAAGCCAGCATGGCGAAAACCTGCTCGGGAATTCGCGGCATATAAATGGTGACAATATCTCCCTTCTGAACACCCATGCTCTTGAGGATATTGGCCATTTTACTGACTTCTCGATCCAAGGCGTGATAAGAAAATGTGCGCACGTCACCGGGCTCGCCTTCCCAGATCAGGGCCAGTTTATTTCGCCGCCAGGATTTCAAATGTCGGTCAACCGCATTATGAACGATATTGGTCTTGGCACCTACAAACCATTTGTAAAAGGGCGCATTGCTGTCGTCCAGCACTTTGTCCCATTTCTGGAACCACTCTAATTGTTCAGCACGTTCCGCCCAGAAACCCTCAGGATCTTCGATGGATTGTTTGTACCACCCCTCATAATCCTGAACATTGGCATTTTGTACAATATCCTGAGATGGAAAATAAACTTCCCCTTCAAGTTTTTGATCTTTTGACATACTCTTTCCTCCACGAATAAATGTAGGATACGAATAAGTGAATTACTAATACAATTATCTAAAACCCAATTACGATTAGAAGGTTTCGAAGTTTACCCAGAAAGATAAGAAAACCGTAAAACTCAGCCAAACGGGGAATCCCCCGAAAAAAGGATGTGGGCGGGGGGGGGCGACCCCCCGCGCACAACCATTTTTAGGGATATCCGTTCCATGCTATTTGGGTTATAACCAACATGAACAGGAAATATGTGTTGGG
>CAZUSV010000311.1:0-4397 GCA_964622645.1 uncultured Anaerolineales bacterium
TACAGTGCATGCACTCTGCTCCGTGCGAGCAGTCGAAGACGCCTTAGGGATCGACATTCCCAATAACGCCCGTATCCTGCGCAACCTGATTGAAGGCATTCAGTATGTGCAAGATCACGTAATCCACTTCTACCACCTCCACGCCCTGGACTGGGTGGATATTGTCAGCGCTTTGGATGCTGATCCGGCGGCAACATCCAAGCTGGCCCAATCGACCTCTGATTGGGGAAAATCCAGTACCAGTTACTTCAAGGGTGTCAAGGAGAAGCTGGCCTCCTATGTAAGCAGCGGTCAACTTGGGCCGTTCGCCAATGCCTATTGGGGCCATTCAGCCTACAAACTGCCGCCCGAAGCCAACTTGATGGCAGTAGCGCATTACCTGGAAGCGTTAGATTGGCAGCGAGTCGTCATCCGAGCCCACGCTTTGTTGGGCAGCAAGAACCCCCACCTGCAGACCTACCTTGTGGGTGGTATGGCTGCGCCGGTTGATCCCAATAGCCAATGGGCTATTAATGCTGACACCATCGCACAGCTCAAAGGTATGTTTGCCACAGCGAAAGAGTTCGTTGAGAAAGTTTATCTGCCCGACGTACTGGCTGTGGCTCCCTTCTATTTAGAGTGGGCCGGTATCGGTGGCGGTTTGGGCAATTTCCTTTCGTATGGAGATTTCCCCGACGCCAATGGAAATTTCTACCTGCAGCAAGGTTATATCCTGGGCAAGGATTTGGGCACCGTTCACCCCGTCGATCATAAAGAAATCACCGAGTACATCGATCATTCCTGGTATGAAACGGGCAATGGCAACAAGGCTCTGCATCCTTGGGAGGGTGAAACAAAGCCCAAGTATACGGGTCCGAAACCGCCTTACGAATTTCTCAATACAGATGAGAAATACACCTGGATGAAAGCCCCTCGACTTTCCGATCAGGCCATGGAAGTTGGCCCCCTAGCCCGTATGCTCGTGGCTTATGCCAGCGGGCATGAGGATGTTCAGGCGACAGTTAATACTGTACTTGGCGCACTGGGCGTTGGACCCGAGGTGCTCTTTTCAACCCTGGGTCGTACAGCCGCCCGTTGTGTTGAGACGGTAGTTATGGCGCAGAAACTCGATGAGTGGACAAATGAGCTTGCCGCCAGCATTGGAAGTGGCGACCTGGACATTCACGAATGGAGCGGCTGGGACCCTGCTAACTGGGAAGCCGAATCCTTCGGCTGGGGTTACACCGAAGCGCCACGCGGGGCATTGGGTCACTGGATCCATATCAAGGATCAAAAGATCCACAACTACCAGGCCGTTGTTCCCAGCACCTGGAACTCCTCCCCGCGCGATGCCAGTGGTGCCCCAGGGGCGTATGAGTCTGCCTTGATTGGTACGCCCGTCGCAGATCCCGAGATGCCATTGGAAGTGCTGCGCACGATCCACTCCTTTGATCCTTGCATGGCGTGCGGCGTACACCTGCTGGATGCCAAAGGTCGCCAGATCAACCAGGTGATCATGAAGCCCACCTCGAGTTATGTTGGTCCGCTGCAAACGTTGCGGAATTGCGGAGACTAACCTGCGTGTTGGAAGAGAGACGCGATATCAAAACGCTTATCCTTGGCGTTGGTAATCTCCTGCTCTCTGACGAGGGTGTTGGTGTTCGCGTGATCGAACGCTTGCAAGCCGAATATGATTTACCGGAGCAGGTCCAGGTTCTGGATGGTGGCACCCTTGGCCTGGACTTGCTCTACTATCTTGAAGGAGTCGAAAACCTGCTAATCATAGACGCCGTAGAGATGGAAACAGAGCCAGGTGAGTTGCTACGGATGGAAGGGGAAGAAGTGCCCTCTTTCTTATCCGTGAAGATGTCTCCTCACCAAATCGGGATTCCCGATATGCTTTTTGCAGCAAAGCTGAGTGATTTGTTTCCCCGCAACATCGTATTGTGGGGTATTCAGCCCGAAAAGCTGGATGTAGGAATGGAACTATCTCCATTGATCAATGCCAAAATCGATATTTTAGTGGGGAAAACCTTAGCCGAGCTAGACTCCTGGGGATATTCGGCTCGAATAAAAAAATAGGGGGTATAGCGCGATCACGCTGGCCATTTAATTGTGGTCAATAAATACCAGGCTAAATGGCCTGGTTTTCGAGGGTATCGTTATTTTGGCTTGTCAAAGGAGGCTAGCATGATTTCACCTGAATTAATCCGTCGATATTCGTTCTTTGCTGGATTGACACGGCAGCAGATAATAAACTTGGCAAAAATCGCTCAAGAGCTCAATGTCGAAGAAGGCTATTCGTTTTTCCGTGAAGGGGATGAACTTGAGGATTTTTTCATTGTGACTGAGGGGGTCGTTGATCTGTCCATAGCAATTCCCGATCATCTCAAAAAGCATAGTCTAGCTAGCCAGCTCACCAACGATCTTGATATGGTCGATGTTATGGTCAGCAATGTTCGAGAGGGATATGTATTTGGTTGGTCAGCGATCATTCCACCAAATATTTCCACGGCCAGCGCAACAGCTTCAACTTCATGCCGCGTGATCGCTTTCGACTATAAGAAATTGCAGCCAATCCTCGATACTGATTGTGAATTTGCTTTGCAATTAACCCTCAAGGCTGCTCAGATCATCCGCAGTCGTTTGAGGGACATGCGTGTAGAGTCCTTGGCGTCAGTGCTGGAGTTGTAGTCGGCAATGGTGCACTAAATAATCACTGGATATCGATTTCATCGTTTTATTCGTATTCTTTGCGATTAAGATGAAATGTCGCCACCCAGAAAATCAACGTAATGATGATCGCCGAAGACAGACACCAGGCACAGGTGGCACCAATAACGAACGGCTCTAAGAATGTGAGGTAAATGGAGAATAGCGTCCCGAAGAGGGCCATTCCCCAAAGGGCTAGGGCAGCCTGTTTTCGCCAGCGAATGGGGCCGTAGGATTGTATTCCCCAGGCCACCGCGATAGCGACATAGCCCAGCAGCCCGAGCACGCCAATGGGCAGGATGCCGAACAGCCTGGCATAAGGACTCTGTTGAACGGTGTTGCAGTCACCGACAGGCCCGCAAACGGCTTCTGTTTGGGTGATTTCGACGTAAGAAAGATAGCCAGCGACGACCAAACCAACCACGCATAATGCTGGGATTGCCCAGCGTCCCCATGGTTTGATCGAAGCGAGGGGTTTGTTAAGTTGTCGCCAGACTCCCCCCAGGCTTATGAGCATGCCGACCAATACCACCACCGAGGCAGAATTGCCAACGGGATCAATTTTGAATTTCTCGATCATGGTCTGATCACCGGAAATGAAGGTATCGCTATCTGGTAAAGCCATTTCCATTGAGGAAGGGTCTGCCTGATCTGCATGTTCGGTGTCAGCGGAGACTTCGGCTTCGTCGGCGTGGGCAACGGTTTCAGGTGTGGAGGTTGGCTTGGTAGGTTGGGGTGTGCTGATCGCCTGATCTGTATCTTCAGCAGTGGGTTCTTTTATCGGTGCGGATTCTTGTGCGCTGCCAGAGGCATCTGCAGTGGGCATTGAATCCTGTGCACCCACAGTTGTCGCTTCGGCTTGAGCCGTGGCTTGTTCCGTAGCTGAAGCTACGGAGGCAGTATAGGCTTCTACGAATCCGGGTATAGGTGGCCAATCGATGCCGCCCGCTTGGAGACCTTCTTCGATGATCTCTGGAAACATGGTTGGGATTTCGAGTGAACCGACCATGACAGTTTCGCCGACGACTAAGGCTGGGACCCCTATGCGCTCGTCAGGTATTTGAAATTTCTCGACCATAGCCTGGTAGATCTCTTGGCCTTCGATGGATTGGGTGTTGATGCCAACGATCATTAATTGATTGCCGTATTTTTCGATCAGCGGGGGCAGGTCTTCCTGGATGACTTTGTGGCAATGCGGACAGGTGGGGGAGTAGAAAAGTATCGCATGAACGATAGGCGGTTCTTCGTCTGTTTGGGCCAATGCTGGCTGGATAAATATTAGGCTTAGGAAGATGGTCAGGATGAGGCTGGAGGTGCGTTGGGTCCGACGGTGCATATTTTAGGTTCCTTTGTGATGTAGCATTTGTTTCATGTAGAATGCAGAAACCCTCGAACGTTGTAGAATTTCTGGTAACAGGGAAGATTCTATCATGTTTATGTGGGGAATATCACAAAAATGTGTGTCAGGGATTAATAGGATCAGCAGTGCGAATGCAATCATTTGGGGATGAATCTCTAGCGTTCCACCGCAGAGCGAGGAGACGAGAAGACGAGAATAGCGATGGAACGAGAAAGTCTCTAGCGTTCAACCGCAGAGCGATGGAAGAGTATAGCGCAAAAGTGTCGGTGGCCTTAGCAAATACCTTCCGAGATTTGGGCATGGCTCATTTCGCACGATAAAAAGAGAAAAAACTGGTTGACAAATT
>CAZUSV010000312.1:0-4384 GCA_964622645.1 uncultured Anaerolineales bacterium
CTCAACTTGGGAATTGACAACCAAAGACGAGCGCGAGTTGTTGCTGGGTTTCATCGACATTCTAGAAAGCTACGACCCCGATGTGGTTCTGGCCGTCCATGGGGATGCCTGGCTCTTCCCTATCCTAAAGCGCATCGCCGAGGAGCACCAGATCGATTTCAATCCTAACCGTGATAACACCAAAGAACCATTGATCAAAGATGAACTGACCTATCACAGCTATGGCCAGGTGCACTACCGCGCCGCCCAGACCCTGCTCTTCGGTCGCTGGCACGTCGACCCAGGGAACGTCGCCATGACCGGCGGCTTCAGCCTGCACGCTGCCATCGAGATGGCGCGTGTCAGCGGTGTCGATGTGCAGATCGCTGCCCGCAACAGCCCTGGCGCGGGGTTCACCGCCATGCAGATTCGCCAGGCCTTGCGTTGGAATGCGTTAGTACCGCTCAAGAAACGCCAGACCGAACCCTTCCGCCCGTTGATGGCGCTCAACGACTCCGATGGTGGCGGGCTGGTTTACCATCCCATTGTCGGCCTGCACAAGGATGTCGCCGAACTGGATTTCTTCTCCATGTATCCCTCTATCATGTCAACCTGGAATATAAGCGGTGAGACCGCTGGCGAGGCTGGCATCCATGTGCGCGATACTCCCCGCAGCGGGATGCCCATCAACCAGGATGTCCCCGGCCTGGTAGCCACCATCTTGAAGCCTCTGCTTGAGAAACGCCGCCTAGCCAAAGCCATGCTCAAAGCGATGAAGAGCGATGACAACCGGCGAGAACTCCTGCAGGGTTCCATAGACGGTCTCAAGTGGCTGGGTTATGTCTCCTTTGGCTACCAGGGACACGCTCATAACTTGTATGGCCGCATCCTGGCCCACGAGGCCATCTGCGCCATCGGGCGTGAGATGCTGGTGCGCGCTATCGAGGCATCCCAAGATTACGGCTTCGATGTGCTGGCCGCCAACACTGATTCAGTCTATGTGCACAAAGAGGGAGTCTCCCAGCCCGAAGATCTCCAACCGCTGATCGAGGAGATCAACCAGCGCACCGGGCTAATCATTGAGTTGGAAGGTATCTTCCAGTGGCTGGCTTTCCTACCTTCGAAGATGAACCCGCGCATCGGGGCCTCGAATCGCTACTTCGGCAAGTTCTACAATGGCGGTCTCAAAGTACGCGGCATGGCACAGCGCCGGGCTGACACGCCACAGTGGATAACCGATGCCGAACGCGCGATCATGGCAGAACTGGCCAGCGCACCACTAACAGAGCATATCGAAGATCACATTCCCAAAGCCTTGGCGATCATCTATCAGGCTGTGGCCGATCTCTATGCGGAGAAGATGCCCCTGGAAGATCTGGTCACCCGCAAACGGCTGACACGTGAACCAGAAGAATATAAGGGCAAATCTGATTCTGCCAAGGCAGCCAACCAGCTTCGGGCTGCAGGGATTAACGTTCGGGTCGGCCAACGCATCCCCATGATCTACGTCAAAGGGGAGAAACCTGGGGTGTGTGCCTGGGGTCTGCCCGAAGAACCCCAATGGAACCAGATTGACAAAGCCCGCTATCGCGACTTGCTCATCCGCGTCGCCTATCAGGTGCTCCAGCCCCTGGGTATGAAAGAGAGCGATCTCACCAGTCTGGTGATCGGCGGCAGGCGACAGTTAGAGTTATGGCCGGATGTCCCGGAATGGGATATCGAAGAAGACGATGCACCTCTGGCGAATGATCTGTTTGGGCCATATTTAGTGATCAGGTGAATAAAGGAGAGGTAAGTGAACTTCGCAGACCGCAATGAACCGGAGATCTCCCAAGCTACGCGCGAACGTATCGACGAGTTCAGCCGCGAGCTGGCTTTGGCGTTGAAGCGCATCGTAGAGAAAAGCAAAGCAGATGAGGGTATTCAACAACCTGAGACTCTCAATGCCACGCCCATTTCAGAAGAAGAACAGGAGGATATCCAGTGATCAATCCCACCAATGGCTCACCCTGGCAGCCGCACACACACGAGGATATACGCCAGTTTATCCAATCCTTGCAATCGGAAGCGGCAGACAACCCTGAACCGCTTCACGGTCGCCCATTGCGCGCTGCAATCTACACCCGCAAGTCGCGCATCATGCCCGGTCAGCAAGATTACTCCATGGAGTTCCAGGCTGATGACGCTGAAGCCTATGCCCAACGCCAGGGCTGGATCATCCAGGGCATCTACGCCGATCCCCACAAGACCGGGCGTAACAGCAAGCGCAAAGAACTGCGCCGGTTGAAGCAGAACATCCAATCCGGGATGTTGGATGTTGTCGTGATCCACCGCATCGACCGCCTGTACCGCAACCTGACCGGCCTGCTCGGATTCGTGCAATTGCTCATCGAGCACGACGTGCGCCTGGTCTCGGTCACCGAACAGATCGACACCAGCACTCCCTGGGGCATGTTAGTGCTGCAGGTGTTGGGGGCTCTGGCCGAAATGCTCGTCCGCCAGACCAGCGAGCGCGTCCGGCGCATGAAGGATGCCCGCGCTAAGAAAGGATTACTCAACGGCCGCCTACCCCTGGGTTACTGCAAGGGCAATTGTTCGGAGTGCACCCACCCCAACGGCGAAGGCTACTGCCCCAATTTTGGCCAGGCTGACATTGGCGATGGCCACGTCCCGGTGCGCCATCCCATCGACCAGCACGCCATCCAGTTAATCCACCAGCTCTACGCCCAGGATATCAGCTACAAAGAGATCGCCGACTATCTCAACTCACATACCTTCGACCTGCCGGATGGCCAGACGGTGCGTTTCCGCACCCAGGGCACACCGGGTCACAAGCCACCCGGCCGTTTCAGCCGCGATGGCATACGGCGAATCATCACCAACCCCAGCTACCTGGGCCTGGCCGCCCAATACGAACGTCCACCACTTGATATGAAAGTATAGAAGTCACCATGAGCCAACCGATCAACAAACGCGTCCCCATCGCCATCCACGACGGCAAACACAACGCCATCATTTCTGATGAACTCTTTCTTCAGAACCAGGAACGCCGCAAAGCGCGCCGTTCTTCCGGAAGTACTTCAACACTCAAGCGACGCATTTACCAATTGAAGGGAGTTGGAAAATGCTGGGAATGTTGGGTCACCCTGGGAGAGGTGGTCGGGTTGCGCGGCTCCACCGGTGGCCGCAACAACTACGCTCTCTACCGCTGCGGCGCCGTCCACGATCGCGCCAAGACCCGAAAGGGCAGTTCAACAAAAACGATTGATGCCGCCCTGAAAAACTCCCCCCTAAAAATCAATCAGAGCTTGAACTTGGAATCCTGGGTTGATCGCCATCACACCCTGCAGGAAAGAATTGTCATGGCCAAAGTCGAAGACCTGCTTGGCCGCATGAATATCCCCCAGGCTTGGCACCGTGACATCCTGGCCTACATCCACCACCCCGACGGCATCCTGCACTTCGATATCCAGGTGCGATCCTTCAGGCGGCGGCAAAGAGAACTCAAGCGTCGCTACCAACTCGGTGAAATCGATCTGGCTGAACTACAAATCGATGGAGCAAAGCTGCAAGCCCATATTGATTCATATTGGCAGACATCATTCGTGAAGAAGGATCCCTTTGAGATTTGGCTAACCGATTTCCAGCAACTGTGGCACCACCTGGAATCCTTCGAAAAAAACAATTTGCTCAACTTGATGTTTGGGGGCCTGTTCTTCGATGGTCAAGGGGAGTTGAGATGGATTTTGGCGCACTCGCCGTTTGATCAGTTGTTGGGGTTACCGGAGGGAGGAATGATAGTGGAGAGACAGTAATTCAATTTCCGATCAATGCGAATAAATTGTGATGTTGTAAATTCTTGCCATCCTAAACTGAATACAATCAAGCTTCCATATGCGCCTGATTTCAATCTCCCGATTGTAGAAATCATCCCTTTGCAGTTACTATCAATAATTCTAGCTAGTAGACAAGGTTTTTAGCCAGGTCATTTTCACCACATAGAAAAGGCAACTCTGATTGAGTAGTGTCAAAAGCCTATTATTAGTACCACTGGAAAGTCGAATTTTCTTGCGTATTTTTCAAACTCGATCATCTATCGATGAAAATAATATCATTTTTGATAGCTGGACATAATCTTTTGAAATTGGGACATCTCTTCCACCTAATGCCTGTTTTTCAATAAATTCCTCAGCGGAAACATTTCCAGCTTTTATTCGAATCCGCAAATCTTCGTGGATTATTGCCACTTCTTTTGCGTTTTCAAACCTTTTACCAGCAACAAGCACTTCAACCAATCGAGCAATTGGAGTTTTCCAGTTTGGATTGAGACCTAAAATCATTCGATCTAAAATCACTGCAAGCATATCAGCTTGCTCCACATCATCACGCCATACAAAAGCATTAC
>CAZUSV010000313.1:0-4250 GCA_964622645.1 uncultured Anaerolineales bacterium
ATCCTTGGGAATAAACGCTTCTGCGCCTACTTCTGCGGCCGAAGTTTGGAAAACTTGAGCCCGGTCGTGATAGGCGCTGATCAAGATCACACGTAACCCAGATGCTAGCGCTTTAAGGCGTGGTGTGCCGTCAAGACCACTGGGTCCGGGCAACATCACATCAATCACCGCTATATCGGGTCGTAATTCGAGTACCAGCTTTTCTGCTGTAAGGATATCACCCGCCTCACCAACAACGGTCAGGCCGGCATGGGTCAAGAGCTGGCGTAATTGCTGGCGAAAGGCGGGTTGGTCATCTACGATCAAGATGCGGGTCATGGTAATCATTCCGGGTAAGTTTGGTGTCAAAGATTATCCTTATAGAGGAAACATTCTGAAGTTGTACAATCGAGTGGTGAACTTGCAAGGCGTTTCCTTTGGGTTTCCACAAATTATTGTCCAATGTTTGTTTGGTATCTCTATTAGCTTAGCAGATTGGTAGACCAAAGTCATCTAGGTGTAGTACCAATTTGGTACTATTATTTTGAAAAAGAATCGGTACAAGAGTACTAAATTGTGCTAGGGTGTTTCGATGAGAAGCACAGCTGCCTGGTTTGGCTCCAATATGAGATTTGTTACAGGGGTGTATTCCACTGCCCATTCAGAGATGTCCCCATCTGGGGGGACGACACCGCCACCGTGTGGAGTGGCCTGATAGTATGTTGCCCCTAGATCTACAATTTGCTTCTCGTTGGCGGGGTTTACCAGTGTTAAGCCATTGCTGTAATTGCGAGCATAGAGTTTCCAATCGGAGCGCCATAGCGCACTGATTGTGGATGGGATGTCTCCTATAGGGCTACCAACGGGTATCTCGTATTCAGGGAACCACTCTGGCTCGGGTGATAATTCAAAGTTTAGGTAAGTATAGCGTCCTTTAACAAGCAGGTAGCTACCGAGCAAAAACATGCGGTCTTCTAGATCCGTATGATCTATATATTGTTGCAGTAGGAGGATTTTATCTAGATTGACGAATCCCAGGATACGGTCCATTTGCAACTGCCAATCTCCGTCTTGGGGATCGAAGTATCCCCCCTCATCCCAACGCGCAAAACCTTCAACCAATACTCCGTCGGCGCCTGAGTAATCGGTAATATCGCGTCCCGTGACCCAGTTGCCGACATTGACAACGAAGTAGTAATCAGCCAGTTCCCCGGTTTGCATGTAAGCAATGAAATCTTCAATATTTGCCGACCAGGTTTGTTCAAAGGCTACGTCAATTTCAGGCAAAGGTGGGTCGAATTGGTCTCCGCCGAAATAATTGGGTACGATCAGCCCATCGACGAAGACACCGTCAGCTTGATTCGCTTGGAGTTGGCGTAGCACCTCATTGCTCCAGTACTCTCTCCAGGAGGCATCCTCCAGATCCATCACATACCAGCCCCATTGGCAGTGCAGTATGCGCTGGTCACCCCACTCGAAAAACCAGCTTTCCTGGGGAGCTTGGGGGTATTCCCGGACCCACTTCTCTCCTTCGATGACTTCAAGCCATTCGCCAGTTGGTTGGCAATCAGCAGTTGCTCTTTGGTAACCCAAACCCAGCCCCAGGCGGTAATTAAGTGTGATGAAATCAGGATTGTGCGCGCGCAGGCGGCGGGTGTCGGAGGCAAATATCTTCTGTGTGCCAGTATAGTGGGTCGCAGCAAATTCATATTGCGCCTCGGTCATTTCCCACACGGCCAGTTGATCGTTGAAGACGTGAATACCCTCGGTTGTAACGGGAAAAGTATGGATGACTGAAATTGAGTCAGGGATTGAGGTTGGCAGGGGGGTCGTCAGGATTACACCCACTCCCGGTCCCTGCGGCAATAGGGTGAAACTGATATATACCACCGCAGATAGTAAAATGAGGATCAGCACACCGATTCCCGCCAATTTCAAAACACCCCCACGGGTTAGAGAATGCCCGACGGCATTTTCAGAATGATTGGCTTGTAAATTGTCTGTATCTCCCCTTTTCATCGGGTTACCTCCTATTCAGTCAAGGTTTCCCAGAGTTGAAATCAAACTCGAGGGGGTTGCCAGCAAATGTGCACCGTTGTCCCCTTTCCGGGAGTTGATTCCAAAGTCCATTGGCCGCCAATAAGATCTGCCCGTTCTCGCATGCCGACGATGCCGAAATGGTCATGTTCGGTGAGCCTGCTGAATGTGTCCGGTAGTGAAAAACCCCGTCCGTCGTCCTTAATCAGCAGCGACAAAATGTTTTCCTGCCAATTAAGTTTGATAACGACTCGGCGAGCTCTGGCATGCCGGGCGACATTGGTCAACGCTTCTTGCGTGATCCGATAAAGGTTGAGCGCTACCTCGCTGGGAAGTTCGCGCAACATGGCGTCAGATTCAAGATCAAGTTCAGTTTCCACATCAGACTCAGTTGACCACTCTTCGGCCAGGGCACGCACGGCCGCACCTAACCCCAGGGTATCCAGCATAGGCGGGCGCAGTTCTGCGCATACCTGGCGTAACTCGGAGAGCAAGGTGCGCACTTCAGCGCGCATTTCGTTTAGCGCTTCATTTATTTGCGGATTGGTTTCCCCTGTAGTCAGCAATAAACCTAACTGGATATTCAAACCCACCAGGGCTTGGATGGGGCTGTCATGCAGATCTCGCGCCAGTCGAGCTCGCTCTTCTTCACGTGAGCGGAGTAGTTGGCGCTGAGCTTGAGTGGCAATTTCCCGGCTTGCGCGAATCTCGTCCAATTGGCGGCGTAAGGTTTCAATCAACAGGATATTGTTAAGGGAAATTTCAGCTTGGCGGGCCAGGGTGTGAAGGATGCGACGATCGTCTTCGGACAGATCGTCGCCGTCTTGATGCATTCCCACAGTCCATTGGGCAGGTACTTCGCTTTGGAATTTGAAGCGGAAACGCTCTTGTATAGGTGGTGTGGAGGGGTAAGTCGCATTGGGTTCACCAATCCATAGATTCCCACCGCGCAATTGCATAAGTTCTGGCACCTGCCGGGTAAGGACATGGGTTATTTGCTCTCGTTCGACGCTGTGGGCCAGGGCGTCGCTGATGGTTTCGACAACCCCGGGGTAGTCGTACCAGCCGCCAAAGAACAGACCATCCACCCATCGTTGTACTCGCGTCCGCATCCAGTCGAAAGTCCACCCTACCCACAGTGTCAACGCGGATACCATGACCAGCTGGAGGAATAAATCTCCTGGGAAAAATTGGTATAGCAGCAAATAAGGCCCCAAATATAAGAAAAAGATACCCAATGACAGAATAGCGTAAACCAGCGTACGGTTGATCAAACGGTCAATGCCGAACAGGTTATGACGCATTGTCGCGTAGAGATAGCTAATCGGCGCGATAATCAGAAATAAACCGGCTACCCATCCTGGTATTTGATAAGGAGATTGGAAAGCAACCGGAAGCAGGAATAACAACATGGAGGGAGCGCCAGCGAATAGCGTGCCAAAGACGACCAGACGTAAGCGGCGACGATCGTTGGATGTAGCCCGATATTGGTAAGTGTAGATCATAATGACCGCAGACTCAGTAACAAACAGAATGAGGAATGAGGCGCCCAATTGTCTCCCCATGCGGATTCCAGAAAGCCATGCCAAAAAGGCGACGGAGGCTAATCCATAGAGAGAGACCAACGTCCAAAGACGTTGGCGAGGGGTGCCAATTTGTATCGGAAATGAGATCGCATAATGGATGAGCAGAGGCGCTGTCAAGAATAAGCCCGCCAAACTCAAAGTGATCATCCAGTCAGGGGGGACCCAGGGATGGGGGTGGGCTAATGGAAATAGAAGGCTAATGGCGACAGTTTGAGATAAGCAGAACAACAATCGGATCTCAATTTGCTGGAATCGTCGCCATAGCAACAACGTCCCCACTCCCCAAAATGTCAACCCAATGATAATGGCACTGCTCAGGGATAAATAATTCACCTGCAGCACGCGCACCGCAGGAATACCTATGCTAAGTTGCTCACCCTGGCGCTCGATTTTCAGTAGATGGGTTTGTCCGATTTGGGGTGCGTACCAATTCTCAAAGGGAATATCATCAACGCTAAGAATGACATCCCCAGACTGAAGTCCGGCAATTTGGGCCTGACCGCCGGGTACGACGCTATTCACAATCGCAGAGCCGTAGCCGTCCAGGTAAAAATCCATGGTGGGATTCTGCCATTGGTAGTAGATATCGTACCCTATTAACCTTTGGTGCTAGTTTGACAAACGCATGAAGTTCTCGTAAGCTGGTTT
>CAZUSV010000314.1:0-4232 GCA_964622645.1 uncultured Anaerolineales bacterium
TGATCCAGGCATTCTTCTCTGACGGTTCGAACCCAACGTTCGGCGAAGGCATTTGCATTGGGCGCTCGAAAAGGGGTGTTGATGACGTGAATGCCTTCAGACTCAATCACAGCATCAAAAGCTTTGCTGAATTTGGTGTCGTTATCGTGGATCAGGAAGCCTATAGATCTATCTTGAACAGGTAATTCCCAAACTAGCTGACGGGCTTGTTGAGTGATCCAGAACTCGTTGGGATTGGTGGTGATTCCAGCTATTCTGACTTGACGAGAACCCAATTCGATGAAGAAGAGAACGTAAATGGTTTGGAGCCAGATAGTTTCGACAGTGAAGAAATCACCAGCCAATATCTGATCTTTGTAGTGCTCCATCACCTTTCTCCAGCCAATGGAACCATTCCGAACGGGGGCTGGTTGAATTCCATTGCGATCGAGTATATTTCGGATGGTTGATTGTGAAACCTGGAAACATAGTTTGATGAGTTCTCCTTGGATTTTGCCATAACCCCAGCGTGGATTTTCTTGTGCGAGTTTGAGTGTCAGGTTCTCAAGTTCTTTGCTGATAGTTGGTCGACCCCCTCTGTTCTCGCCTTGATAAGTCCATTTCTTTCGGACGAGTTCCCGATGCCAACGAAGAACGGTTTCAGGCTGGAAAATGCAAATAACATTTCGGAGTTGGCATGTCGTCTGGTTTGTGAGTTTTTTTAGCTTCATGGTCAGGACGGATAGGGGTAGTTTCTCAGCCCTGCTTGGTCTGATGGGGGAGTTGAGCTTGCGATGCAATATTGATATTTGTTGACGTAGAACAAGGATTTCCAGGTCTTTTTCTAAAGTAGGCTGCCGACTTATTGTGATGATATCGAGAATGGTTGTGAAGATGAACGTGATGAAGAACCAAGCCATGAGAAATAAACTCCAAATCTGAGATTTGGTATTCATTCTAACAATGAATCGAAGCTGATCTGAAACACTGATTTTCTAGATTAAACAGATTGGGTTGATGTTTTTACAGGTTACGTGCATATACATAGTCAAGTACGTGTAAAGCCAGAGAGATTTCCAAATTGTGGCTATTCACATTTTATTAACTAAGTTGGCGTTTCTAATTAACGAACTGGTATCGATCACTAAATTACACCAGTATTCCCTCCGATCGAACCGGAACATGTACAAAAATCGCTTGACATACCTGTCGAGAGTTTTTTAGAGCGGTATCGAAATCGACCCTGTCCCATCTTGACTCGCTGCGATTCCCTTCCCCAAAAGTAGTAAAATTCACTTGGGTTTGATTCCATGGAGTAACATTTTCTTGCTTGCGTTGCTCCATTTCACGAGGTAGACCATCATGAGTTCCATTCCCGATTTAATCAATTACAGCCGGGCGCTTTACGACCGAGGTCTCGTCCACGCTTCTGGTGGCAACACCAGCGTCCGAGACGGCGATACAATTTGGATCACCCAAACCGGCGCTGTTTTGGGTGAGCTGACCCAATCGAAATTGTCTAAGACCAACCTGGAAGGCGAAGTTCTGGCTGGTGGAAAACCATCCAAAGAGTTAGGTATGCACCTGGCGATGTACCAATCTCGTCCGGAGATCAATGCCATCATTCATGTTCATCCGACCAATGCAATCGCCTATTCAACGCTAGTTCCCGAACCAAGTTTCGATTGCATTCCTGCATATACAGCTGCCTTCTATATGCGTGCCGGGCGTGTGCCGATGACGGCATACTATCTATCAGGATCAGAGAAGCTTCATCTCGCGGTGGCTGAGCTTGCCCCCAATTGCCATGCCATCCTGCATCGTCAACATGGGGTCACAGTGGGTGCGGCGAACATGTCTCAGGCAATGGGCATTCTGGAAGAGATCGAACAGTGTTGCCAGATCGCATTGATCACCAGGGGCAAAGGCGCTACGATAACCGATGAACAAAAGACGGAAATCGATCAAAAGCTAGGACGAACATGGCCGAAATGAACAATTTATTGCTAACGTATTACGGCGATGACTTGACGGGATCAACAGATTCGCTTGAAGCACTAGAGTTGGGCGGTATCCCCACGGTATTGTTTTTGGAATCACCGACTCAGGAGCAGTTGGCGCGATTTCCCGAGGTGCGTGCTGTCGGTATGGCCGGGATCAGCCGCACGATGACCCCCGACGAGATGGATGCTGCACTCCCTGGGGCGTTCGAAAGCTTGAAGAATTTTGGGGCGCCCCTTACTCATTATAAGGTTTGCTCTACCTTTGACTCATCACCCGAGATTGGCAGCATCGGTCGGGCAACAGAAATCGGCAGAAGAGTATTCTGCACATCTCTTGTCCCCGTAATGGTGGGCGCGCCCAAACTCAAGCGCTTCGTGGTGTTTGGTAATCACTTTGCCAGTGTGGGGGATCTCACTTATCGCCTGGACCGCCACCCGACTATGTGCAAACACCCCATCACACCCATGGATGAAGGGGATTTGCGTTTACATCTTGGGAAGCAAACCGACCTTTCCATGGATTTGATCGACGTACGCCACTTGGCAGAATCAGACGAAGCCGTTTGGGCGCGCCTAGCTCGCATGGTAGATGAAGAAGTCAAAATTGTTTTTCTGGACACTCTAGACCATCAGCACCAACGCAAGGTGGGACAATTGCTATGGGAAATTGGACAACAGCGCACAACCTTTGTAGTGGGTTCTTCGGGAGTAGAGTTTGCCTTGGCGGATTATTTACAGTCCATAGGTATGATAAAGCCACCCAAGGATTATGCTGCCCCCGGACCTGTCGATCATATTGTGGTCATATCAGGCAGCGCAGCCCCTATGGCGGCCGCTCAAATGCAACACGCCTTTGAAAGTGGGTTCGAGGGCATTCGGCTCGATACTATGGCGCTGGTCAACCCCGAAGCCGCCGACGATGCCAGGCAGCAGGCCATCCAACAAACTTTGGCTACCCTGCAGAATGGAAGCAGCGTGATCCTGTACTCTGCACTGGGTCCAGATGATCCCCACATTGCCAAAACCAAGGAATACATGCTTGAACTCGGGATTCCTAAGAGAGATATTGGTGAGATTTTGGGCACCCAACAAGGGTTGATTCTCAAAGAAATTCTCTTGAAGACGGGGATCAGACGTTGTGCAGTAGCAGGCGGAGATACGTCAGGCAATGTGCTCAAGCAGCTGGGTGGTTATGTACTGGAGTTCTTGATCCCCTTGGGCGCGGCTACGCCTTTATGCAAGGCTGGCTCTCATGATGATAATTTTGATGGATTGGAGATCGCCTTGAAGGGAGGGCAACTTGGAGAAATTGATTTCTTTGATCGCGTATTGCGGGGAAGGATGGTTGGCTAAAGGGGTGTTTCTCAGCCCTGCTTGGTCTGATGGGGGAGTTGAGCTTGCGATGCAAAATTGATATTTGTTGACGTAGAACAAGGATTTCCAGGTCTTTTTCTAAAGTAGGCTGCCAACTTATTGTGATGATATCGAGAATGGTTGTGAAGATGAGCGTGATGAAGAACCAAGCCATGAGAAATGAACTCCAAATCTGAGATTTGGTATTCATTCTAACAATGAATCGAATTTGATCTGAAACACTGATTTTCTAGATTAAACGGCTTGGGTTGATGTTTTTACAGGTTACGGGTGTACCCCATCTTTGTGATAAAGAATTCCAATCTTGAATTGCGTATTTGCAGAGATCAGTTCTTTCGCCATTCTGTTCAGACGGTTTTTACTCCTGTAAAAAAGATTACCCCATCAGCCAATATATCCGCTATCATTGGGATCATTTGTTGCAAATTATTATTGTAGGTTGTTGGCCAAAGCTCTGTAAGTTTCTGCCTTGCAGCTTCATTTACGTATACAGTTTTGTCCCTCATAATTATTACCATTGCAATTTGATCCCCATCTTCTAGAATGGCAAAGGCAAATTCATCTTGATCCTCTTTTATACTCTCATACCAATCTTCAATGTGCATTTCCACTTCAGACTCATAGAGCATGTGGTTCATCTCACCCCCATGAAGTAAAGCTTTGGTCAGAGTATTTACGATCTTTCTTTTGCTCATTTTCTTTGCCATTTTTTTCCTGCATCCTGCAGATCTAAAGGTCCAGGTTGACTAAACAAAGAAGCAATTTCTTCGTCTGTAAATCGCATTTGTTACTCCTCTGAGCAGACAGATACTAAGATAATTTTGCTCTGGCTATTCGTGTTTCGTCCCATCAGGCATGATCGCGCCCTGCAAGTTT
>CAZUSV010000315.1:0-2832 GCA_964622645.1 uncultured Anaerolineales bacterium
CATTCTGCTACTACATCATTTTGCCATTTTGTCCCGCCTTACGTTTATAACCTTACGATAAAAACAAACCCCTGGCTATCCTCGGTTCTGACGGTAGGAGTTTTCCCTTGAAACCCGGTGTCAGCTTTTTCCAGGTGATCAACCGCACTTCCGAAGTCATCCAACTCGATCAGACCTGGGTTTTCGACTTCGCCCGCCCGCCTGACCCGGATGACTGAGATTTAGTTTCTCCAGGAATCGACGGGGTTTGATGGGTATTCAAAATTCATGAACAAAACTATAGCGATATTTTTGATTTTACTGGTATTTGCGTTTGGTGCCTGTACCCAAGCAGGGATCACATCCCCAACAGGAATTCCAGCCTCCGTTGAAGAGGATACAGATACCCAAACAGATGCACAACCCAGTGTTCTTCCAGCGACTGTCAGCCCTACCCCCACAGAACTACAACCCAGCCTAACTGCAAGTGCAAGTCCAACTGCTATAGCGACTGCCCCTCCTGACCTGTTGGCAGACTATCCCAAAACTGGTTACGGTCCCACCAACTTCCCCAAGGGAATCAACCCCCTGACCGGTCTGCCCGTGACCGATCCTGAAATTCTGGATCGACGGCCTTTGGCGGTCAAGATCTCTAACGGGCCACGCGGCATTCGCCCGCAATGGGGTCTATCCTTCGCCGATCACGTAATCGAATACTACCAGGAAGCCGAGCGCACGCGTTTCAACGCCATCTTCTATGGGCATGATGCTTCAACAGCCGGTCCGATTCGATCAGCGCGCTTCGTTGACGAACATATCATTCGCATGTACAAGTCCTTCTTCGCCTTCGGCAGCGCAGATGCCCGGGTTCTCGAACGCTTGTACGGCACAGAACTTAGCGAGCGCTTTGCCAGCATCTCTGATGCAGCCTGCCCTCCCACAACAGACTTCCCCCTTTGCCGCACCGAACCCGTTGGCAAAAACCATCTGATCACCGATACGACCGTGCTGCGCCAACACTTCGACCAGAAAGGTGTTGACAGTTCCCAGCAAACCTTAATTGGGCTCTTCTTCCAGGCTGTCCCTCCCGAAAGTGGCTCGACACCAGGAAACAGCCTCACCTTGCGCTACAGCAAAAGCTTCTATAACCGTTGGGAGTACGATCCTGCTTATAACAAGTATGTTCGCTACCAGGATGCCTCTATCGATTACTCAGGAGGTAGTGGGGAGCAGTACACAATACTTACCGACAGACTGACCGGCGAGCCGATCAGGGCTGATAATGTCGTCGTAATCATCGCAGAATATATCCCCTTCTTAGAAAACCCAGAAATCTGGGAGATCAACCTGCTTGGCGAGGGGCAGGCCTACCTGTTCAGGGATGGCAATGTTTACGATATCACCTGGTCCAGAAATAATGACGGAGACTTGTTTGCACTCACATCAGCTGAGGGTGATTTAATTCCCCTTCGTCCCGGTTCGACCTGGTTCCAGATCATCGGCCAATCATCGCGATTGACAATTGACGGTGTCAACTGGCGCTTCGAGCATAAGATGCCTTGATATAGAAATTCAGAGGTTTAGCTTTTCTAAAAAGCTAAACTTCTCTATTCGGCTAATGAAATCATCACGGCGTGATTCCACCCCCATCGTCCTGGCAATTGTAGCACTCGCCCTGGCACTGTTTGCCTGGGATCAGGGCGGCCCCAAGCTAGCCATTGAAGGCCTCCGCAGCGGCGGCGCACTTCTTTTGATGGTATTCCCCCTGCTCATTGCCGCATTCCTGACCGCGGGGCTGATCCAGGCATTGGTGTCCGAAGAAACCGTATCCCGCTGGTTAGGCTCTGAATCAGGATGGCGAGGCATTGCATTAGCCTGCCTGGGGGGCGCTTTGATCCCCGGGGGTCCTTATGTATACTATCCCATTGCCGCGGCACTACTCAATACCGGTGCTGGCCTGGGTGTGCTGGTGGCCTTTATCACCGCAAAGAACTTATGGTCCATCTCGCGCATTCCTGTCGAGATCGCTCTGCTAGGCCCTGAACTTACATTCTTTCGATATATCGTCACCCTGGCGATACCACCTCTGCTGGGGTATGCAGCGGAGTACCTCTTTGGGCGAAGGATCGAGATGATCCGCAAAGCCCTAGACAAGCCCGTTGAGGGTTCGGAGAAGCAAAAGTGACCACCGCCACCATCTCTATGTGGATGATCGCCGTGGCTTTGCTGATCTACGCCTGGAGCCGAGGCGATGCCAGCATACAAAAAGGAGTCAAACTGGCCTGGGGCACAGCCCGTCGTAACGCCGCCCTGTTGGTCGTGGCCTTTATTATCGTTGGATACGTGAACGTGCTCTCCCCCACGCAGCTTGTCCAGCAATGGATTGGACCCAACTCAGGCTGGAGTGGGTTGTTCCTGGCCGAGGTCATCGGCATGTTACTTCCCGGAGGCCCCTATGTCGTCTTCCCTCTCATCGCCGTTTTGTACAGCGCTGGCGCTGGACTGGGACCAGCCGTAACCTTGATCACCAGTTGGGCAACGCAGGCCTTATTGACGATCACCTTCGAACTGCCTTTTATGGGCTGGCGCTTTACAGCCATCCGCTGGGGGTTGGGGTTGGTGGTACCTTTACTCGCTGGAGCTGTAGCACAATTTATGTTTAGCTAAATTCAATTCACACACTCGACAGCACTCCATTCAAGCGCTCTAGAAAACAATCAGTTTTTGTAACTGCTCAGCCCAAGAACGGATTTGCCCGATAAAAGGGTGTGCGCAGGTGGCGCGCCCCCACCGCCCACCCCTTTTTAGGGGGGTTGCCGTATGGGGGTGGGGTGTTTACAGGGTTTTTTAAAA
>CAZUSV010000315.1:2842-4198 GCA_964622645.1 uncultured Anaerolineales bacterium
ACAAAAAATTCTTTTTTTTTACCGCCCCCCCCAATTACCGTTTTGCCCCTAAAAAAGGGTGTGCGCTGGGGACCGCGCCCCAGCGCACACCCTTTTTTCGGGGGATTCCCTTCTGGGCTTGGGTAGTTACCAGGTTTTTTGAATCAAGCGCAGAGAGCGCAGAGAAATATTTCTAGAAAAACACTCTGCGCTCTCCGTGAGCTCTGCGGTTAAATCTCCAACAACTTCCTAGTAGCGGACAATTACCAATCTTTAGCTGTGACCGGTCTCCCGACCGAGTCACCCCGGCACGGTCAGGAGACCGGCCTAAGCTACAACAAATATCCTTTGATTGCAGTTCAATAATTACCAGTCTGTCTCTGCTAACCTCTCTATAGCCTGATAATTTGTCAAATCCAACTGGATAGGGGTAATCGATACGTACCCTGCTTTCAGGGCACCATAATCTGTGCCGTCTTCCCGCACACCGGTTGGCGCATCCCCGCCAATCCAATAATACGGCTTGCCACGGGGGTCAGAGCGGCGATCCAGCCGATCGCGGTAGAGGCGCATTCCCTGACGAGTAATCTGAAAGCCCTTGATCTCGTCATCGGGCAGGTAGGGCACATTGACATTGATGACCGTTTTTTCTGGGAAGCCCCTGTTCAGCAAAGCTTCCACGATCTGGCGTGCGAAATGTGCTGAGGGAGCATAATCCAAAACGCCGAGATGGTTTTCGGGCGAATCCAAAGATATTGCCACCCCAGGGATACCACCAATGACGGCTTCCATGGCCGCTGTCACGGTTCCTGAGTAGGTCACGTCGTAACCAATGTTGGCATTGGGATTGATCCCCGAAACGACGATATCGATCCTTTTCTCCACTAGACCCAATTGGGCTAAAGCAACACAATCGGAGGGCGCCCCATCACTGGCCAGGGCTTTGACACCGGCTTCCAATTGCACTTCCTTGACACGCAGCGGGCGGTGCATGGTCTTGACATGCCCAGAAGCTGACCAGTTTCTGTCCGGAGCCAGGATCGTCACATCACCAATTTTGTCCATCGCTTTTGCTAAAGCCAATAAACCGGGAGCATTGACCCCGTCATCGTTGGTAACCAAAATATGAGTCATTTTGTTTCCTTCTAGTTCATCTAAAGAGACTACCTTGTCAATATCGCCTTACAGACGAGATCGTCGAACTACTCGGCCAGACAGGATATTTCCAGACAATTTTGGAGAGCCGCGGGCAAATATTATAACTTAGGTAGCCGCTAGAATGGTAAAATGCGTTGCGCGGGAGTATAGCGCAAAAGTGTCGCTGGCCTTAGCAAATACCTTCCGAGATTTGTCATTCCGATGAGCCCTGCGTTCTTT
>CAZUSV010000316.1:0-4148 GCA_964622645.1 uncultured Anaerolineales bacterium
CAACCCCAATGAATGGGTATCTCCTGGTGTCCCCGTGCTTGTTCTGGCGGATTTGAGTCACTTGCGGGTTGAGACTACTGACCTCAACGAGATCGATGTTGCTCAACTAAAAGTCGGGGATACAGCCATTGTAACCTTCGACGCTTTACCTGATGTTGTCATCGAAGGTACCGTAACCCGCATCGCGCCCAAAGATTCCGAAGGCTCTGGGGTAAATTATCCTGTGGTCATTGAGCTTGCTGAAATCCCCGCTGGATTGCGCTGGGGCATGACCGCCTTTGTGGATGTAGAGATTAAAGAATAGGCAAATAGCAAATATGCAAAAGAGATACCTATTTTCCCCCTTGCATATTTGCTCATTTGATAATTTACTTGGAGAATAGTATGACAGATACAAATACATCATCTCCTCCCCTGATTGAAATTCGCGATCTTACGCGTATCTATGGCGACGGAGAAGAAATCCGTGCCCTGGATGGTGTCAATCTGAAAATTAAGCATGGAGAACTGGTTACCGTGATGGGTCCCAGTGGAAGTGGAAAAAGCACCCTCTTGAATATGATCGGTGCTTTGGACAAACCTACCACCGGCAAGGTAATTATCAATGGAGAAGACCTGGCCAAAATTCGCAATAAAGATAGATTTCGCGCCCAGACGGTAGGATTCGTGTTTCAACTTCACAACTTGATCCCAACCCTGACCGCCAGAGAGAATGTCGAGGTGCCGATGATGGGACAGATGAATATGTTCGCCCGCCGCAAGCGCTCCAAAGAATTGTTGGAACTGGTAGACCTGGGAGACCGAATGCGACATCTCCCTAACCAGTTATCAGGTGGCCAGAGACAACGTGTGGCAGTAGCGCGAGCCCTGGCCAACAACCCATCGCTGATCTTAGGCGACGAACCTACCGGCAGCCTGGATACAGAGGCTGGCCGAGCACTGATGGAACTTCTACACGAACTCAACCAAAGCCAGGGCACAACCTTCATCGTCGTGACCCATGATCCAGCCGTTGCTCGCCAGACCAACCGCGTGGTTGTGCTGGAAGATGGCAAGATCGTGCGAGAAGACATCATCGGATCCCCCGTTGAGGAGGATTTAAAGATGTGGCGACACTCTGGCCTCGGGCGTCGTATTGTAGAAGGTGATGATGATGGAGCATTAGGAGAGTTCGCCTTTCCTGACAAGAAAATCGAAGCTGTGCGATCATTACTGGAGCAAGCCCACTAAGAGGACTTCCGAAATTAGGGGGTAGATGGGGTGCGGAGCACCCCATCTACCCCCTAATTTCGGGCTTTTCGTCAGCAATTGATATTGTCAAGACATATTTTTTTAAAAGCATGAAATCGATTCTTAGAGGCATTTTCAAATCAAAATCCGAGCCCATCATCATCGTATCTGGGCTGCCCCGCTCAGGCACGTCGATGGTGATGAAAATGCTCGAGGCGGGTGGAATTTCTCCCCTGACAGACAACATCCGTGCTGCGGATGACGACAACCCCAGGGGTTATTACGAATTCGAGCGCGCCAAGAAGCTCAAAGAGGGTGATTTTGCCTGGTTGACCGAGGCCAAAGGCAAAGTCGTCAAAGTTATCGGTGCTTTGCTGGTCGAGTTGCCCTCTGACTATGAGTACAAGGTGCTGTTTATGCACCGCAAGATCGATGAAGTTCTGGCTTCTCAAAGCAAGATGCTGGAACGCCGCGGCGAAGAAAAGAAAATCGATGACGATACCATGGCAGTGTTATTTCAGAAGCATATCAAGCAAGTCGAGGATTGGATGGCAAATCAATCAAACTTGCGCTTCATCGACGTCGACTACAATGCCATGCTGGATGACCCATGCCCCCAGATTGAGCACATCAACCGCTTTCTGGGCGGCGACCTAGATGAGACGGCTATGGCAGCCATTGTAGATCCAGATCTTTATCGGCAGAGAAAGTAGTTCTTTAATTTTGTAGTTTTGTAGTTTTGCAGTTCGGTAGTTCTATCCTAGAACACTATCAAACTACAGAACTATCCAACTACTAAACTACTCACCTAACAAACCAATTTTTAGAGGTGTTTTATGCCAGATCCCCTGATTTCTTTAATTGTAGCTGCGCTTCTGACTGTCCTGGGAGTTTGGGTTTTTCGCCCAGAGAGAGGCGCTTTTTGGCGCTGGCAGCGAGCGCGTAGAACAACAGAGCGAGTGCTGCGAGAGGATGCGCTCAAACATATCCATCAATACCAAATTCATGATCGCCGTGCCACCGTAAAGAGTCTGTCCGGAGCATTGAATATCGGCGGAGACGGGGTCGCTGACCTACTTGAGCAGCTCGAAGCCAGCGATCTTTTGCAGGTAGAAGGCAACAGCTTTCATCTCACACCTGCAGGGCGCGATTATGCCCTTCAGATAATCCGTGCCCATCGCTTGTGGGAGCGCTATCTTGCTGATGCCACCGGCTTCGAGGAAGAAGAATGGCATGGTCAGGCTGAGCAGTACGAGCATACGCTCTCGCCCGATGAAGCCAGTCGCCTATCCGCGCGTCTCGGAAACCCGACCCATGACCCCCATGGTGATCCCATCCCAACTGCCGAGGGTGAAGTGGTCTATCGTGAGCGCGTCGCCCTGACAGATTTAACCGTCGATGAGCCAGCGCGCATTGTGCACCTGGAGGATGAACCAGAGGCTGTCTACGCTCAATTGGTGGCCGAAGGTTTACATGTCGGTATGATCGTGCGCATGGTCGAAGCATCGTCCCGTCGGATCCGATTTTGGGCTGGTGGTGACGAGCACACCTTGGCCCCGGTGATTGCGGCTAACGTTGGCGTCGAGCCGCTGCCTGATGAAGTTCGGGAGCAAGAAACACTTGGGGAAACATTGACCAGCTTAACCTCAGGCGAGTTCGGCCAGGTCGTTTCGATCTCACCCCGCATCCGGGGTGCAGAGCGACGCCGCTTGATGGATCTGGGCATTCTGCCTGGTACAGTTATCGAAGCAGAAATCAGCAGCCCCAGCGGTGACCCAACGGGTTACCGTGTGCGAGGCGCTGTCATCGCTTTACGGTCGGCACAGGCCGATCAGATCAATATTACTCGTATAGAAGGATAAAAAGTGAACAGATAGCAGAAAATTGGGTATGGTGGGGTGCGCGACACCCCACTCACACCTAATTTTCTGGCCGTCTGTGTCCGATGCATAACTCAAAGAGGTAACAGAAGATGATTGATGAAAAAACAAAAAAGATAGATGTCACCGCGGCTCCCTGCGAGACTTGCCCGGTGCATAACGCCGCCAATCTGCTCAAATTGGGTGTCGATATGGAGGATTGGGATTTCGCCGTTGCTTTGGCAGGTAACCCCAATACCGGTAAAAGCACGGTATTCAACGCCCTGACTGGCCTGCGACAGCATACTGGAAACTGGCCAGGAAAAACAGTTACCCGCGCTGAAGGTGGCTTCGAGTATGGTAGCAACCGGTACAAGCTGGTTGATTTGCCCGGCACCTATTCACTTTTGGCTACCAGCCTGGATGAGGAAGTAGCCCGCGATTTCATTCTGTTTGGCCAGCCTGATGTCACCGTTGTGGTCGTGGACGCCACGCGCTTAGAACGCAACTTGAATTTGGTCTTGCAGGTGATGGAGATTACCAACCGTGTGGTGATCTGCCTGAACCTGATGGATGAAGCCAAGCGCCATGGCTTCCAGGTCGATGACCGCCGTCTAGCGCGTGATTTGGGCGTGCCGGTAATACCGACGGTTGCTCGCTACGGCGAAGGCATGGATCTGCTCTTGCAGGCTATCCACGAAGTCGCCATGGGAGAAACCGAAGGCAAACCCTATCGAGTGAATTATGAGTCCCCATCGCTCAAACACGCCGTAACCCAATTGGTCGAACAGATCGAAGTGGCGCTACCCGACCTGCCTAACCCCCGCTGGGTGGCCATGCGACTCCTCGACGGTGATGAACGAATTGCCGAAGCCCTGCGCAAGGGCGAGTTGGGCGATCTGACGTATGGCAATTTGGAGCAACGTGCAGCGCAATTACAGGTTATTGGTAACCAATGAATAGTAAGCAGTATCCAGTAACCAGTGGTCAGTTTCTAGAGAATTATTAATTCGACAATGTCAACTTCGCGAGAACTTCCGAAAATAGGGGGGGTACGGG
>CAZUSV010000317.1:0-1058 GCA_964622645.1 uncultured Anaerolineales bacterium
ACTGTCCACAACTGTCCATTATTTTCATAAACAACGCCGCTGCCGTCTGGGAGCCAGGTGGGTTTCTGTCCGCCGAAACGAGTCAACTGTCTTAGCATCGCTTTTCCGTCTCTATCCAGAACAGCTATCCACAGTTGTCGATGATTGCCTTCCGCTCTTGAAAAAACTAATGTATTCGATTTATTATGCGGCCAGGCGGGTTCAGCATCATCCTCTGGACCAACAGATACTGGGTCAAGTAGTTGTTCAATCTGGTCGAATACGTAAATATTTCGCACGGTGTTGTCATTCCTGTTGTCCCGAGAATCGTCACCCGTCGAGGGATGTTCCGGCGGCTGGTCTAAGTTCTCAATGCTCCCAGATGCAGCAAAGGCGATAATATCACCTTCGGCGTTCCACGCGGGAGTATAATAATTCCGAAACGTGGAAGGAAGCGGAATTTCTTCCCCAGTTGCGAGGTTTTTTAAAAAAATTTGCTCTCGGGAATCTCTTCCTCGTACATAAGCCAGGTACAATCCATCAGGAGATATTACGGGGTCGGAAACCATATCACTTCGGCTTAGAACAATTCTGCCATTGGGATTATCACCTTCAATGATGCGGATATTCCCATCAATATCGACAATGGACAATGCGAAGCCATCGGAAGTTGATGTTGGATACGAGCCGAGACTGAGAGGTTGTTGACTGCCATCGGGCGCTAAACCCCATACAATATCGTCATAAGTATAATAAATTATAGCATCGACCAGCGACGTTCCTGGATTAGCCTCACTCGTTTCAGAATTTGCAATCGCATTCTCATTAGGATTGGTGGTGTCAACGTTAGAATTACCGCTATTTGTATCAGCATTGGAGTTGCCGCTATCCTCTGTCGGCGAGTGAGAAATCTCCCCAGCCCCCTTTACTAAAGGGGGAGTTTTCGGTTTAAAATCTTCGCTGTCCTTCAGCTTCCAACCGGGCCCATCGGATTCAAAAGTAAAAGCGGCTCCTTTTGTCCAATACCACCATTCTTCGACCTTTCGTCCAAACTGGGTGAATTGATAGATATCCTCTGG
>CAZUSV010000317.1:1158-4145 GCA_964622645.1 uncultured Anaerolineales bacterium
CGTCAATTTCTTTTGCTCAACTAAAACTGGTTTAGGAAATTTGTCTTTCAGGTCGTTCATTCCATAGATGCCAAATTCATCTCCCACATCGAATAGATTCGTCCTATTTTCATCTATGATAGCAAGCAAATAATATTTGCCCGGCGACACATTGAGGGTAAATTTTCCATCTTCATCGACTTCAGCTTGCGCGGCCCGATAATTCCAGGAAAGGTCAGTATATGCTAATACGATGCCATTCGTCAACGTATGGTCGGGCCAATGTATCCAACCAGTAATGCCCGTCGATAGTTCGTCGAGTTCTGTTTTAAAATCTTTGGTTTGCTGAACCTTTGCGTCATTGGCCGCCACCATCTGAGTTTTATCATCAACTTGAATCATCATCGCCGTAATAGAAATATCTAAGTTTTCCCGCCGTTCCTTTGGCGTGACCGTTATTGCGTGTTTTTGTTGTGACCTATCATTCCAATCCGTTATCCCGTAGATACCCATACCATCGCCAACATCAAATCGCCCATTTCGATTTGTGTCCACAAATGCCACTAGATAATAAATGCCCGGTTCCAATCGGAGTTCATAATATCCCTGTTTTTCCATCAAAATACCAGTAGTGTAAAGGTCTTTCAGACTTTCATCCCTATAAATCTGGATGGTCGTTTGAGAGATGTCATGTCCGCCCCAATTCACTCTACCGGTAATGATTGCCGCATTTTCATCCATCACCCTATCCAAAGCGGATTCCTGTGTTAAGGCAGGTGACATCAGAGAGAACAAATAGCATATCAAACCAAAAGTAAAAATTGAAATTTTATGATTGCTGCCTATTGCGCGCATCTTCAATTAACCTCCAATTTCCGTTTGTGAATCTTTTCACTTGACAACACATACGTGAGATGTTAAATTAAACAAGATGTTACATTATAATTGAGTGCAAGTCAAGAGAATTTGTTATATATTTGACCACAATCAAAATCGAGGTGTTGAAATGAGTATCAGTTCCTCACAGTTTGTGCGAAGAAGGGAAATCGAAATGCCGTTTGACCCAAATATGATTCCTGATAGGTTAATAGAAGCGGCTAAACGGCGAAATCTTGTTCCGCTTGTTGGTTCTGGAATTTCAAAACAAGCGGGTGAAGCCTTTCCCAATTGGCGTGAGTTGCTTGAATATATGAAAGAGCTGGCTTTAGTTGAGGGATTCCTGAAAAAAGAGGATGGCAAGGAGATAGAACAACTTTTAGATAGAGGGAAATTTTTAATGGTCGCGGAGACACTACGCAACTGTTTCTCTGGAGATGAATATTGGAGTATTCTTGAAGAGAAGTTCAATCCGTCATGGGCGCAACCAGCCGAGATTCATAAAGCTATCTTTCGTCTCCGTCCACCTTTAATTCTCACCACCAACTATGACCGGCTGCTCGAAGATGCGTATGCGGCTGAATACGGGCGAACTGCGTTTGTGCGAACATATCGTGATGCATCCATAGTTCAACGGTATTTACAAAGTAGCCGTCTTCTGAAACATCCAATCGTGTTTAAGATTCATGGTTCTATAGATGACCCAGAGAGTACTGTTTTGTCTGAGCGCGACTATCGGGAACTAATTTATCGACAGCCAGGCTATCGCATACTTCTTTCCGCCATTTTTCTTACGCGCGTCGTACTGATGCTCGGTTTCTCCTTTGCTGATAGAGAGCTTATGCTGTTGTTGGAGTCGCTCCGTGAATCTCTTAAACATCTGTCTTATCCTGATTATATTTTCCTCCCCAAGGATTCGGTAGGTTCAGTAGAAATGCGCCGTTGGCGGGAGGATTTTGGAGTTCAAGTTATACCCTATGAGCCATCCCATGGTCACCCGGAGGTACTGCAATTTATAAATTTCTTGATTTCCCATGTCAAATCTGTAGATAGTTAAATGGAATTTTTTTGCGCGCTCACCCAGACTTCCGAAGTCTTCTAGACTTCGGAAGTCTAAAAAGCTTGGGTAGCCGAATTCGCCAGAACTCGGGACGGAAATTCTATCATGGGGAATTTCCAGTTATACGTTGAATTTATCGGATTATGCGAATAAAAGTTCACAGATTATGCTGTTAAGCACCGTTGCAGAGGGAGGATAACATGCAAATAGATTGGAGAGATTATATTGTAAGCACGCCTGATGTGCTTAGAGGTAAGCCGCGAATCAAAGGGACTAGAATCCCAGTTAGCCTCATCCTTGGATATTTGGCTGCAGGTAACACCGTCGAAGAAATCATAGAGGAGTTGCCAGACCTTACAAAGGAACTGATTACTGCTTCTTTGATTTATGCCCGTGAGTTATCAGAATTTGAGGTAGCAGCCACATGAGTTTGAGATTCTTTGCAGACCATTGCATTTCCAATTTTATAATCCAAACGCTTCGAGATGAAGGCTATAAAGTTTTTCGTTTAAGGGACTATATCCCCGCGGATTCGGCTGATCCAGTTGTGATTTCAAAAGCAGTGGTTCACAAAGTAACCACTGAGCGAAGCGAACAGGAACTTGATTCTATTCTGGTTTCTTTGAATGGAGATTTTGCCGATATAGTGGCTTATCCTCCAGCAAACTATCAGGGTATCATCGCTATTCAAGTTAGAAATCATCCGGAAATTATTCCACAACTTATGGCAAGGTTGAAAGATTACTTATCAACTCACCCTGATATGAATCATTATAAAGGGAAGTTACTTGTGATGGAAGTTCATAGAATCAGGGTTCGGGAGTAACTAATAGCACCGACGCTTAACAGCAGATTGCCGGCTCGCGGAAATTCTAATTTTGTCGTGACTTCGGTAATCTACAAAACGTTAGGTGATATAGCTCTAATCGGAAATATATATTTAGAAATTCGACCACTGTAAAAGATGTTGGGAGTTCCAAGGAAAAAAAGTATATCAGGAGGAATAATATGGATGTCATCGAATTGACTAAAGATTTAATTAGTTATAATTCCACCAGCGCAATCAGCAACA
>CAZUSV010000318.1:0-4087 GCA_964622645.1 uncultured Anaerolineales bacterium
GTTAGCCAAAGGTTGACTCAGGAGTAGTTGGTATATGGCACAGCTTCCACCCCCCAAATCTTATGCTCGTATAGATGTTCATTTTAATTTGCCCGATTTGATCGAGGTGCAATTGCAATCCTTCGAACGTCTGAAGAGTGAGAGATTGGCTGACCTTTTTCATGAGATTTCGCCGATAGAGTCTTATAGTGGTGACATGCGTTTGTATTTCCCCAGCCAAACGCCCGAGGCCGAAGAGTGGAAATTAGCATATTGGTTCGAGGAGCCGAAATACAACGTTGATGAGTGTGTCGAGCGTGATCTCACCTATGCTAGTCCGCTATATGTTTCGGTTCTGTTAGCAGGACCAGCCATCCCAGAGCCCATCAAGCAGGATATCTTCCTGGGTGATTTCCCTGAGATGACCGAAAAGGGGACTTTCATCATCAACGGGACTGAACGTGTCGTGGTCACCCAGTTGATCCGTTCCCCTGGCGTGTATTTCGAGGCCGAAGTGGACCGCGCTACAGGCCGCCGGCTGGCCAATTCGAAGATGATCCCTGATCGCGGTGCCTGGATGGAGTTTGGTACCCGCAAGAGTGACTATCTGACGCTCAAATTCAACCGCCGGCGCACGATCCCGATCACGATTTTCTTGAGGGCGCTAGCCGCTGTTGATGATGGGCTCGGCAATAATGCCATCGCCGAAGGTACGGACGAGGAAATCCTGAGCCTCTTCGAGGATATCGATAACAACCCTGATCGCATGTATATGCCTGCCACGCTGGCCCAGGAATCGGATTGGGATTTGAGTGAAGGGATTACCGTTGCAGAAGCCGCCCTGCTGGAGTTCTTCCGCCGTATGCGCCCTGGTGACCCTGCTACCCTGGAGAACGCGCGTGAATTCCTGGAGGAGCAACTCTTCCATCAGCGCCGTTATGATCTCAAGCGTGTTGGCCGTTACAAACTCAACCAGAAACTTGAATTACATGATGTAGTGCCTATCGAGCATCGCACCATTACCAAATGGGATATTATCCGCTTGGTGCGCCATATGATTGCCATTAATAACGGGATTGAAGACCCTGATGATATCGATCACCTCGGCAACCGCCGCACGAAGACCGTGGGTGAGTTGATCCAGAACAAATTGCGCATTGGCCTGCGCCGAATGGAGCGCGTGGTCAAGGAACGCATGTCGATCCGTGATAAGGATAATCTCTCCCCGGTGAGCCTGGTCAACGTGCGCCCGGTTGTGGCTGCCCTACGGGAATTCTTTGGCTCCAGCCAGTTGTCCCAGTTTATGGATCAGACCAACCCGCTGGCTGAACTGCGCCACAAACGTACGCTTTCCGCGCTGGGTCCAGGTGGTCTGCGCCGTGAGCGTGCCGGATTTGATGTGCGTGACGTACACCAATCTCACTATGGGCGCATCTGCCCCATTGAGACACCCGAAGGTCCCAACATCGGTTTGATTGGGCGGTTTGCTTCCTTCGCCAAAGTCAATGAATATGGCTTCATCGAGACTCCCTATCGGCGAGTATTGAAGGCTCTACCCCCAGATAGCCCCCTTTTGGTGAACCGAAAACTTCGCCAAGATGTGGTTCACCCGAAATCTGGCAAAGTGATTGCTGAAAATGGCACTCGCCTTGACGAGAAACTGGCCAATCAGATCGCCAAACTGGATCTAAATGAAATTTCTGTGGTTCCCTTTGTCACCGAAGATTATGTTTATCTTTCTGCAGACACGGAAGATAAATTTGTCATCGCCCAGGCCAACTCACCGCTCAATGAATATGGTGAATTCATCCGTGGACGGGCATCATCGCGGCACCGCACCACTTTCATTTTCTCTCCTGCAGAGAATATCGACTATATGGATGTAGCCCCTCAGCAGATCGTGGGCATCAGTGCTGCTTTGATCCCATTCCTGGAGCATGACGATGCCAACCGCGCCTTGATGGGTTCCAACATGCAGGCGCAGGCAGTGCCGCTGTTGCGTCCACAAGTTCCGCTCGTCTCTACAGGGATGGAATATTCTGCTGCCGTGGACTCCGGTCAGGTGGTCATTGCCCAGGGTGATGGCGAAGTCGTTTCGGTGACAGGCGGGCGGATTGTCTTGCGCCACAACGATGGAGAGCGGGTCTATCCGCTGCGCAAATACCAGCGCTCGAACCAGAGCACCTGTGTTGACCAGCGTCCCTCGGTCACCAAAGGGCAGATTGTCAAGAAAGGCGATGTGATCGCTGACTCTTCCTCGACGGTGGATGGGAATCTGGCTTTGGGGCAGAACGCTTTGGTGGCTTTCCTGTCCTGGGAGGGTGCCAACTACGAGGACGCCATTGTCATCTCTGAGCGATTGGTCCAGGACGATATGTTTACATCCGTCCATGTCGAGAAATACGAGGTCGAGGCGCGCGATACCCGCCTGGGCCCCGAGGAGATCACCCGAGATATTCCCAACGTCGGCGAGACAGCCATCAAAGACCTTGATGAAGAAGGCATTGTGCGTATTGGCGCAGAGGTTGGGCCCAACGACATCCTGGTAGGGAAGATCTCCCCCAAAGGTGAAAAAGAGCTTACACCGGAAGAGCGATTGTTGCGGGCGATTTTTGGTGAGAAGTCTCGTGATGTCAAAGATACCTCACTGAGGATGCCTCATGGTTCGCGCGGCAAGATCGTGGATGTGAAGGTTTTCTCTCGGGATGATGGCGTTGAACTATCATCCGGCGTCGAAACCATGGTGCGCGTATCTGTAGCGCAGCGTCGTAAACTCTCCTCTGGAGATAAACTGGCTGGCCGGCATGGGAACAAGGGCGTTGTCTCAGTGATTGTTCCTGAAGAGGATATGCCCTTCCTTGAAGATGGTACTCCCGTCGACATCATTCTCAACCCCACGGGTGTTCCTGGTCGTATGAATCTGGGTCAGGTACTAGAAGTCCATTTGGGCTGGGCAGCGCGCGGCTTAGGTTTCCGCGCCATCACGCCTGTCTTCGACGGTGCCCGAGAAACCGAAATCGAAGCCGAATTAGCGCGTGTTTGGATGATCGACAGATCCTGGAAAGAAGTAGCCGACCGGGCTTGGAACTGGCTGAACGAGGGGGAATATGATCCCTTTGGTATCGAAGATGAGAATTACGTGCGACGCATCTTCATGGAAACCTGGCTTGGTGATTTTGGATACGATGTATACCAACTGATCTCTGATGTGGGCTATGCCCGTCGCGCAGTTTTACAGGAATGGTTGCGGGAGAATGGATTTGATCCCAATGGTATCCTGGCCTTTGATAATATAGACCTCCATACCGATGATCGTGATGCTCAAGATGAAAGGGCTGTCGATGCCTGCTTGCGATTATGGCTGAAAGATCAAGATGTCGATGTCGATAAGTTGGCTGATGAAAAGGTGCGTGCCAAGGCTGATGAGTTGGTACTCAAGAAAAACATTCCCTCACCCATCTTGGGCAAGCAAGTTTTGCGAGATGGCAAGACCGGGGGTCCTTTCGACCGGCCTGTAACAGTAGGCGTGATGTCAATCTTGAAGTTGCATCACCTGGTTGAGGACAAAGTTCACGCCCGCTCAACTGGCCCGTATAGCCTGGTTTCACAGCAGCCATTGGGGGGGAAGGCGCAGTTTGGTGGTCAGCGCTTCGGTGAGATGGAAGTTTGGGCCCTGGAAGCTTATGGCGCAGCTTACACCCTCCAGGAAATGCTCACCATCAAATCCGACGATGTTGTTGGACGAGTAAAGGCTTACGAAGCCATTGTCAAGGGCGAATCCATGGATGACCCCAGCATTCCTGCATCCTTCCAAGTTTTGGTCAAAGAACTACAGAGCCTTGGCCTACAAGTCGAGGCGGTTACAGAATCGGGGAAGGTGATTCGTTTTGGTAAAGAAGACACTCGTAAACGCCGCCCGAAGATGAGTACAGGCTTGCTCGGATTAGGGCGAGACTATTGACGCTGATTTCTCAGCGTGGTACAATCACTGGTCGTTGTCCCAAAAAGGAAGGGTAGGCAAATACCCCCTACCCGTTTAACAAGACTAAACGTGAATGAACGCGAGGCCATCAATGCACGAGCGATGGCCTCCGTTGTTGAAATGAAG
>CAZUSV010000319.1:0-4033 GCA_964622645.1 uncultured Anaerolineales bacterium
AATACAACTTTACTACAGAAAGCCTTTTTCATTCGCTATTTTGGCGAAGGTATTAACAACCTCTCCTCATATATTCGCCTAATCGTCTTCTCGATCTCTGGCTCGCGCACTTCCAGGTCGCGGATGCGGTATTTGGCAGACAGTTTTCCGATCAGCTCCGAAGCGCTGATGTCGTCACGCGAAAACCTGTAGACGGTTTGCAAGCCATCTATGTGGGAGATTTCGGCGCAACCGATCTCTGGATTAGGATAAGGTTCAGCGAATTCGACTAACAGCTCCCTCTTTCTACTGAATCTTTCCTTCAGCGAATTCAGTGTTCCATCGAACAGCAATTTGCCATGATCGATGATCATTACCCGCTGGCAAAGTTTCTCCACATCTGAGAGGTCGTGGGTGGTCAAGATGACGGTTGTGCCGCGTTCTTTGTTGATCTTCTGGATGAACTGGCGGATGCGCTCCTTGGCAACTACATCTAAGCCAATAGTGGGCTCGTCCAGGAATAGTATGTCTGGTTCGTGGAGCAGAGCGGCGCATAAGTCAGCGCGCATGCGTTGCCCCAGGGAGAGGGCGCGCACCGGGGTGTTCAGGAAGGGGTCCAGCTCAAGTGTCCCGCGGAACTCCTCAAGATTGGCTTGAAACCTTTTGGCGGGGATCTTGTAGATATGCTGTAGGAGGCTCAGGGACTCGATTACGGGCAGATCCCACCACAGGGTAGTACGCTGCCCAAAAACGGCACCCACGCGCGCAACATATCTCTGACGCTCCCTCCAAGGGATCATATCGTTGACCAGGAGTTCGCCGCTGGTGGGTACCAGCAGTCCAGTCAGCATTTTTATGGTTGTTGATTTTCCTGCGCCATTGGGACCGATATAACCGACCAGCTCTCCAGATGAAATCTCGAAGCTGATCTCATCCACAGCGCGTACGATGGTGTGCTGGCTCGAAAACAGGTTGCGCACGGCGCCCAGTGTGCCGCGATGGTGCTTGAGTACTTTGAAATGTTTGGAAAGATTTCCTACGCGGATGATGGGCATTTCAGGTACCTGTAGATTGGTAATGGCGGATGCCGAAACGCCAGAATGCCAGCGCCATGACCAGCATCCAGGCCCCCGCGATGGGAGCCAGGAAGGGGGCAATGCTGGGCATACCGAATGGGTCGGGTAACTCGAGAATATATAAGGCCGGGTAGTAGTTCAGGAAGATGGCGGGGACGATGAAAGTGAAAATATGGCGCAGGATATTGGGGAAGATATGCATGGGGTGGGAGATCATATAGGTGCCCCCGTAGGTGAAGATATTGATCGCTTCGATAGACTCGACCGTCCAAAAAGAGATGGTTGCCCCAATGATGAACAACCCCCCAAAGAACGCCACTTGGCTGACAATCACTGTGAAGGTCAATAGAACTTTCAGCGCTGTCCATTCGATGGGGTTCATAGCAATGGCACTGGCGAGGATGCCAATACCTACAAAGATCTTGCCAAATCTTCGCAGCATGAATTTCGAGCCTAGAACCTGTAAGGTGATGTCTATCGGTCGTAATAAGAGCTGGTCGAAGCGACCTCGGCGCACAAATTGACCAAAATAGCCGGGATCGAAGCCGCTGAAGATCAAATCCATGATGCCAAAAGAGACCTCCGCCAAACCGAAGAGAAAAGCCACCTGACCCAGAGACCAGCCCTTGAGACTTTCGAAGCGTGTGAAAACCAACGCCAGAGAAGCGTATTCCAGCAGGGCAATCAGCCCGGTGCCGGCGATCTCCATAAAGAAAGAGAGGCGGTACTGCATCTGGCTGCGAATTTGCACGCCAATCAGGCGGCGGTAAAGGATAAATGATTGGAGCATATAAATTGATTAGTATACAGTAATCAGTGTACAGTTTGTAGTGGTTGGTGAGCAGAGAACATCGATTCGCTTTTACATTCACTGATTACTGGATACTGCATACTGATCACTGATTTAGCCTCCTAAGATCACCAGCCTATTCACACCCAGGCGCAGCACTATCTGCCCTGCAGCGACAAGCCCTAGCACCCAAAGCGCTTGCTGGAGCAAAGCCAGGAAGATCTCGGGCCCTTTCAGGACTCCCAGGTAGATTTCCATCGCTGAATTCATCATATGCGGAAAGGGCATCATGTAGCTGATGCGAATGACCCAATCTGGGAAGAAGCGCAGTGGCATCAGAAAACCAGAGAAGAACCAGGCCAGCACATAGAAGAAACGCAGAATCCCATAGGCGTTGGGAGTCCAAAACGATGTCAGGTTGATCAGAAAGCGCCACGAAAAACTGACCAGCAAACTCAATAGCAAGCTGACGGCCACAGCCAGAATATGCCCAAATCCACTGGGCCAGTATAAATCGAAAATAAAAGCGTACCCGATCATCACAGTAACGCCGCGCAGCAGAAAATTGACTAGCGCACGTCCCAGGTCTTGCGCCAACCAGAAGCTGAAATAATTCATCGGCTTGAGCAGATCGGAGGCGATATCCCCGGTATAGACTGTGTTCATCAACTCGAACCAGGAGAACATGTGCAAGTAGCCAATCAGCGCCTGTCCCAATGCAGCATAGGTGATTGCACCTTGCAGGGTGATGCCCTGCACTTCGGATTGCAGATCATATAGGGCTACAAAAATCGCTGCGCGCAAGATGCCAAAGAAGAAATTTGTTACCAGGCCAGCGAAGGTGGCTGCCCGGTAGGTCAGGTGGCGCTGGAAGGAAATCTTAGTCAGTTCCCAAAATAGGCGCATGAGTCATTCTTCAGTGAACAGTGCGCAGTAAATAATTGCAGACTGTGTATTTTAACCCAAAAAGCAGACGATGCTGTCTCACGCGAAAATGAGGAGTATAGCGCAAAAGTGTCGGTGGCCATAGCAAATACCTTCCGAGAATTGTCATTCCGATGAGCCCTGCGTTCTTTGCAGGGTGAAGAGGAATCCCTGATAAGTTGCGCCTGGGGGATTCCTTGGTCGCAAAAAGACGCTCACGCGGAATGACAACACTGCTGTGGAGAAGTGCTCAGAGCGTTTTTTCTATACCTTACCGACATTTTTGCGGTACACTCGAAAATGGGTCTTTGGGATTTCCCATGGATTTGCTTGCGCCCGACATGTGGGAAAATGCGGTGCTTTTGTGCCACACATGGGTCTGGATTTGTCACGCCTATGGTGGATCGAGCACCCAACATTCCCAAAGACCCGCGAAAGTGGATTATGGTTTATGTATAGACGATATTGATCTGATTTTTTCCCGCGCTTTTAGCTGCATATAAGGCATCATCGGCGATTCTCAGTAGATCGATCTCATTCGTAAAGCCTTTGGTAATCGTGGCAATTCCAATGCTTATCGACAATGTGAGTTGACCTCGGTCTGTCTTGACTGGCTTAGTGATTATCGTTTGATGCAACCTCTGGCCTATTATTGTGGCGTATTCTTGATCCGCCTCGACGAGCAAGATGATGAATTCATCACCCCCATATCTGGCAAGTAAATCGATGTTGCGTAAGCTGTTTTTCAACCGTTCAGCAACTGTAATCAATACCTGATCGCCTACTAAGTGGCCGAAAGAATCATTGATATCTTTGAAGTCGTCAATATCTAAGATCATCAAGGACACTGGGTGCGAGAATCGACGGGCACGCTGGGTCTCTTTTTCGGCCAGGTTAAGGAAATTTCGTCTGTTGTCCAGGCCAGTCAAGCTGTCTGTCAGTGCTAATTGCTCAAAACCCCGCGCCTCTGCCAGAATTTGGGCGCGATGGATGGCTAAGGCTACCTGGTGACTGACAGCAATAGATAATTGAACATCATTTTGATCGAAAGGGCGCGCCTTTGCGCCAGATTTGTATGCATAGACAAGTGCGATGATATCCTGGTCGAGCAATACTGGAATACATATCGCAGTGCGGATTTTGTATCGAAAGGCGCTATTGCTAATGGGTTCAATGTGAAATGTATCTGGGATGACGATCACAGATTTTTTGGGGTTATAAACGTAAGGCGGGACAAAATGGCAAAATGATGTAGTAGCAGAAT
>CAZUSV010000320.1:0-4015 GCA_964622645.1 uncultured Anaerolineales bacterium
CAGCCTGCGGATTAGAAGTCCGCTGCTCTATCCAATTGAGCTACAGGCGCAATATAATACCCTGGAGTGGTATCCAAACCCCTGAACATGGCTCCGGATACCACTGCTCTATCCACTGAGCTACGAGGATAGGTAGAATTTTATTATAAACACCTATCGGTGTCAATTAATTTTTTGTCTCAGAGATTTGAGAATAAGTGGAGTATTTGCTAACCTCGGCAAGAAACAATTGGGTAATCATTCATCAAAATCTTAATTTATGGATTACCAGGAGTTAGCAAACTTAGCAATGATTGCCAGAAAAATCCTTGCTGAAATGCAATGCAGAACTGGACCATCCGCCAACCCTGAGTACCCACCCAACGAGTATGTTTGGGCATCTTAACAAAGGCTCTCGGAAAAACTAAAGGAAAAATCACAGTTGAAATAATCAGGGCTATCAGAAAGTAGATCGGATCAAAATGATCCCAGTCTAATGATTGGCCTTCATGATAGAGGGTCAACAAACTCTGGCTGACCACTCCGAGCCAAACAGCAAGATACATTCCAATCGTGAGCCATGAGCGTCGCCGGGCACGTCTTTGCTTCTCATCTTTGTTTTTAGAACCAAGTACTGGGTCTTCAGGCATTAGATCGAGATTAAAGTAATCCAAAACTGACATAGTTGCTTACCTCCAAGGGGGTGAAGATCGCGGTCTCCAGGATGTTATACTGACCGATGATTTTTATCATTCTGAAATTAATTTGGCGCTTAATCATTTCTCTGTGGGCGTTTTCCAAAGCTTCGATGATATTCTGCCCCTTACTTGAGTTACTAAACAAAAGATCAAGGAAATCACTTACGTTCCAAGCAGAAATATCACCTTCTGGTGCAACCACAAATCGGGCGCCCAAATCGACCATTTGCTTTGCCAAGGAACGCAAGTCTTGTATCTTGGCTGCTTGACAACCGGCCAGGATGACCACAGGTTGGCGTGCTTGAATCGCCTGGACAGCTTTAATATCGTTTTCTAAGTCTTCTGGGCTAAAGTAAGACCCATCCGGAAAGTAAATTCTTTGACCATCGCTGTGAGCAACCACAATCAGGACGGCAGTTCTATTCTGCAAGGCTTCCTTGATGCGCTCAGACAATATGCCCTTGTCGGATACAGTGACTGGCGAATACCCATGCCTATGAGCCATCTCCACAATTGCATCACTTACACCATCCCAGGCCTTGCTGTCCTCTGGGTCCAGATTAGCAGCTTTAACTTGAGCGGGATCCGAGCTTGGAGATCCCACGAAAACACCAGTGTCCATCGGAGATAAATAAGGCGGATTTTTCAATCCCTCAAGTGTTGTCAATATCTGACTTTCATCCAGATCTTCCGTATTCCACCAGCCGGCATCAAGAAGAGCCCCTTCGAAGTCAACTCCCTGGCTATCCCCATCTAAAACCAGGATTTTAGCATTGGCAGCAAAGCCAAGATTTAAACTTGTAATGGCATTGCGGAGGCTGTTGGCATCGGCCAGGGCATCCAATGGAAGTTGATAAGTATATCCATCAATCAAAACCAGAACCCTGTCTAATAGCTTACGCAAATACATCACGTGATCTATTTCAATACCAGCTTGTGAGATACTCAGAACGGTTTTAAGGGCGTCCAAAATCGTATGATTAAAAGCTTCCAGCCAAATGCTACTGCTCGGTCCCAAATCATACAGCCGGGTTCCACCATCGGGCAAGCGATCAAAAATTTGCAGAGACGAACCAACGATGCGAGCCCGCAGACGGTTTTCAGCATCATAAACCTGATGGCTGATGATCTGTCCTTTTTCATCAAGCTGCGCCAACTGTCGCCCCTCTCCATCATAAGAGAAGCTTGCTAACATTTCACCTGTTGTAGATGAGATAGTTTCCAGAAGCTTTCGGTCATTGTATCCAAGTTGATACGAAGTGCCAGTGTCTAGATTCTCCATTGAACTAAGTAGTCCATCCGGGGTATACTTGAAAATCAGGGTTTCTTTCGAATTAGAGATTTCAACAAGCATTTCCCCTATGTAGGTATATTCAACGGCAGTGTTATCAGATGTTTCCCACCTAATGAGTTGACCATCCATATTAAAAACTTGTTGGAACCCAGGATTTAGATAATAGCTGTTATCTTTGTTGAAGGTTGCCAATTCCAGGAAGAAATTGCTCTCTATTTCTGTCAATATTAACCCCGCCTGCTCATTAAAATAAACCAGGTTGTTTTTACTATCGATATTCCCCCGATAAAGTAAGGCATGCCGTTGCCCGGATAAGGGGTTTACCCAGATAACAGTCGGAGATATTTCTTGAGCATACTCTTCATATAACTGCCTTGGAAGCAGGAAATCCAGATGGGGAGTTTTTAATGACCATCCTAGACTGGAAAGATTTGAAACTGGGGCACTCGAATCATAGATTAATCCAAACGGTTGTTCCCCACCCGAAAATGACATCCTTAATGGGCTATTGGGGATGTAACTAAATCCTGACTCAATCGGTTGTAGCGAAATTTGAATATTCGTTCCAATATGATCGTCAAGATCAGCCTGAGCGTCCGCCAACAATTCGCCATCTTCCAGAGAGATTGAATTGTAATTGTTGGTAAAACCCAAGTTGACACCCCCCCAGATAGAGATTTGTTCTTCGCCGGTATCATCCTTCCGGCTTTCGATAACGGTGATCGCCGGAGTAGTTTCAGGGGTATCGATGAGCTCGATAGAAGTTGATAGCAGTGCGCTGGCATCGATAAGATCTGGGTTTGCCTTGATCCATCGAGCCAGCGCCAACCAACGCACCAATGCTTCTAAATCTCTAAAAATGGGAAACTCGCTGGCATACTCATGATAGTTTTTGGTAAGTTGATCGGCAAAAGCCTGGCCGACTGGGTCTGGCGGCTGATTCACTATCGTCTGCCAGTTTTCATCCAGGTATTCAGTTTCAACCTGCAACCTTACATCTTGAAAGACAATACCACGCTGATCGCTTGTCTGTCCTAATTGGACTGTATCCACAATGAACCAGAAACGGCGCCGGATCTCCTGTCCAGGTTCAGATGTGGAAGCAAAACTGAAGTCGAACATGGAACCATGACCTTGCACTTCTGAATCCACAGTGAGTCCGGTTTCGTTATCCTGGCCAAGGGAAAGATTTTTCATCAACCGATCCGCTTCGAACATAACCCATCCGAAGTTTGTGCCTTCCGTGGGTCCCATATAACGTACGGTTTGGGTTGTCTGGCTGGGTCCCGGATCAATACTAACACCAGGCTCCATCCCACTAAAAACACATTGCAATGCAACTAAGAAATCGTTTGCCGAGGTGCCTGTTCGAGTGTCGGCTGCTTCGCCGATCAGTGTTAACTGACCATTCTGGGGATCAATCATTGCAGCAGTTAGCAGGCCAATGTTGTTCAGTTCCGTCAGCTCGAAAGGCAACGACAGGTTAACAATATATGGTATAGTTTCAGGAAAACTCTCAGATTGCTGTACCTCAGAAACAAGGCTACCCTTCATATCGTATCCAGCAATAAATTGTCGATCCAGGGAGTATTCTACATAAGATACGATCTGTCCCGATAATCCATGAGGAGATGGTTCTGTTTCTTGGAAGTGTTCGCTGATGTCTTCTTCAGCATCGATTATTTCAGTACTTTGAATTTGTGTGGAAGTTACTCCCACTGTTGAGGTTTGAAAACTTGTGTTGTTAGGGGTGTTTGTCGCTTCGATTATAGGGTTACGCCGATTCAAAGCCCAGATAAAAATTCCGGATATCAAAATTAGACAAGCAACAACCGGCAATAACCAAACTAAGGGATTGCGTTGCTTGGGCTGATCGAAATCATCCAAACCATAAGCATCGAAAAAATCTTCATAGTCCGAATTGTTCATGGTTTATTCCTACCAAAGTAAACTACTAACCTTGCGGCTTAAAAACTAGATAGTGCCAATTCAATGTCAGTAAGTTAGCGAATAGGTTTGTAAGAGGGTGCAAATTTTCTTGGCT
>CAZUSV010000321.1:0-3976 GCA_964622645.1 uncultured Anaerolineales bacterium
ACATTCTGCTACTACATCATTTTGCCATTTTGTCCCGCCTTACGTTTATAACCGTATGTAACAACAACTCAGCAATTTCGACCAAGTCGGAGCATTCTCCCACATCGGTAGCAGTCACGGTGGGGCGGACGATATCCACTTGCGGTAAGGCATCTTGTAAGGTCACAAAGTCACGCACATCTTGACGAGTAGCCGCCCGGCGTTCACCCGTATCTACATCCTGCACATTTACCGGCGTACCCGCCCCCATAAAATACGAGTGATCCTTGAAATCCAACCCGACTTGGCTCCCACGCCCATAGAGTTTGACATCTTGGGGTAATGTACGGGTGGCTTCATCTAATAATTCCTTTGTGATTCGAACCAATTGAGATTCATCGTCCACGAGAAATCCAACGGCCTTTAGTTTAGTTAGTGTTTCTAGATCAGGCACGCTGAACCCAACCTCGGATAGGATCTCAACGGATTTTTGATGAACCAGATTGGCAATTTCTTCAGAGGGTTGATTCCAATACATCATCTCTACCCATTATCCCTTTGCTTATTCTGAAATTTGAATAGTATGTTTGATGCGAGCTGGTTCCGCTTCCCCCCAGCGGTACGATAATTTGTGCATTTTCAAAATCAAAAAGGATTGCGTCCGTTCTACACCAGGGACTTTCTGCAATTTGTTATTCAAGAATGAGACAAAATGTTCACGATCTTTGCAGTAAACCTCTGCAAAAAGATCAAACTCCCCCGCCGCCTGGAAAAGATAAGATACCTCAGGTAACTGAGCAATGGCATCAGCAACTTCTTGAATGCGATCAGCTCGAACAGTGATGCCAATCATACCCGCTTCATTCCACCCCAATTCTTGCGGCTCAACAATGGCCACAATTTGCATGATCCCTTCGTCAACTAACCTCTTGACCCTACGCCTTACCGACCCCTCGGCGATTTCTAATTCTTCAGCGATCTTGGTGTAAGGAGCGCGTCCATCATATTGCAGGTGAGAGATAATAGCCCGATCGATATCATCTACCATGGCCACATTATAACGATATTCGTAATTATGTCAACATTTATCGTTGTTATTCGTCGCATTACCGCTATTTTATTTCGATTTTCAACACATATATCAAAGCTTGTAATTGTTAGAGAATCAAACATGAGGCACCCCAAATATAAGTATTATTTAGATTTTCGGCAGAATATCATTCCCGGCACTCCTGTGCCGGGGCAGCGAGAGAGTGCAAGGATGCCACTCTCTTGCTGATATAAAAACATGACAATTCATCCAGAATATTAAATTCGGGATGTGTCATATTTGTAAGTGATCCAATTATAGATTTACTACTGAGCGATTTCCAAACTCCTGAGCATGGGGTCAAAAATCCTAGTATAAGCCTGCTCAAATTGCTCGCTGGGAGACTGCACTACCATGATGTGCGCATTACCTGTGTCATCCACCATGGCTACGAGCAGCGCTGACAAGGACTCGCCTGCAGGGCTGGCGTATGTCGCTGGTAGGAAACTAGCCTTCGCCAAACCACCCAAGAAGAACTCCCCTTGCTGCCCATACTGCAAATCAGGATGCAGGTTGTACCACATCGATAACAGCGCCCCCATAGCACTCTCACTGCCTCCCCCACTCCACGGCACCGTGTTGTACCAGAAGTAGTTCTGCTCATCTTCAGGTGGGGATGCATACAGATAGCCACCCACCGTGGTGTCTTCGAAGATCACCCAATCCGCAGGATGGTTGACCGACAACCTGAAGTAGCTGGATGTGTAGGGCTCCATCTCAGCAATCTCACCAGCCTGCACCTGGAAGCTCTCACTGGCTATCAGCTTTCCACTGACATAGATCTCCGCAGCATACACCCCCGCAGGCATGGGTGAGCCGGTGATGCGCACCCAGCTTTGACCACCACCTGCAGTATCCGGCCATTGAGACAAATAGGTTTGATAAAGCTCATCCTCGTGATACCAGCGCACCATCCAGGGCGCATTGGGGGGCATCTCTTCGAATTGCATGATGGTGTACACCGCCGGCGCGCCAGGCGTGAATGTATCCCCCACATCTAGGAAGCTGCCATCAGCGGCGATCGCACCAGCAAAGGCGATCTGACTCACTGCCGCAGTTGTCTCTTCAGGTTCGGTCTCGCCCAATAACGCCAAGCTGACGGCCGTCTGCTTGAAATCCAGCAAAGCCTGGATGACATCGGGGTTATCCATCTCGACATAGGCCAGGTCGACCAGGTCAAGCTCGCCTGAAGCGAACAGATTGGCCCGTTCATCAGGGTTCTCTTCCAGCATACAGTCCACAGCAGCGGCATAGGTGCTACGGGCTTCATCTGTCTGCTCAGCACCCAGTTGCGCCACGCCCAGGTTCAGATAGGCCAGGCACTCGGTCGGCTCCAGTTCGATGGCATACTCCAAGGCCGATATGGCCTTCTCATACTCACCCGAGAGAGTGTATGCCCAGCCTAAGTTGGTGTAGACCACCGAATTGTCATTACCCAACTCAATGGCAGTCTCCATTCTCTCCGCAGCTATGGCATTGCGCTCCGGATCAGCGCCCTTGAGACGCTTCTCCAATATGGTAAAGCCGTGCCACTGATAGGCATCGGCATAGAGTGGGTCCAGCTCCAGGGCCGCTTCGAAAGCAGCCAGGGCTTGATCGTTGATCTTATTGGCATCCCCCTCGGAGGCAGCAAATGCGATATTGCTCAGGATCAACCCCTCCACAAATTGCCCCATGGCTTCCTCCGATGTATTTTGCACCGGCGCCAGGTAAACACTCATCGCCCAAACTCCAGAGATTACCAGCATAAACAGCCCACATCCCAGGAAGACATAACGAAGCCAGTTCTCCACCGTCAACGAGATACCCAAGAGGAACAGCACTGCCGCCAGCATAGTCACCACCGAGACATAGGTATCTGCTTTATCTCCCCAGCCATCCGCTTCCCGCAAGGCAGCCTGCTGGCGCTCGTATTCCATATAGGAATCCCGGTGGCTCTCCTCGAAATAGCGCACATAGTCTTGATCGTATCCCGCTGACAACAAGGGGGTTAACTCTGCAAGCTGCGCCCGCGATGTAGCCCAGCGTGTGATGGACGCTTCCAGCACCTGCGCACCACCCTCGTCCCCGCTCATACGAGCCGAGTCCGCGGCACTCTGGAACTGCACGATCTGCTGTCCGGCCTCGTACCAGGCTGAGTAAACATCCAGGCTATGGGAAACGCGCTGGTCGGCGCGGATCAGCTCTCCGAAAGCGCTGACAGCATGCGTCTGGGCGCGCTGCGCTGACATGTCTTCGTTGATCCCCGCCCGGCTCTCAAAAACCCCAATGATCGCTGCCCACAAAGTAATCAGCGCCATTAGGATGGTCACAATCCGGTCGTATAAATCGATAACTTCTAATTCGTCAGGAAATTCAATCTCAGCCATGTGATCACCCAATCCAATTCAGTGCATAGGCCATGTAGACCATGAAGCCGATGAAAACAAGCAACCCCCCAGCGAACCATGCATAGCGCATCTTGCTCTTCGTGATGTGGGCAATGATCATCAAGGTGATCGAGATGGCTAGGCCACGAATTATGATCACCAGGGCAAAGGATTCTTCTAGCAATGTCACCGCCTCAATGTAATCATCGGCAGGATTCACATCCCGGTTGCGAACTTCGAAGCGCATCTGATGCTCTAGATACAGCTCTTCGTCAAAGCTACCATCGGGCAGCACATATTCCTCAGCAAAAAAGGTCCCGGCGGCATTGGCCGCTGTGCGGTAGGCCAGGGCTTGCTGACTCAGCGATTGAGCCTGGGCTACATCGCCAAGCCCTTGAGCTGCAACTGCATCTGCCGTTGTCACCTCGGCCAGAGTGCTCAAGCGCTGGTATTCGGCGTATGCCCGTAAATCCTGGAACATCCAGGGGCTATCCACTTAAGGCGGGACAGCACCGGTAGCCAAAGGGTCGTGAACGAC
>CAZUSV010000322.1:0-2577 GCA_964622645.1 uncultured Anaerolineales bacterium
CCACTCGTTCCCGTAAAAAGATTTTGGTCATTTGAATAGGCAAAAAAGCGATATGTATTACCCGAGATAAGCCCCCTACTTAACGAATGACTTTGATTTCGATTTGTTAATTTACATGAATCTAATATTACGCTCAGTTGAGAAGGCAGTACCAGATCGAGTTGAAAAGCTGTAAAGGAATCGTTATTGTTGATATCCACATATATACTTACATTATCTCCATTAATTGCGGTGGCATCCTGAACTTCCATCGTATTTGGGGAGTAGGATGTACCTGAAAAAGAAACATAATAAGGTTCCTCATCAGGGTCGTTACTGCGCAGGGTGTACTTACCACTATAGGATCCTTGGGCATCACTATGAAAATGGGTCGAAAGAACCACTTGTTGTGAAGGATTGATTTTTATTGGTAAACTGACATCCGCGGTAAAACGTGTTTCATTAGATGTGAAACTACTGATAACAAGCGTGTCATTTCCAACATTCTGAATTGTGAGATTCACATCTGCTGTTTCAAAGATAGAAATCGTGCCGTAATTAATTGATGTTGTTGATTGAATATCTCCGGCCGCAATCGTTAGTTGCCCATTATAAGAATCTGATAAAATATTTTCACCAGCGCTACCTGTAATTATAACATTACTTAAATTTAAGCTGTACGATCCACCCGTTCCCTCGACATGAACGCCAATTTGGACAACATTACCATCACTTCCCGAAAAATTTGACTGGTTATTTGAATAGGCGACAACGCGTAATTTATTACCCGAAATAACATTGGCGCTTACACTGTGATCAGTTGCTCGACCGGTAAGCTGTTCTGTTCCGGAAAGATAGGTCATTGAACCGGGTAGTGTGAGATCAAATTGAAATCCTGTGAAAGATTCTTGGTTATTTATTTTAAAAGTAAGTGTGGTGTCAGTACCGGACCGAGTTGAAAGATTATTCACATGAAGCTCATTAACTTTATATCCAGTACCAGAGAGATTAATTACCAAATAAGGTTCATCAGGATCATCCGAATATATTTTTACAGTCTCGACAAAACTTCCACGAGAAGGTGGTGTAAAACGAACCGTAATCACTTGTGATCCCGAAGCTGATACAGTGCTGCTCCAACCAGCCACAATACTGTATGCTGTGCCTGGTGAAACTACCAGTGAATCAATGGTAAGTGTTGCATTACCGTTATTATAAATTGTGAAAGACATATCCCTGTAATTGCCGACAATGGTGCGTATGTAAGTCAGGGTCGTGGTGCTCAAATTAATTTCAGGAGCGTAGAGCGTCATTTGCCCATTGGTAACACCAGTGAGGATATTGTTTGAATTGGCATCGGCAATGATAACATTTTTTGGATCCAAGGCATAACTTCCCGGTACTGAACCTAAAATGAGTTTGAATGTCATAACACTTCCTGAACTGCCACTGAATGCTGATTTGTTTTCGGAATACGAAACAATACGCAGACTATCTCCGCTAACCATTCCTGCTGATAAGGAATGATCAGTTTCCCTGCCTGCCAAAGCTGCTGAGCCTGATAAATAAGTGAGTTGCGCGTGTAATTTTAAACTCAGCTGGAACGCGGTGAACGTATTTGTATTATTTATTTCTATGCTCACCTGAACCGTATCACCCGCATTCCCACTCGCATTTGGAATTACCATGGTATTTTGGGCGTAAGTAATTGAGGTAATTGTTATGGATATAAATACTATCATTAATTTCTTACACATTTATAAAACCTCCTGTTTTGTGTTTTGATAAAACTGCTTTATTCACATTTTGTTTGTCATTGCGAATCCCGATTTATCGGGGTGAAGCAATCTCATAGAAAAAAGGGATTGCTTCGTCGCTTCACTCCTCGCAATGACAGGTTCGATGGATCATTGCTTAATCAAGCGCAATTACCAAAAACGACTGTCATGGCGAACGTTAGCGAAGCAGTCTCTTTTCTAATAGGGGATTGCTTCGTCGCTTTTCTCCTCGCAATGACAGGTTCGATGGGTCATTGCTTAATCAAGCGTAATTACCAAAAACGATTGTCATTGCGAGCGCAGCAATCTCTTTTCCAACAGGAGATTGCTTCGGTCGTACCTCCCTCGCAATGACAGGTTTACAGTGTCATTGCTTAATCATACTTAATTACAACAAACGGCTGTCATTGCGAGCGTCAGCGAAGCAATCTCTTTTCTAATAGGGGATTGCTTCGTCTCCGCCAGTTGGCGGATCCTCGCAATGACAGGTTCAAGTTGGTATTGCTTGTCTCGCTAGCAATGACAAACGCCAGTACTGTCACCTCACCAACAATAACTTTTTAGTCTGAACAAAAACGTTTGCCTTAATTCGATAAAAGTATAATCCGCTGCTGACCAATTGACCGGCTTCATTCTTACCATCCCAAATAATCTCATGGTACCCGGATTCTTTCATTGCTTCGGTAAAGGTTTTCACTTGTTGACCCAATAAATTATAAATTGAAATTTTTACCTGCGCTGAATTGGGCAAACCATATTTAATCCTGGTTATCGGGTTGAACGGATTGGGATAATTCTGAAACAGCACAAATTTTTTCGG
>CAZUSV010000322.1:2677-3974 GCA_964622645.1 uncultured Anaerolineales bacterium
AATTATTCAAACTCAACTGCATGCCAGCTACATTTCCCCCGTTCTCTAACACCAGTCGATTATTGTAAATTAACAATTTTACTCTTTCCATTGGTTCCACGTTTGCTAACAATTGTTGACCGCCTAAAATAAGGTTCACCACGCCAACAATGTCCAACACATTTATCGAACCATCATCGTTTACATCCGCAGCTTCCGACAAAAATGGTTGCGGATTTTCCTCAAGAATGTAATTGACAATAGCCACAATATCGAGCACATTTACTGATAAATCACCATTGGCGTCGCCGCTGGCAGCGCTCACCGGCGTGGCAGTGATAAATTTGGAATAGTCGCTTTCTGCCATGTCGGTGCCTAATACTTTATAGGCGTAGCGATAGGTAGAATCGGGAATGACATCAAAATCAGTATAGGTGGTATCGGTAACAAGGTCCGTGTTAATTCTTGTGGTGTCGGTGTAGGTGCTGTCCGTTAGTTTCATGATACGGTACATGTTGTAGCCTAAGGCATCGTCACTGGGTGCAGTCGGCCATTCCAATTCAACCTCGCCCACGCCGGCAGTTGCGAGAAACTGGTTAGCAGCCGAACCAGCCGCATCAATAGTGAACTGAAAGCGGCGGTTCTCAATGGGTATCTCAAAGTGGTCGGTATCTTTGGCTCCATATACACGGATCGTGTTGATGCCATCGCCTGTTTCCAAGCCCAGCGTATGATACCCTGTCCAGATTGTGGAATCCGCTGACCAACCAGTTGTATCCTCAACCACCTGTTGTGTATACGGTTCCGTCACTCCAAAGGTAACCACCGGATCGTAAGCAGTGTCCATTGCACAATTGAAGTAAACATCATATCGCACGGTTTCCATGCCGATGGGATCAACCGTTTCATCCTGTGGATTTTTGTCATTAATCAAAATTTTCCAGACGTTTCCATGGGCACTTTCAGATGGTTGGGTAAGATAGGGCCAGAATTTTGCGACAGGCTTGGATGCGTCTTGAAAAAAATCATTCATAGTATTCTTTATATCGACAGAATCGCTTGTCCCCCAGTAATTATTTTCCAATTCCGCATAACTCCTGGTTGAATACACGGATACGTTTGTTTGTGCGTTTGACATAAAACAATTATTTTCTAGGTTCATTTTATATTGATAATTATTATTACATCCGAGATTCAATGCAGTGCCACTAGTGTTTGAGATAACATTATAATTGAAATAAGCTTGCTGAGCATAACTATAATAATTATAGAAATAAGGCGTATACAGTACGGATCCATATGAACCTGTTATCAAGTT
>CAZUSV010000323.1:0-3898 GCA_964622645.1 uncultured Anaerolineales bacterium
CTTTATCAAAGCACCCTGATTTTATCGGAGGCAAACAGCACTGTCAAGAAACAGCTTCCAGATATCTTAGGTAACGGTATAATGCTGGCATAGCGAACCCCACCTGGGAAATAGGCGCATGAAATCATCACTGAGAGTCCGCTTGCAATATTCTTTGGCTATCGCCTTCTTATTGTTTTTACTCAGCGTAATTGGATACCGCTGGCTGGAAGATTTCACCTGGTCAGAGTCAGTCTACATGACCGTCATCACGCTCTCCACAGTGGGCTTTGGAGAAGTCAAGCCTTTAACACCTGAAGGACGTATTTTTACGGCCATGATCATTCTTATGGGGGTGATCACCATTGCAGTTCTCTTCAGCACGCTGACCGAATATATCATCGCTGGCGAATTGACAGGTACGATAAATACGAGACGTCTCATGCAAAAGATCAAAAAACTTCAAAACCATTATATTGTTTGCGGCTTTGGTCGCGTAGGTGAGCAAGTCGCGGCAGAATTAAGTAACCTGGGAATGCCCTGCGTGGTCGTTGATCAGGACAAGACCGCCATCGAACAGTGCGAAATCCAACACCTCAACTATATCGAGGGGGATGCCACAGAGAACGAAACCCTTCTGCAGGCTGGGATCGAACGCGCCCGCGGCCTGGTTGCGGCTTTGAGCAGTGATGCTGAAAATGTGTTCGTTGTCTTAGGCGCGCGTTCCCTGAACCCTGATCTGACCATTGTTGGCCGTTCAACTGGGGAAGAATCAGAGGAGAAACTGCGCATGGCCGGGACGGATTGGGTGGTTTCCCCCTACCGTATGGCCGGGTATCGCATCGTCAACCAGCTTACACGCCCCCATGTAACAGATTTTTTGGACACCGCCATGCGCAGCAAGGGCTTGGATTTGTGGTTGGATGAAATCCGCGTCTCCCCGCAATCTATCCTGGTCTCACAGAGTATGGGGGAGGCTGAGATCCGTTCAAAAACAGGCGCCAATGTTCTCTCCATCCTGCGCGGAGAGGATCACCAGATGTTGGATTGGTCTCCCGAATTGCGCTTGCAAGCCGAAGATATGCTGATCGTCGTAGGAAATCCAGAGGAGTTGAAAGCCCTGGCTGATTTAGCAGAGGATAAACGCTTCGCGTAATCTAAGGCGTTGGGGTTGCACTTGGTGTACTGGTAAAAGTTTGTGTAGATGTTGCAGTTGGTGTCCTCGTCGCAGTTGAGATGCTTGTTGAGGTCAAAGTGTAAGTAGGGGTAATTGTGTGGGTGAGAGTATGCATCGCCGTGGGAGTCGAGGTCATCATCATATCCATTTCCCCGGTTACAATCGATAGGGTATAGATCTCGCCCTCGGAGACGAGGAACTCCGCCGCCACCCAACCTTGATTGAATTTCACCCAGGAACCATCGCCATTGCGCCCCACTAAAGTGATTGGATCCTCATAGCGCAGACCGGCGATCATGGACGTATCGATGCCCGGTCCTTGCCGCACGCGCAAGCTCCATACATTGACTGTAGCTTCAATCCCCGTCACCTCGGTCGGCGTTGGAGGAGACTCAGTTGGGGTCTCTGTGGCCTCGGCCGGAACACCAGTGGTTTCAGATGTAATGGAAACATCAGCTTGAAATGTTTTGTTCTCGTATGTGGATTCTTGTTCATCCCCCCGCCTGCAACCCCCTACGACAAATGCGGCTAGCAAGATGCAAAAAAGTGCAATAAAGGAAACCTTTGAAAGTTGATATTGTGATGTCATCGGTAAGCACTCTCGGTCGACCTAAGGAAACTATTACTTTAGTACTAACAAGTTTAGCACATAGAACGTGCCAGTTTTCTTACCTGACAAAGTTGTCAATCCTGTCAATCATTGCTAATCCACAAGACCCACAATCGCTTATAATACTTACGTAAAAAACGGGCTTCTAGGAATTCCCGTGGTAATGTCCAAATTTGGAGGTTTCATGTCTTCCCACCAATTGACCCATCGCCATCAGAAATTAGCCCAAGTATTAACTGAACATGGTCTGGAGGCCTTAGTACTGAACCCTGGCCCCAGCCTGCCCTACCTGACAGGGCTGCACTTCCACATGAGCGAGCGTCCGGTGGTGGTTTTCTTCAGTGCGGATAAGAGTCCAATTATCGTTCTCCCCGAGTTAGAAGCGCTTAAAGTCCAGAAACTACCGTACCAAATCCAGGCCTTCCCCTACGACGAAAACCCTGCAAATTGGGTAAAAGCATTCCGTGACGCCATTCAAGCTGGGGGCTTTGGAGAAAGTCGGGTGGGTGTCGAGCCGCGCTCCCTACGTGTACTGGAACTTGATTACCTCAAAGAAGCGGCCCCAGAGGCACAATTCGTTTCCGGAGAGGCTGCAGTAGCCGAACTGCGTATGCGCAAAGAACAGAGTGAGATCGCCAATATGCGCAAAGCCGCCGAGATCGCCCAGGCTGCACTCCAGGCGACGTTCCCAAAGATCAAGGCCGGTGTGTCCGAGCGAGAAATCGCTGCTGAACTTCTGCTGCAGTTGCTGCGGCACGGCTCCCAATCCAAAATACCCTTCTCCCCCATCGTCGCCAGCGGGCCCAACAGCGCCAACCCCCACGCCTCACCAACGGATCGTAAGCTGCAGCCTGGCGACCTATTGGTCATCGACTGGGGGGGCAATGTAAAAGGCTATTTCTCCGATATCACGCGCACGTTCACCGTCGGCGATGTCGACCCTGAATTGAAGCACATCGCCGAGATCGTCAAGAAAGCCAATGCCGCCGGGCATGCAATTGCCAAACCCGGCCTCCCCGCAGGACAGGTCGATGATGCTGCCCGTGCCGTCATCAATCAAGCTGGATATGGCAAATATTTCACGCATCGCACCGGTCATGGGTTAGGGCTCGAGGGGCATGAAGAACCTTATATCCGCTCTGACAACCAATTGCCGCTTCAAGTGGGCATGAGCTTCACCATCGAGCCGGGCATCTACTTGCCTGGCCGGGGAGGCGTTCGCATCGAGGATGATGTCGTCATCACAGCCGACGGTCTCGAAAGCCTGACTGACCTAACCCGCGAATTGATTAGAGTGGAGGCATAATTGATCATTCCAACTGCTGAACCGTTTTTCTTCCCCGGCGGCGAGATTGGCTGCCTGCTGATCCATGGCTTAACTGGCGCGCCCAAGGAGATGCGCTGGATGGGTGAATATTTGGCGCAGCAAGAGTATTCAGTTTTGGGAATCCGCCTTGCAGGGCATGCTACACATCCTGAGGATTTGCCGCGCACTCGCTGGGGGGACTGGCTGGACTCCGTTGAAGATGCTTGGCATACCCTGGACAACGCCACCACCCAAATTTTCGTCCTGGGGTTATCGATGGGCGGCGTGCTATCGCTATTAACAGCCGCGCGATTCCCCGTCAAGGGGGTGGTGGCTATGGCTACTCCCTATGATTTACCTCCTGACCCACGCATCCCCTTTTTGAGATTCATCCACTGGTTCAAACCCTGGATCCCAGGGGGTGAGTCGGACTGGCACGATCGCCAAGCCGAAGAAGTGCATGTCTGCTATGAAGGCTACCCAACTCGATCGATCCTCGAGTTGAAAGCGCTTTTAGCCGAGATGCGCGCCGGACTCCCCCAGGTAAGCGCACCAACCCTGCTGATGCACTCCCGCCAGGACGGCAGTGTTGACCCAGAGAACATGCCCAAAATCTACGAAGAATTGGGATGTAAAGACAAATCCATGTTGTGGTTCGAGAATAGTGGCCATGTGCTCACGCGGGATGCCGCTCGAGAGCAGGTTTTCAAGGCTGCGGATGAATTTATCCGCCGAGTGAGCAAGGCAAATACATTTTGATATTTTCTACTGTGACTCTACTGAAAAAACTACGTGAGCAGGATACCGTGCGGCATATATGGGGGGG
>CAZUSV010000324.1:0-3879 GCA_964622645.1 uncultured Anaerolineales bacterium
ATTCTTCGCTCCGCTCAGAATGACACAAGTGTTCAAGATGTTATCGCCCATTAAACAATTTGAATTATATGCTCGAAAGATACATACAGGCAAGTCGAAAATATCAGGATACCCTGCTCATCATAAGCGCGGTGATCATCTCGGTTGCGTTGAAAACCTGGCTGCTGCTGATTGAATCGGTCCCTTTTAACAGCGACGAGGCAGTAGTAGCCCTGATGGCACGCCACATACTAGCTGGTGAGCATCCCATCTTCTTCTATGGCCAGGCTTATATGGGCAGCCTAGATGCCTGGTTGGTAGCAGGGGGATTTGTTATCTTTGGGGAAGCGGTTTGGGTGATCAGGCTTATACAAGCTCTCCTTTATGTAGGCGTTCTGATCACGACTGCCAGGCTGGGTGAGGTTGCACTCGGCTCTAGAAAAGTTGGCATATTAGCAGCCTGGTTCCTGGCAATCCCCCCTGTGGTGGTGACGCTTTACACCACGGTTTCCCTGGGCGGCTATGGGGAGGCTTTGCTGCTGGGGAATTTAATCCTCCTGGGAGGTCTATATCTGATAAGGATGATGCGCGCTGATCAGGTAATTCCCAGTTGGCGGTGGATTTTGTGGGGGGCATTGGTCGGCCTGGGGATTTGGGCATTTGGCCTCACTTTGGTGTACAGCATTCCTGTGGGGATTGCCCTGATAATCTATATGGGAAGGGGGAGGAGACTGGCAGATACGCTGCGTTCCTCTCGGATATGGCGGGCGATCTTTTTGATTGTGTTGGGATTTTTAATGGGTTCTGTGCCCTGGTGGTTGTACGCCTTTCAGCATGGTTTGGGTAATTTGCTCTGGGAGTTGAGCGGCGGCGCGATTGCGGGCGTAGAGCAAACCAATTGGCTGCTATCGACCTGGAACCATTTTTGGACTTTCTTCCTTTTTGGGGGCACGGTGATCTTTGGGTTGCGCCCTTCCTGGGAGATCCGCTGGCTGGCTATGCCCTTGCTACCCATCGCGCTGACGTTTTGGACGGGTGTGGTTGTGCATTCTTTCTCCCGTCTCAGAGAAGGGCGCTCGAACCGCAAGGGGGCTGGGTTGCTGGTGGGGGTTATGGGAGTGCTTTTCCTGGGTTTTGTCTTCACACCCTTTGGAGCTGACCCATCAGGTCGTTATTTCTTGCCTCTTGCCATACCTTTATCCCTTTTCGCTGCCGAAATGACCCTCCTGTGGGTAAAAGAATTCGGTCGCTGGATTTGGGGGTTGGTGGGCTTGATCCTGGTTTTCAATCTGTGGGGCACGCTCCAGAGTGCGGTTGAGCTCCCGCCGGGGATCACGACGCAGTTCGATCAGGTCGCACAAGTCGACCATCGTTTCATGGATGAATTGATCGCGTTTCTAGGTCAGAATGATATCGAACATGGCTACACAAATTACTGGGTGGCCTATCCGCTGGCGTTTCAATCTGGCGATGAATTCCTCTTCTTGCCGCGCTTGCCTTATCATGAAGATTTTCGCTACACCTTCCGCGATGATCGTTATGAACCCTATCGACCTTTGGTCGAGAATAGCACCCGGATAGGCTTCATCACCACCAATCATGATGCTCTAAATGACTGTCTGCGTGAACACTTCGCCAACCTCGGGGTAACCTTTGATGAGCAGCTGATTGGCGATTACCAGATCTTCTATGATCTATCTCGGGTTGTTCGGCCGGAAGAGATGGGATTTGATGGTGATCTGAAAGGTATCGAATGCTCAGGATGGGGTAAGATAGATGCTGAAGTCGAAGGATAAACCCTGGGCACCAGCGCTGATCACATTTTTGGTTCTGGGTTTAATTGTCGCCTTGCTGATATTGGGTGCCAATGGCGATCCCCTTGTCTTAGCTCGCCTGGGTACACGCTTCAGCCAGAACGATCCTGATGGCACAGCGGGCTATGACGGCCAGTTTGTCTACTATATCGCCAGGGATTGGCAACCAGATAAAGTATCTCCGCACCTAGATGTGCCAGCCTATCGCTATCAGCGCATCTTGATGCCTTTGCTGGCGCGCGTGCTCAGTTTCGGAAACATCAAGGCTCTACCTTGGGTATTGGCGGCAATTGGCATCATGGCCCATTCTTTGGGAACCTGGGGGGTGGCGTACCTGCTCAAAGCATGGCATGTCAATCCCTGGTATGCCCTGGTTTACGGCTTGTGGGCTGGTTTTACCTTGGCCGTTCGGCTGGATTTGCCGGAGCCTCTGGCCTACGGCTTGGTTGTTGCGGCGATATTGGCTGTCTCAAAAGATAAACACGGCCTGTCCTGGATTCTGTATGGCCTGGCCTTGTTTGCCAAAGAGGTGACCTTCCTATTTGTGGCTGCGCAGGCTCTGGTTTATCTCTGGCGTCGCCAGTGGCGGAGCGCGTTTGGCTTGGGATTGACCACATTGCTGCCCTATGGATACTTCCAGTTTTGGCTATGGCGAACCTTTGGAGCTTTGGGTCTGGGCACAGGCGGGGACATGGCGACTCCCTTCGAGTGGATCCCGCTGATGGGCCTCTGGCGCATCGCCGTTTATAGCCCAAAATACCTGTTAGCCAGCCTGGTGGTGTTTGGCCCCTTTGTGCTGGTCCCCGCCTTTTGGGGATTATGGGTTGTTGGTAAAAAAGTATCGCAGGGTAAAATCGAACTTGTCGACATAGGTTTTGCTATGAACGCGCTGGTCATCCTTTTATTGCCTTTTTCGACTTTCCGTGAGCCGGGTGGCTTGTTACGTTTTGCCTGTGGTTTGGTTCTGGCGTTGCTCTTATTCGCCGGGCGCTACCGGTACCAAAGAGCCTTACGCTACATGCCCTTGATGTTAGTATTGAATGTCTTTTTGCTGAAATAATGGGTGGATTCATCCGAGCCAAATATCAATCCTTGAAAGAAACTCATATTTTCTCGGTTGTCTGGTGGGTGCTGGGAATAAGCATCCTTATCGGATGTCTGATAAATTTCAATCGCGGCATCAGTGGTTTCGATTGGATCTTCTTCTATTACCCCCAGGCACAGCAGGTATACAGTGTTAGGCTGCTCAACCCGCTGTGGATATATTTTCTACTCAAGCCGATTGCGCTTTTGCCGTTACCTATCAGCTATTTGACCTTTTTACTCATAAACCTGGGCATGTACTGGTTTGGGAGTCGGTTTGTGGGCGGAAATCGATTTTTGCTTTTGTTATCATTTCCTGCGTTCTGGATGTTATGGTATGGGCAGTTAGACGGCTTTGTGCTCTTTGGGGTAGCCCTGGGTTTGTTCGCCTTAGATTCAAAGAAGCCGATCTTGATGGGCATTGCTATCCTACTTTTGCTTGTTAAGCCGCACATCGGCGCGCCCTTGGCGGTATTATTTTTCTTGTGGTTTCCAAGACGCGATACCCTGCTGACGATTTTTGTGGTTACCCTACTATCTCTGATCGTTTGGGGTTGGGACTGGCCAATCACCTGGGTCAGAAATATTCTCACCATCCAGGAGGAGTATTACGTTCCGCAAACAACCAATATCTCATTATTCCCCTATGGTTTAATAACCTGGCTAGCGCTGTTGATTCCAAAAACGCCGGTGGATAGAGTCAAAGTTGCCTTATCAGCGACGATTTTGTCGGTTCCTTACGCGGCCACTTATTCGATATTGCCCTTGTTGGTTTTACCTTTGCCATGGTGGATTTATCTGATCGGAAGCGCACCCTTTTTGTTTGGCCCGAATGGGTATAGGCTCACCATACTCGTCCCCATCGCGACGATCATCCTGGTGATTTATCCATCCTTGCGGGAGAGATATTTTGCCAACCTCACAACTCAATTGTAAATAGTGGGGTAACTAATACCTTCGCCAAAATAGCGAATGAAAAAGGCTTTCTGTAGTAAAGTTGTAT
>CAZUSV010000325.1:0-3826 GCA_964622645.1 uncultured Anaerolineales bacterium
ATCAATTACCCCCAGAATCAGGTCAATATCCTGCTCTTAGGCTCAGACCAACGTGTGGGAGAAATCGGTTTTCGTACAGATACAATCATCTTATTCAGCATCAACGTGCGCAATCGAACTGCCAGTATGGTCTCCTTTCCCCGCGACCTATATCTGTATATTCCTGGCTATACCTCCAATCGCATCAATACAGTGATGTACTATGGCGGCTTCCCACTCATGGCCCAAACCTTTCAGCATCATTTTGGTGTCCGAGTAGATCACTATGTCTTGGTGGGTCTGAATGCATTCATCGAAACCATCGACAGTCTGGGCGGGATTAGTGTCCAGGTCGCTGAAAAACTGACCGACCAACGCACGGGCTATGGCTATTACACAGTCCATCCTGGTGAGGTGCTGATGAGCGGTGCTGATGCTTTGTGGTACGTTCGAGCTCGCTATACTACCAGCGACTTCGACCGCACTCGTCGCCAGCAAGAAGTCATCCAGGCCATAGGTGAGCGCTTATTGAGTATGGACGCCCTACAAAACGCGCTCGAAATCTATGATCTCTATGACGAGAATGTCAGTACAGATATGACTTGGAACGACCTTGCTCCCATGGTTCCCTTAGTTGCGCAAATTGGAGACCCAGACAATATTCAGCGCTATACTATCGGGCGCGGCCATGTAATCCCCTGGACCACACCTGGCGGTGCCCAGGTATTGCTGCCCCAAGAGGGGGCTATTATCTCGGTGATCAGGCAAGCAGTAGGTAGTCAATAGCTTGGGAATTGCTATCCAAATTCAATCCCCTGAGCCAGGGGCAAATCCTGGGAATAATTGATCGTGTTGGTCTGGCGGCGCATATATTGCCGCCAGGCATCTGAACCGGACTCGCGGCCGCCGCCAGTCTCTTTTTCTCCACCAAAAGCGCCACCAATCTCAGCTCCAGAGGTGCCGATATTCACGTTGGCAATCCCACAGTCAGACCCTTCCACCGATAGGAACATTTCCATTTGGCGCATGCTGTTGGTGAAAATGGCGCTGGATAATCCCTGGGGGACACCATTATGGATCTCGATGGCCTGGTCCAAATCATCATATTCCATCAAATACAGGATCGGTGCGAAGGTCTCTTCTTTGACAATCTCAGTTTGCCTCGGCATTTTGATGATTGTCGGTTCGACATAGTTGGGCCCCATCTCCGGGAGGGCATTGCCGCCAAAGATGACTTCACCACCTTCTGCCCGGGCTTGCTCGATGGCATCGAACATCTCTTCCACCGAGGTATTGACCACCAGCGGACCCATCAGGGTATCGTCATCCATGGGGTTGCCGATGCGCACTTGTTTATAGGCATCTACCAGGCTGCGCTCTAAGCTGGGGGCGACGTCCTTCTGCATGATGATCCGCCGTGTGGATGTACAGCGCTGTCCAGCGGTGCCCACCGCCCCAAACAGAACCGCCCGCGTGGCCATATCCAGGTCGGCATCTTCAGTGACGATGATGGCATTGTTCCCGCCAAGTTCGAGAATTGTGCGCCCAAATCGCCGCGCTACCGCTTCAGAAACATGCCGTCCCACCTTTGTAGAACCGGTAAAAGACACCAAGGGAATACGGTCGTCGTTGATGATCAATTCGCCCGTTTCCCGTCCGGCGCCATTAACCAGCGTGAACACACCCGAGACGCCATGATCGGCCATCACCCGGTTGGCGATGTTTTGCACGGCAATCGAGCACAAGGGGACATAGGCCGAGGGCTTCCACAGGGTGGAGTCGCCGCAAACCGCAGCGATGGCTGCATTCCACGACCAGACCGCCACCGGGAAATTGAAAGCGGTGATCACCCCTACTACGCCAAGAGGATGCCACTGCTCATACATGCGATGCTGCGGCCGCTCCGAGTGCATGGTTAGGCCATACAGTTGGCGAGATAACCCCACCGCGAAATCGCAGATATCGATCATCTCCTGCACCTCACCGTGTCCCTCAGCCCTGATTTTGCCCATCTCGAGGGTCACCAGATCGCCGAGGGGTTCTTTATACTCCCGCAATGCATCGCCCAGGTCGCGCACCAGCGTCCCTCGTTTGGGAGCAGGGATGGTCCGCCAGGTCTTGAAGGCCTGATGACTGGCCTCAACCACCTTTTCGTAGGTCGAAGGGGTCACCTGCACAACACTGGCAATCTCTTCCCCTGTGCTGGGGTTATAGGAAATCACTTTTTTACCCTGGGGATCATCCAGCCAGCCATCCGGGCCGATGCAGGCGCCGGGATTGACCTCCTTGATGCCAAGCTTATCAAGTAAAGACTTCATACCGCTAAACCTCCTGAGAATTGAATGGCCAATATTATAACTGACGCAGCGTGGAAATGATTCTATACCCCCCAAAAACACTTTGAAAGATCATACTTGGATTCCTTTAGAACCAAAGCGCATCGGCAGCTGAATGAACGAATTATGCTACAATAACAACCATTCAGACATTTTTATGAAAACAGGAGTTAATAATGGCCCTGCAAGGCAAAGGATTCTATATTTGGAAGATCAAAGATTGCGAAGGCGGTGATGCCAACAAAATCGCCAGCGTGGCCAAAGCGGCCGGGCTCAGCCATGTATTGATCAAGATCGCGGATGGCATCTATACCTACAACTATGATTGGGATAGTCGCACGGACCTGGTGCCTCCCGTTGCCAATGCCTTACGTGCCCAGGGTATCCAGGTTTGGGGTTGGCACTATGTTTATGGGGATAATCCCTCCAAAGAGGCCCGCATCGCTGTTCAACGCGTCAACGGCCTCAACCTGGACGGCTATGTCATCGACGCCGAACATCAATATAAAGAACCAGGCAAAGCCAATGCTGCAAAAACCTTCATGCGCGATCTGCGCAATGGCATCGGCAGCAATGTACCTGTTGCCCTATCGTCATACCGTTTCCCGTCTTTGCACCCCATCCCATGGAACGAATTCCTGGAAAAATGTGACTACAATATGCCCCAGGTCTACTGGATGGGCGCGCACAATCCCGGTTCACAATTGGCACGCACATTGAATGAGTTCGCCAGCTTGAAATACAAACCACCGATTATTCCCACGGGAGCCGCTTTCACAGAACACGGCTGGACGCCTACCATACAGGATGTGCAGGAATTCCTGGTGACCGCCCGCTCATTCAACCTCAGCGCGGCCAACTTCTGGGAATGGTGGAATGCCCGTGAAATACTCACCCCCAAACATCAAATTTGGAACGTCATCGCCGAATATGATTGGGCAGGGGGTGGCGTACAGGATATCACCGGGAAATATATCGAGGCCCTCAACAAGCGCGATCACAGACAGGTTGCCGAATTGTATACAGACAAGGCTGTCCATGTCACGGCGGCACGCACCATCGTCGGCAAAGATAAAATCCGGGCCTGGTACGAAACATTCTTCTCGAGCTTATTGCCCAATGGCATCTTCACTCTGACCGGCTTTTCGGGCTCTGGCAACTCCCGCCACCTTACCTGGACGGCCCGCTCGAGCGTCGGAAATGTCAATGATGGCAACGATACCTTTGGTTTGATAGACAACAAGATCACCTACCATTATCTGCACTATACGATTTCCAAGTCTCATTAGCCCTCTCCAAATCCACCTAAGCTTCCTAGTTGTTCCACCGCGGAGCAGTGGAACGAGAAAACGGGGGACACGAGCGCGTCTGGTTACGATGCTCTGCGTCGTAACCGACTGGTATACGCTCCGCGTATCCCCCTGTGGATATGCGTGACGTAGAACGTCAGATTGGCGTTCCACCGCAGAGAGACTGTGAAAGAATTACAGAATTGAGTAGAATGCCTTCAA
>CAZUSV010000326.1:0-3796 GCA_964622645.1 uncultured Anaerolineales bacterium
GATAAAATTATAGATATGATGTATAAAATCCTAAAAGTTTCCCGAACTTTTGTAAGTTCGTGGCATACAGATGTTATACGCAATATCTAAAAATAAGAAAGAAGCTAAAAAATAAAAGAAATAGGAGAGCATTAAAATGAATTATTTTGAATTACTGAAAGAGTTTAATATTACTCAAATTAATCTAAATAATTTCCCAGAAACTTGTGGATATTATTTTTTATTCGATGAAGAAGGGAATTTTATTTATGTTGGAAAGGCATCAAATCTAAAAGACATTGTTAGCAATCATTTTTCAAATAGTGAATCTAATCCTAAAATCAGAAACTTTGCTAAATATGTTATCTATGAGAAAACACAAAATGTTGAAGATGCTGAAATTATTGAAAGTGAGGTATTTGATGAATGGGTGAGAAATACAGGAAATTATCCGTTTGCAAATAGAATTAAACCCCCAAAATCAAATTTGACTGATGATGAAATAAGTAGAATTAGAATGAAAAAAATTGTTAAAGGTCTGTTAAAACGAAGAAATTTATTTTCTAAATAATCTGGAGGAACTATGAAAAAGAATATTATTTTATTCATATGTATTAGCATTATTATTACAGCACTTTCAGCTCAATCTTACGAACAGGAAAGCATTACTGTTATTCCATTTTCGGGATGGCAGGGTTCAAATAAAAGTGAATACAGAGGAATACTTACAGACAAAATTGTAACAAAAATCATACAAACTCATAGATTTAAAGTAATTGATAGATCACACTTAGAAAACATTATCAAAGAGCAAAACCTACAATTATCAGGATTCATTGATGAGTCAACAGCAGTAAAAGCAGGAAAAATCATAGGTGTAAATAAATTTATTATTGGTTCTTTTACTCGTAATTCAACCGAATATCATAAAGCTGAATATTATAAGGGAGAGAAAATATCTGATGCATATTATTCAGCGAAAGTAAATGCGACCATAAAAATGATTGATGTTGAGACTGGAAGATATATTGACGCAGTTGAATCTTCCTCATCTGGTTCTGCAAATGACAAAAAAAATGCTTTACTCAATGCAATGGATAACTTGTCTAATAACATTATTGAAAAATTTGAAAATTATTTTTGTTCATCAGCTTTTATCAAAAGCATTGATTATTCAAATGTTATTCTTGATAGAGGAAGAAACTACGGTATAAAAGAAGGTATGAATTTCATTGTTTTAAATATTAAAAGAACAGATGGAATTAATAAACAATATGCATCAATTGATGCAGAAATAAAAAAAATTGGTGTATTAAAAATCATCTCTGTAGAAGCTAACTCATCTAAAGCAAGGCTAATGGGAGATTTCAGTAATGTTGAAGTTGATCACTTTGTTAGAGAAACAAAAGATGAAGTTGCTGTTGAAGCAACAATTATTGAAAAATCTTTCAACAAAGTTGTTATTAATGCAGGCCAAGATTTAGGACTTAAAGAAGAATGTTCATTTAATGTTATTGTTAAGGAAAAAGATCTAATTGATCCGATAACAGGCGAAAAATATGGAACTAAAACAAAAAAAATTGGAGTTATATTCTTGACTGAAGTGGGACCTAAGTATTCAAAAGGTAAAATTGTAAAAGGTTTGTATAAAGTTAAACAAGGTATGACATTGAAAGAAGGAAATTTATTATCAGTTGATATGGGATTTTCATTAAGTTATGGCATATCAATTTCAGATATCAAAGCTAATGCAATAATTGGTAGTTTTGAAAGTCCATCGTCAGGTGATTCTGTTTATTTCGATTTTAGTGAATTTACTGACATTAATGAAACAAGTTTTTTCCAAACTTCAATATATTCTAGGAATTTAATAAATAATTTTTCAACTGATTTTAATTTTGATTTGTATAATGTAAATAAAGATATCGGTGCTTGGACTATTGATTTTCGATTTAATTATCATTTGGGAATAATACCAGAATATTTTTATTTAGTTCCTGGTATTGGAATTGGTTTTGGTTATGGTTGGCAAGATTTACCTGATAATATAATATCAGAAGTAAGTAATGATTATGACAATGCTATAAATGATTGGTCAATGTCTTATATAGGACAATTAGGAGCAAGATTAAAAATGGGACAATTAGTTTTTTTTGGTGAAGCATCATATAGAAAATTAAATTTTTCAGATTGGGAATATACGATTAAAACAGGAGAAGACTCCGAAGGAAATGATGAAACGGATTATATTAAAATTCCTTCGGAATTGGTTCCTTATCCCGAAGTCAATATTGGTCCATTGTTTATTTGTTTAGGGTTATCTTATGAATTTTAATTTTCGTGTTTTTCTGATTTTAATATTATCACCTTTGTTTCTATTTTGTCAGTCAAATTACACCGATAAACCTGATTGGATTTCAAATTATCCAATTAGTAATGAATATTTTATTGGTATTGGATTTTGCGAAAAAATAAATAATGATTTATCATATATTCGAATTGCCCAAAACAATGCACTAACTCAAATTTCTTCTGAAATCAGTATATCAATCTCAAGTAACATAATAAACATAATTTCTGAAAAATCAGGTATAGTAAAAGAAGATTTTAAATCTTCAGTATCTTCATTCACTAAATCCACATTAAAAGGATATGAGCTTTTTGACAAATGGGAAGATGATGACGAATATTGGGTTTACTATAGATTATCGAAAACAGAATACCATAAATCTAAAAAAATTGAAAAAGAAAAAGCTAAATCTCTCAGCGAAGATATGTTTCTAAAAGCAAAAGATTATGAAATAAAAAATGATATTGATAGTGCTTTGAATTTTTATTTTAAATCTTTAGAACACATAATGAATTATTTTGCAGAGCCATTAGAAATCACTTATAATGGTTCAAAAAAATATCTGCTAAACGAAATTTATTCTTCATTGCAGAATGTAATCAGTGATATTGATTTAACTTCTATAAACAAAGAGCTTTATGGCAAGTTTGGTCATCCTTTAAAGGAAGATATGATTATTGTAGCATCTTATAATAAAGATAAAGTCAAATTACCTATTATTAATTTGCCAATTAAGTTCTTTTTTTTAAAAGGAAACGGAAAATTATTAGAACAGAGCAAAACTAATAGTAATGGACTTGTTGTTGCAGAAATTTTTAATATTTCTTCCGCAGATAATCGGCAAATAGTTAAATCTGAATTAGACATAAATAGTTATATTAATAAAGATAATTCCTCCGTAATTTTAAATAAATTACTAAAATCTTTATCTATTCCAGAATGTGAAATAATACTAAATATTTCTAATATATCTATTTATATTGTTTCAAATGAAATCAATTTTGATAATTCTTATCCTATTTCACTTTTAGATTCAAAAATTAAAAACGAATTTTCCAAAAAAGGATTTCTTTTTTCAAATATAAAAAGAGAGTCTGATATTTTTATTAATATTTCTGCTACTTCACGTAAAGGCTCTGAATTATTTGGTCAATACACATCTTTCGTTGATCTGAGTATATCTGTCTCTAATTCAAAATCTGATAAAGAAATTTTTAAAAAGTCATTATCTGATATCAAAGGTATCGGTTTAAGTTATAAAAAGGCTGGTTTGAATGCGTTTGATAATGCATCAAAAAAACTTGTCCTTGTGATTCCAGAAATTATTGAATTATTTATTGAATGAAGCGTATAACAAAAATGCACACGCCAGAATTCATTTAAAAGTTTTGTGGTTTATTTTGGGTTGTGTTTGCATTCAGAAGTTTGGTGGTTTGTGAGAGTTGGCGTGTCGCATTCCAAACATTA
>CAZUSV010000327.1:0-3789 GCA_964622645.1 uncultured Anaerolineales bacterium
CTCAGGCTGCTTTGCCAATCTTCTCGTATTTCTAAAGCTTGCGCTTACAGCCTGCACACTTGATGGTGAGCATGATTTTAAGACCGAAGACCGAGGGCGGGAGAACAATCCTGTCTCCGGTCCCCCGCCTCCCGTCATTTAAAGGCAGTCACACCGAAAGCCTGGGGCTTTGGATTCACTCGTGAGAACCCGGCCTCCTTCAATCGTTGAACAACGCCTCTCGTCACGCGACTGCCGGATTTGCTCTCAGGGTTGCCGATATAGTGGAACATCCTTCCATTAGGTTTCAGCACCCTATACGCCTGTTCATAGAATGCCAGCGAGTATAACTCTCCAGCCAGGCTGAACATAGGCGGATCATGGATGATGCCAGAGAAGGATTCATCCACAAAATTTGCAATCTCGTCATTGCAATCTCCGATGATCTGGGTGATCTTGGGATTTTCAAATAACATTCGAGACCAGGGATTACGCCGGGCGATGGTTTGGGCTGCCGGATCGAGTTCAACCGTGGTGACGGATTCTACCCTCTCAGCGGCCATTACGGCGGTGTACCCCAATCCAGTGGTCGTATCCAAAATGTGTCCATAAGCCCGTCCGAGGGCTTTGATTTTACTTCGGGTATCTAGCCATGGATCCGTGCCCTTGATGCGGTGCATAGGGATGCCTGATACCAACATTGTAGGCGCTGATGTTGTGGGGTATAACGTGTAGACCCGCTGGAAAATTTCAGAGAAGGTCTGGATGACGGTCGAACTCCCAGCCTCAACCAGGAAGCAATTGTTCTCGTTGGCAGCAATCTCCTCTACGGTTTCCCAAGAGAGCCTCTCCCCGTCTGGGAACGTCACGCCCAAATCGGTCAGGGTTACGTCTGTTTTCGTCAGACCCAAATCGGGAGAAATCTGGATTGAAGATTCTCTGCCTTTAGCCTCGATCAGAGGGATCGCTTGAAAACTGGATAGAACGACTTGCGCAGACATCACCCCAGCGCGATCTGATAAGCCTCGAAAAGACGCGGGAAATTCTTTTCCCAGTTTGCGCGTGCTTCTGCCAGTTGACGAGCTGCTCGTCCCATAGCAGGTAACTGCTCCCGCTGACCCATCGCCTGGAGAATGCCTTTTGTAAGCGAATCTACATCTCCATCACGGAATAACCAGCCCACTTCTCCCGGAGTGGAAACCCATTCCTGGTTCCCTGGGATATCCGTCAACAAGACAGGCGTGCCGCACCCCAGGGACTCCAACAACGAAATCGAAGTGCCGTCGCTGTGGGAGGTGCTGATATACAGATCGGCAGCACGGTAATAATTGGGCAAATCCTTCTGGCTGATCTGGCCTGGGAAGTGTACCCGGTCTAGCATATCTGCGCTCATGAAGGTCTGGCGTATTTTTGGAGCCAGCGGGCCATTCCCCAACATCAGCAAACGTAGCTCTGGACGTTGGCGGGCTGCCCTGACAAAGGCTTGCGCCAGATCATCAACCCCATAGAGTGGTGCCCAACCCCGGGTAGACAACAACACAAAAGTATCCTCATCCCAACCCAGACGTTCCCGCAATCCACCATCCTCTCCAGGCGAATACTTTTCGATGTTTGCCCCCCACGGAAAGATCACGATCCGATCTGGGGCCATACCATACTGAATAGCCAGATTTCGAATGGTATCGCAATCCCCCACCAAGGCATCAGTCCGCCTAAGGGTATAGCGGGTAGCCCATTCCCACCAACGGTCTCTATTCGCATCCACGAGCAGATCATAACCCCATGACATGCTCACCAGCGGGCGAAATCCTGCAAACGCCGTTAGGAAAGCAGTGCGCTGCAAAGGACCTGCTTGAATCAAATCTGGTTTGAAGCCTCGGATGGCTTTTTTTAACCCTATCAGCAACTTCAAACCATCCCGCAGCTTGGCCGGTGCCCGCCCCCCTGCCCAAGGGATCAGCTCAATCTCGACGGGCAATGGCCGGTCGTCAAGACCATGTCCACGCTTCTCTAGCCGCAGATACCCAATTTGATGCTCTGTCTTCGCCAGAGAGGAGAGATAGCGGTGATCATGGGTGGTGTAGTCGCGCGAGAAGTAGAGAATTCGCATGTCTTAGTGCGGAGTGCTTCGTGCGGCGTACATGATGTTATTGCTTCTTCAGGGAATTCTTGAACGCACTGACAAGTGCTTTTACTTTGTTCGCTTGATCGTAGTATTCTTGGAAAATTCCTTCTGTTATATATCCAACATCCAAGACTGCATAAAGCAAGGATTGAACCTCAACAGCCGATCTACGGGAATAGCCCAAAAATCGTGCAAATTCGGCGTGAGATTCACAATCAAATCCTTCGGCGATATTCGTCATCGCAGAAACAGCTGCTCTCTGAAGTTGATCTCGAAGCCCAAAATCCTTTGATAATGGCTCCATTTGTGTAAGCTGATAGATCATTCGAACAAGAATTCTTGCCTCTTGCCAAGCCCGAATATCTTCAAACTTACTTATTCCCATTTTCTACTCCCAGCAGATTTATCGCACACCGCACTTCGCACATCGCACGTTATTTCCCCACATTCTCCCAACGAAAATCCATCCCATACGGCATATCAACCAGGGCTTTCTTGCCAACCAGGGCATCCAACTCCCAGGGCATGATCGCGCCGGTGGCTGCGGGGCGCAGCGGTTCGGCCATTTCAGCGGTGATGGTCTCGCCAGCCTTGATAGCGCGGGCAGCCCGCAAACAGCGGCGTTGCAGCACATAGGTTTCCTGTTCGCTGCCAGTGACGAATTTATCATAGGAGCCTAAGGCTCGTTCCAGGGTGCGAACCTGGAGCACCATCTCAGCCCAGGTCTCTGGGTTCATGGCGAATTTATGGTCGGGGCCTTCGCGGGCATTGTCGTCCGTGAAGTGGCGCTCGATGACGCGCGCCCCCATAGCAATCGCGCCAACAACGGGTGCCGGGCTATGCGTGTGATCCGAGAGGCCCAGCACTACATTGGGGAACATAGCCGCATACGTTTTAAGCACATTGATATTCAAGTGATCGTAATTCGAGTCGTCAGCAGTGTAATTGGTATTGCACTGGAAGAGCACAACCTGGTCGTTGACAGCCTGCACGGCTCGCATCGCTCGGACAACATCGCCAATGTCCGCAGCTCCACTCGACACCAGTATGGGCTTACCAAATTTCGCCATGCGCACCAGGGCACCCGGCCAGGACATCAGGCCAGAGCCAGCTTTGAAGGCCGGCACATAGGGGTCGAGCATATCAATGGCCTCGTAGTCATAAGGGGAAGAGTAATAGTGGATGCCTACCTTATCGCACTCCTCCTTGAGGATTGGGGTCCACTCGAAGGGTACGGAAGCGTCGTCATACACTTCAAAGACTGTTTTGCTCCACTCAGCCTGGTGGGACTGCTGACCACCCAGGGCTTTGAAACCATAATCTGAGACGATCTTGGGAGCGCGGAAATTCTGGAATTTCGCTGCCTCGGCGCCGGCGTCTTTCGCCATCCGGATGAGCATCTTGGCGCGCTCCAGATCGCCGTCATGGTTGGCCGCGATATCGGCAATGAAATAAGTGGGGTGATTGTGGCCGACCTTCCGGTCAGCAATGGTGATTTCAGGAGATGGGATGTTCATGTTAGCTCCTTTTCTTCAAATTTGGTAATCAAAAATGCTGCATTCTCGAAAACTTCCGAAAATTAGGGGTGGATGGGGGGGGGCGGCCCCCCAACCCCCCCAATTTTTGGGGGGTGGGGGTTTTAAATGAAAACGGAACGGTAATTGATTAAGGCCCAAAAAAATAAC
>CAZUSV010000328.1:0-1988 GCA_964622645.1 uncultured Anaerolineales bacterium
ACTTTTGAATGATTATATGTGTTTATCTAACCAAAAATAATATATGACATATTTTATCATAAGTGATGGAAAGAGAAGAAATGGTTTTACTGTTACTTTGATTTTGGTGCTTTTTATTTAAATGAAAAAGCTGACATACACATTGACAAATCAAGTTTAAAATCACTTTATCAAAAAGAACTAAATAAACAGCAATATTTGCATCAGCAGTAAGATTTTTAAATTAAAAAATCATCAAAAAAACATGGCACAGGAAAAAATCAGCATGCCTCAATCAGGAGGAGGACTTGTACGTTATTTTGATGATTATAAGACAAAGATAGAAATAGGTCCAATGACTGTAATTTACATGATTATTGCTGTAATCATCATAGAGATTATTCTTCACGCAGTTGGCTAAAACTATAAAAAAGAGGTAAAGCCACCGCACTTTCATATTACACTAAGAATTTAATATTGCTTAGAGGCAGTTTAAAAACCTTATAAACAAAAAACAATATTTTTTTATATAATGAAGAATCTTTAAGATATACTGATAATTCGGAGGTATAACAAAGTGAACAAAAAATTATATTTTTTAGGAATTTTAGCTTTAACAATTCTAATATTCGCAGGTCTTGTGGCAGCTGGATTCAATGGCATAAAAAATGGGGACAAATGGTTTAAAACCTATGATGGCAAAACACACTATTTTACAGTAACAGGTCAGGATTTAGATGGAGATGGGTACATAGACATTAATGAAAATGGTGAGAGTATTGTAACACTAAACACACAAAATGGTGAAAACCCTGAAAAGACACATCCAGCAGAAAAAATATTACTTAATGCAGGGGTTTGTACAACAGCTGTTAATTCCAACGCAAACGTTGCTTTTAAGATATGTTTGAATAGAAATAAATATGTAGTGGGAAAAGTTAAGACCCCAGGAGTTCCATGGAAAAATGCACCTCATAGTGGAGGACCAAAAGGCGATGTAACTCAAACAGCACCAATACCAGGTCCGGGTCCAGGTCCATATGGGCCAGCACCAACAATTCCCTAATTCTTTTTTCTTTCTCTTTTTTTATTTTTTATAGAAATAAGTTATAAGTCTTCAAAATCATTAAATTTTGCATTAAAACCTTGCTGCATCAAGCCAATCTTATGAGGCCAGCTTATCTTTCCAATAGAATAATTTACACTTTGTTTAGCTAAATCAGAATCAACATCATAATTAGTATTAAGCAACAAATCAAATCTTTCTTTCATATAATTTAATTTTATCCCCAATTCAATACCTTTGGATACATTTTCCTCTTCATCCAATTTATCTTCTAAGTTTCTTATACGTAACTCAGAAAGAGCAATTTTTCCGGTCAATGAATCAGGATCAAAATAATTTTTTTCCAAAAGGCTCCTTTCATCTTCTGTAGCAGGATTAAAGTTACTATCCTCAAAATGCTTTTTAGCATTCTTACTTCCTACAACTTCTAATACAAATCGTGAGTATTTACCTAAATTTTCACCATTAAATCTTGCATCATAACACATATTTATAAGTAAGCCTGCGCCATCTTTGTATTTATCCCAAATTTGTATTGATGTATAGCCCTCTCCATTTTCATCAGCCAACAATGGCAATGGATTCCCTTTCTCATCTTTGTTCTTATCATTTAATGGAATAACTGTTCCAGAGTTTTCAACAATGTTTTCTATACTCCAATCTATATTTTTATCAACAAGATTACAATGAAGAAGAAAATCTTGCCATGTTTTTCCTTCAAAACCAAAACCATACTCTGTTTTTAATTGATCTTTCACATTGTTAAAATTAGGATCATTCTTAAAGAAATCTAAATAAGCCTTCATTTCATCTTGTTCCCCTTTATTTAATGTTTTATAAAGTGGAAGTTCTTTCCAGCTTTCTATTATTTCCACAATATTAAGCATTCTTTTTGTATTGCTTGCTTCTGCACCATTAATTATTTCTTTGGAAAATTCACCAT
>CAZUSV010000328.1:2088-3758 GCA_964622645.1 uncultured Anaerolineales bacterium
GGTTGTATTTTTTCATTACTTTACAATTAAGATATATCTCTATTTAAATTCTTCGTCCTTTATAAATGATTTTTGTTTATTAATGGCAATAAAATTTTACATCCCCCGATTCATAACCATCAAATCAGGGCTCAACAAATTAACTTTATCATCATCGCTTCTAAGACCTCTGTAAATTCTCTGTAAAAACCCTCTGTTAGATTTGTCAAAATAAAATTCCCTAAATCCATCTGGATTCTCTTTCCTTAATATTCTCCAAAAAATATCTTTCATTCCTGGATAAGGATATTTGCTAAAAACAATGCTCTTGCACATATCACCTGGCAAATCAACACCCCGATTGCACTTCGTACTGTACAAAACTTCTAATTTCCCTTCTTTAAACATCTGCAATAGTTCACCTTTCTTATACTTTTCTTGCAGTTCCATAATTTTCTCCCTGCTCATAATTCTCAGCCCAAACTCTTCTTTCTCATTCTCGCTTGGCAAATCCATGTAACTGTTAACATGAACTAAAAAAGGCTTTTCAGCAGAATCCACGCACTTCTGAAAACTTTCAAGATACTCTCTGCGAGTAACTCTCCCATCACTAAAATCCTTCCATCTAAAGTTCTTTTCAAATCCTGTCATATTTTTATTAACAACTCCTAAATGTCTTGTCTCAGCCTCAATAACAAAAAAATCCTTAATCCCAAAAATATTCTTCAAAACCTTCTCATTATGCAAAGTTCCGGACATCATAACAAAAACTTTGTTCTTATCCAAAATATCTTTTAATTTCCTTTCAAGATTAATGTTAACAATACTGACAACCAAATCATTTCTTTTGTTCTTAAAAAAATTAACATAAGTGTCCTCAAACATCCCTTCAAAATTCTTCGCAGCAGCATAATACTGCTCCATCTCCTCATGTTCCAAAAGAAAATCATTATTCAAAAAAAGATTAAAAAGTTCCATAATCTTTGTCTCTTTAATTTTTAATATCTCTTCAGTTTCAACCATTTCATCAATCCATTTCAAACCCAGAATTTTATCCAACACTTCCATAATATTCTCACAAACTTTAATAACATCCCCTTCCTTATTCTTGACAAAAACCTCTTCAACTTTCCTGCGCATAAAATTCAGATTTATTCTCTTCTCATTGCTCAGGTTATCCAGAAATTCATCACATTCATCAATTATTTCCACCTCAGTCAGCGGCTTTCTGTTCAACAAGTTCTCAATCTCATACTTTTTGCTGTTAAATATCAAAACATCAGAATCAACATAACTCATAAACTGCTCATAATATTCACACCCTGGCTTTCGCATAAAATAAATATACTCCTCATCATTAAGCCCTTTATACTCATGCTGCTCAGCACCTTTCAAGCCGTAATCCCCTCCAAACCAGCTTTTGCCAATAACAGGACTCCAATGCGGGCAGGCAGCAGCAACACTCAGCCTTCTAACATCCTCCACAATTTCAAAATCCTTAAAATCAACAGCCTTATTATTTTTCAAATAAGCCTTAATCAAATCCCAGTTTTCTTTTCTCAGGTCAATTGTACAGGGCAAAAACCTGTCATCTGCATTACAGCCACCACTATAGAGACACTTAAAATTATTCCTCCCTGGAGGATAGGAAACTCAATCCCCCCAGTAAAGCATAAAACAAGCTGTTCCAC
>CAZUSV010000329.1:0-3679 GCA_964622645.1 uncultured Anaerolineales bacterium
GCATCAAGTATTCATAAGCATCGCCAAGCAAGTCATCCCCCTCAGCACGGTTGCGGCTGAAATCCAGGCCAGGATCTTCGAAGATCGCCACAAGGTTGGAGAGACGATCTTGCATTTCCTTGCCGCGACCGAGTTTGTCGGCATCGTTGAAATCAGCCGTATCGATCACACCTTTCAGATCGTTGGCAGCAGCCAGCTCCCCAATGATCTTGTTCATCTTGTCCCCGATATCCTTGCTACCCTTTAGCGATACCATATCAGCGAACCCCCCGCCTTCAGGTACCACAATTAACGGGTTCCTCTGCCCGGCATATTTATCCGAGACATATTTGACGAACAGCATCACCAGCACATAATCTTTGTACTGCGAAGCATCCATCCCGCCGCGCAGTTCGTCGCAGCTTTTCCAGATGGAAGAGTAGAGTTCTGATTTTTTTAGGGGCATATTGTCTTATTTCCAAATTCGATTCTAGCTGCATAATCCAAGATCAAGTTCGGTGGTCATCCAGCTTCTTTGTGTAGGACGTCATCGATGTTTTTGAAAGCTTTTTCGATCATGTTTTTCCTTGTGATATTTTTTGGTTCTGTACTAATAATATTACTTCTTGTGATTCCAGTCTGGTATTCTGGAGTGAAATAAAAAATCTCTAATCTGGTAGATTCAACATTAGGTAACCTTGATATGCCGGATGAATCCGGTGTTCATATGCATCTAGTAGCTGAACTCCAGGAACAACTAAATCGCTTTGCATATCCATCATATACATAAAAGGTAACTCAGGATGGCTTCGAAAGCCAATAAATCCGAAATCGAATAGATTTGTCAACACTCTCGCAGCGTCACGTGACCGAAGGAGTTGCATAGTCGAAAACTCTCCATTCATAACCTCGGAGTTACCTAGTATCTGAGTTTGAATAAATTTTTCTAATTTCCCCTTTGAGAAAATTGCAGGTTGGCGACGAAAAACCTTGGCAATAAGATTAGCTACATCACCGTATTGCATGCTGTAATCTCGATTTAGAAGGAATAACTTTTCTTGCGAATAGCGATTCTCTTGGTCCTTTAGATCGTCAAGAGAAATTTTTTGAGTGCCTGCAATTTGTTTAGCTAAGTTTCCAAAAATAACTAAATCGCGAGGACCACTATTCGATCGCTCCAGCATATAGTCAATTGAAGAAAGAATATCATTTTTCCTTCCACCGAATGATCGTCCTAGGCTTTTCCATGGCAATTCTTCATCATCATCTACCCCCGCTGCTACCCTACTCCTAATTGCCATCATCTCAGTTAATTCTGTTGATCCCCATCTTAAAACAATCGTTGCTTCCTCACCATACTTATCATAGTTCCGACCATGCTCAAAATAAAGGCTGTAAGCACCGGCCTTAAGGAAAACGAGGCAATGTAGCAAATTGCCAAAAAAACTATTTATATCAACAGCAGCAGCGATTAAACCTTCAATAAATTCATAATTTTGATCTGAGCCCGGAAATATTTCATCTACATCATCGACAAGTATATATCCTCCACGCTCAGATAGGCAGGGACTCAACATTTCAAAAAATTGCTCTAGTGAAAACTGACTCAAAGAACCTTGCCCCAACTTCAATAACTCTCTAATATCGAGGCTAATACTAATGCCATCCGAATCCACTGACGCAGTTGTATTGCCCAAAATAGTTTCAGCCAGTGAGCGAAGTTTGCTTATCGCTCCTGGAAGAGCATCAAGTGCTTCCTTCGAAAAGTTTTCTTGATTCCTGCTTATCAGCTGTGTCAACTTAGATAAAAGGTGTACAATCAGCAAACTTCGAAAGTATGATGATTGGCGAGTATCATTATTAACCGAAAAGCCATCCGATATATTTAATGTCCACCCAATTCCGTATTGACTTTGTTCGTATTCAATAACCTTGCATATCGCAGTTTTCCCAGATCCTTTTACCCCTGCTATTACACATGCACCTTCAGCTTTATCTTCTGACTTCAATCGTTCCAACTCTTCTTGTCGATGATAGTATTGGATTAGCTGATTCGGATTCTCCTGCCCAGCATCGCGTTTTCCAAAGAATGATTCGTATGGCATAAGTTACCTCTATCAGGAGTATATTTTCCTAATCCTTCCAGAAAGTAGGCCACAACGCTGTAGAAGGTATAACAGACGCCTGAATTCATCTTCCGAGATAGGTAGATTTCTAGAAATGATTAGTGTCTGAAATAATGTTTGGGCATCTGGTATTGCCGGGCGTTGGATAGACTCTATTTGGTCCTTGATCTCATCGAACGGAAGGCCGATAGTAACGCGTAGGTATCTCATTATCTGAGAGCCAAGTTGGGTTGCGTAATTATCCCTAGTGAGGGCATTTCTCCCAATTTCATTTATGCTGCAAACTCGCTGATTCTCAATATCTATCATTCCAAGAGAGTGCATAAATCTAATGAGTCGCCGAATGGATGCTTCTGAACAGTATGATTTAACAGTTTGGTCCGAACCCTCAGGGCGGCGCCAAATTGCAAATGATTCAAATTCGTTCTCATTAATTTGGCGTGCAAGGTCAAAAATATCTTGTTCTTCAACATGATTTAATGTCGAAAGAACATCATAGATTTTGGAGTATGTACTGTGTGGCATGGGACCAGCCCCTTTCGTGGAATGCTATCATTAATTCCACAATAACAGAGAAAAAACAAAAAACCGCTCGCACTGTGCACGAGCGGCTCGCTATATGTTATCATCAAGTCGCCACGCGCCCCACCGCGTGAGCCATCGCCGGGAGTGGCCAACCACTGCCCGGCATTTATTATTTTGTGCCTTTATTATAGCCTACGATTATGCCCCCCTCAACCGGAACCGGAATTTAACAATTCCCATGGAATCTGTTTTCTATGCAAGTCTTGCTACAGCCTCCTCCAAATCCTGCTCACTTGGCGTGATATAGACTCGCGTAGTATTGAGATTGCTGTGGCCCAGCAATTTCGCCACCTTCTCCAATGAAACGCCTTCATCAATCAATGATTTGGCAAACGTATGCCGCAGGGTATGCGGTGTGACTGCCTCGTCTAACCCGGCCACGTCCGCAATCCGCTTGATAGCCCGTTGCACGGACCGCGCTCTCATTGGTTCTGCTTGCATGGTGAGAAACAGATGGTCACAATCTGATGGCGGTCTGTGCTTGATCCATTCCTGGAGAATATCCCGTGGGGGTTTGCTCAACGGGATTGTGCGCTGTTTATAACCTTTGCCATTGACGGTGATGTGGCCTTTGCGGGGGCTGATCTGGACATCATCCATGGTCAACTTACAAACCTCATGCACTCTCAGCCCGGTATAGGTCAAGATTATTACAATCGCCGTATCGCGAAGGCGGTACAGCCACATTCGGGGTAAACGCTCTTTGGCCATAGCCAAATCATCTCTGGCAGCACGCAGCAGGGCATTGCGCTGGTTTTTATCAAGCCATTTCGGTGCCAACAAAACGCTGTCCAGGCCGCGAATGTGTAGCCCTGGGTTATGATCGATCATGTCCATTTCAACACCCCATTTACCCAAAGCGACAATTGATGCCAGGCGGCGATTGATGGTGCTGGGCTTCAACCTGCGTCGTACCATCGCCTGGCGGAAGGCCTGAATATCGCCAGGTCCATATGCGCTCATCGTGAAGTGCTGCTCGGTGTTCATTT
>CAZUSV010000330.1:0-3673 GCA_964622645.1 uncultured Anaerolineales bacterium
CAACGTGGCCTCATTCTCCCAAAATTGGGGGGGTGCGGGGGGGCGCCCCACCCCCGGTACCCCCCTGTTTTCGGGCTTCTCGTTGAAAAGTTGACATTGTCAAGTTAGAAACTTCATAAATATTAATCGGCATGCTTTTGCATTTTGGCTTGAAGTATTGCAAAAATACCAACGCCTGCTAATAACATGGCGCCAAGTTTATAAATCTCCCCCAAGGACAACCAATCTCGATTCAGCACTCCCAACGCTATAATTGGGCCAATGGTTGCCCCCAGATCCCCAAAAGTATTGGTGATCCCCAGAGCGCGGCCGCGCGATTGGGCCACTATACGGTCGCCGATGATGGCAGGCACTAGGGTCTCAACGCCGCCGCCCACGATGGGCACGATCATCGCACCCAACAAAGCGATGGGAATAGACCCGGCGCTCATCAACCAAATACCTGCTGCGCCAAGCAACAGCGTCAATGCAACGATGGGCCAGCGGCGACCGACGCGATCGGACAAGAAGCCCACTGCGGAGGCACTGAAGATACTGGTCAACATCGTTAACGCAGTAAAGAAACCGGTAAGCGTTGCGATGGGGATGTAGAGCTCCCAAACAGGCAACCCTTCTCCAATCAAACCAGACAGCCACAGAATGGCTGTGGCTGCCAGGACACCCCAGGAAATGAAGCGTGCGATAAACGCCGGGAATGAAACCGTCAATACTATCCGCCAGGGGATTGGAACCATGTTATTTTTTGAGATATCTACAGGGACGGACTGCTGATCTCCAGTACGAGTCTCGGGAAACAGGGTAAACCACAACAAGGCAGCCAACCCAATCAGTAGGGCGCTGATCCACTGCCCGGTACGGAATCCAAACAAATCGGTCATCAGTCCGCCTAATAGAGCTGTCGAGGCGATCCCAATGAAAAACCACATCTGGAATCTTCCACTCATCTGACCGCGATTTTCATCAGTAGAAATATCAAGAACAACGGCATTCCCACCGATCCACAGTAAGGACCAGGCAAATCCCCACATTGCACGCCCAGCGAAGATAGGCCAAAAACCCGAACCCGCGGCGTAGATCATGCTAGAAATCGCACCAATCGCCAGAGATGCAACCAGCAGTGGGCGGCGAGGTAGCCGGTCATAGATAAGGCCAACTGGCCCATTTAATAACAGGCGCACTGCCCGGTTTACACCCAACAACACTCCGACCATAGCCAAGCTGACACCGACCTGGGAAGCGACCTGGGGGTGCGGTAGAACAGTATATAAAGTTGAATCGCCTAAGAGGGAAATGGCTGTGCCAGTGCCCAGCAAGTTAAGTATGCGTTTTGGATTCATGAGCTCTATGCAAAAAGATCAATCACCGCAGAGACGCGGAGAGCGCGGAGATTAAATTGAGGTATTCATCATTTTAAATGCTTCGGCTGGGCGAATGGGAGATCAATATCTAGGCAGCACAAACTCGATTTTTGCCGGTTTGCTTGGCTTCCAATACTCCCCAGTCAGCGGCTTGAAGAAGCTCCTCTGCAGATTGGGCATCATCGGGGATCGAGGCAACGCCAATACTGAGCGTGTAACCAGAGATCGAGCCATTGGACTTCAGCGTGCTCTTTGCGCCTGGCATTAATTCGAGAGCTTTGGATTCTGCGGCTATTCTGATCCTTTCGGCCAAGTAGCATGCGCCGTCTTTGCCTGTATGGGGTAAGAGTAAGACAAATTCTTCTCCCCCATATCTGGCGACCAAATCTGGCAGGCGAACACTACTGTTAAGTATCTCGGCAATTTCTCTTAACTGCTTATCGCCTGCAGGGTGGCCATGGGTGTCATTGAAAGATTTAAAATCATCGATATCCATGAAAACCAACGAAAGCGGATGGTTATAGCGTGTTGCACGCACAACTTCACTTCTTAGCGCATCGTCGAATGCCCGGCGATTGGCGACATGCGTTAACCCATCCGTTACAGCCAGCTTCTGAACCTTGGTATAAAGTTGAGCATTCTCTATAGCAACAGTCACTTGTGAGGCAGCGATAGTCAACAGGCGCTCGTCTCGCGTTGTAAACGCGTTGGGGCGGTCACTATCGATGGTGAGGGTGCCGATGATGCTGTCCTTGGCTTTTAGGGGGACAACCATCAATGAACGCACCTGGCGACTGAAAAATTTGAAATCAGGTACAGCATATGTATCCGGCACATAACTGGGTTGGCCAGTTTCCACCACCTTACCACTAACTCCCTCTCCAACGTCGAGAATGAATTTTTGAACCCATTGGGGTTCTACACCTGCAGTAGCGCCCAATGTGAGTGTCTGAGTTTTAGTATCAAGCAGCACGATGGTTGCAGCCCGGGCCTCCAACATATCTCTCAAGTTTTTTACGACCCTGGTTAGTACTTCATCTGCGTCCAGACTGGAGGTTGTCTTTTGGGCCAGGTCATACAATGCTGACATTTCAGCAAGATTGCGCTCCAGCTCAGTAGCATAATCCGCATTTTCTAAAGCGATGGCAATCTGGCTTGCTAATGTCTCCAACAATCTGCAATGAACTTCGTCGAACATGTTAGGCTGAAACGACTGTACTGAGATTGCGCCAAGGACACGTTCGTGCGCAACCAACGGAACACCAAGCCAAGAACGAGCGGGACGATCACTATGTATTGGCTCGATAGGCAAAGGATCTTTTTCGGTATCTTTTACGATCAAGACTTGCTGATTCTTGATCACCCAACCGGATAATCCCCCATCTTCAAGAGCAAAACGCGCTCCAATCCATTCGGGTAGCTTTTGGTTTTCCTCTATCGCTAATAATATTTGCAAAGTTTCTTCTTCGGGTTCATATCTCACTACGGCAAAAGAATCAGGCGCAAATAACCTTTCAACCTGGAGATAGATGCGATTCAAAAGGATTTCAACTTCCAATACACTGCTGGTATCCAGAGAGGCTTCGATTACCGCCCCCAACTCTCTCATCTTGCGCTGGGACTCTTCGAATAGCTGCGCATTGTGTATAGCAATTCCAGCCTGGCGGCCAACTGCTTGCACCAAGGGAATATCACGCTCTTCAAATTGCGTCTCTGCAGTCAGACCAAACAATCCCAATGTGCCGACAACATTGTTTCCAATCGCAACGGGTACAATGACAACACTAATTACGCCCACTTTCACCCATTCTGGATGTGCCTTTGGAGAGGCTGGATAATCCGACAACAATATAGAATTTCCAGTCTTCAAAACATCCCAAGCCAACCCGATTTCATCTGGAAACTCCCATGTACTTAATTCTGATGGCATATTATGGAGATACGGATAGCGTAATGTGTGACCGTCAGATTCTAATAGAGAGAGAGCACCAGCATCTGCGCCAATTAATTCTGCGGCCAATCGCACGACGTCGCTGAGCACAGTTGGAAGATCCAGAGCACTGCTGAGCGTACGAGCAATCATAGACAAATGTTTCTCACGAACCAGGCTTTCATTGATTTCCATCAACAGCCTGGCGTTCTCCAATGCGATTGCGGCCTGATTGGCGAATAATGACAAAAGCTCCAAATCATCTTGGGTGAATTGACGATCTTCAATGTTATCGAGCACGCGCAGCACACCTGTAACCTGGCTTTGCCAGATGGCTATCCACTTAAGGCGGGACAGCAGCGGTAGCCAAAGGATCGTGGCTGAT
>CAZUSV010000331.1:0-3567 GCA_964622645.1 uncultured Anaerolineales bacterium
TTCCGAAAAGCGAACATGCCTTTTTCCTCATCGGTGGGATAGCGATGGTTGGCGGAGTCATACGCAGTTTTACATAGTTCGTCAATTATTGGTTTAGGTGTCGGTTCAACCGGGTCACCTATTGCTAAACTAATCACATCAATGCCGGCAGCTCTTGCCTGGTTAATCTTGTTACGTAATTCAATAAATAGATAAGGTGGAATTTTCTGTAATCTGTTTGCTATCTGCATGTTCTCTCCTTTTGGGGTTTCTCAGATTGGCAAGCAAGAAGGCTTGCACTATAATTAATCTTATTACAATCTATTACTTTATGTGGCGGTGTATGCAAGATTATTTCCGTATATTTTTGCCAGGAACAAATTGGAGAATTAACGATGTTATGCTGGCAGTGGACGACGCGATGGACAATAACAAAAGAGGAGTTTTGTTGCTAAAAAACAGTAAAACCGACAAGGAAACTATTAGAATAACGGTTAGAGAAATTGCTATCTTGGTCGCTCCTGTCATTGCCAATACCAACTTTAGGCTTTCGCGGACTGGTTCTGAATCAAGTAGGTTGGTATACAAAAAGTCATCTTTCCCCAAAGAGTGATATAACATACTCTCCGAATGTTCAAAATCTAGCGGAATTTTTAAATCAAAACTGTACACGTTCTTCATCCCCATTGCTATACAGCATGCTAAGATATCAGCCATAAGATGCTTTTTTAGCGATGTCACATCGAATATACAGCCTGGGTTGCGGCGAATAAAATTTTTGATAGCTGTGCGCAGATTTTTATATTCAATGGTTAAGACTGTCCACTCTGTTACCTTTTCGAAGCACCGCTGATATACCTCATAACCGCTCTTTTCAAGGTCAGATAAGATAAGTTCGTGTGCCTTGTATGAAGCATACTTTCCATTAAACAAGTATCTGATGAATTGCTTAATTTCATCTGAAATTTGATGTGGGTCTGCCTCATTCATGGTAGAAGGCATTTCTTTAATATTTACACACACTACTCGGTCCACTTCCATCTTCTCCACGCAATAGGTGATTGCGTTGCAATAAGCATCAGGACGACGGGAAGTAACAAATAAAAACAAAGTCTTAGCCATGAAGTACCTCCCCATTTTCGACGATTCTGTTTTTACCGAGAACTTTAGCTAGGCGCAGATTAATATAAGCCTCCTGACATGAGCGTCCAATGCCCATTGACACGGTGAAATGGAACTCGTCTGCAATTGCTTTTCTTATTTTCTCAACGATTTTCCGGTCATAACGTTCTTCTGGTATCTCCGCAAGAATATCATCCCCGCCCAGAAAGATTATACTCGCATCCAATGTGTCTACAATTTCTGCTGAGAGATAAGAAAAAGCCTGGGAAATAGTCTGCGAGAATGTATGAACTCCTTCTATATCGCTGGTAAGTAGATGATATTGAACAGTATTCCCAATATCATCTCCATCTGCTAAAAGATAAAGGACTTTTCCGTTACCATTTACCATAAGACAACCCCCCTTTTATGGACAAGGAAACATCATTCCCTGAGTGCATAAGAAACCGAGTTTCTCCAAGAAACTCGGTTTCTTTCCGCCACGCTGTATCCATCACCACCCAAGCACCTCCAACAATGCCATCGTGATAATCGTATGTCCGTTAGGATATGGATGGACGGGTTCCGGGCAAAAATAACTGGCAGGTCGGTGGCGGAGTTGTTCCTGAAATTTTTCATGGGTGTATACATGGAGCGCATCAAATTCCTTTGCCAATTTCTCAACCACGTCTAAGTAGCCGGTCAACATTGACAACACAAGCCCCTGTTGGGTGTTAGTATCAGTCTCAATACTAACATAGAATGGGTCAATCAAAACGATGCGCGCCTGTGTATGTTCACGAGTTCGTTGCAAAATGTCCCGGTACAACTGTTCATATTTCTCCGGTGGCAACGCTTGGGTATTCCCCAGGGTACGGTGGAGGTCATTGATGCCGATTTTGACAGTCAACCAATCAGGCTTATGGGCAAGTACATCGTTGTTCCAGCGGTTATGTAAATCCAGCACCGTATTTCCTCCGATGCCTTCGTTGAAATAGGTGATATTCCGCTCCGGATAACGTGCGGTGATAAGGTCGATTGCGAATTTCACATAACCATTGCCGAATGGCGCTTGGTCGCCGCGCCGCCCGCAGTCGGTTATACTATCGCCAATAAGTACTACTTTCTGTCCATCTTGAAATAAAAAATTACCCATTTATAGACTCCTCTTCGCATATTTGTTTTGAAGATGATAACATATATTCGCACTAAGGAAAAGGGAAAATTTATTTGTGAAACGTGAAGAGTGATGAGTGATAAGTAATGATAGACCCCTTGCCCTCTTGCCCTTATTCCCTAATTTCTGGCTCGGGTGGCAATAGGACTATTTCAATTCTTCTGTTTCGTGCTTTGCCTTCAGTAGTGTCATTTGTGTCGATTGGATGATATTGCCCAAAACCGACTGAGGCCAGGCGAGTCGGATCGACGCCATTTTTTTCTTGCAAATGTCGGACGGCAGCAATAGCTCGAGCGGCAGAAAGCTCCCAGTTTGTCGGAAATCGACTTTGCAAGGCACCGCTGATGGGAACATTATCTGTATGTCCTTCAACTCGTATCTGTCGGTCGGGATATTTATTTAATAACAAAGTGGAGATTTTGTCTAACACTCGCTTGCCATCGGTTTTTATCACCGCTTTCCCAGAATCAAAGAGAATTTTGTCCATGAGATTCACGGTAAGCTTGCCCTTAAGTTGGGTAATGGTTATCTCTTTGGCTTCTATTTCACGTTGTAAACTGTTTTGAAGTTCGTTGAACTCTTCCTCTTTCTTCTCTTTTTCCTCTTCGATTTCTGTTACTTTTTGACTAAGATTTGACACTTGCTCTCTAATGGTGTCCAGAGCATCTTGCAGCGTAGAAGCTTCATTTGTCTTTGCAGATAATTCATTTATCTTTGCAGATAATTGTTGTTGTGTCGCTGCCAAATTTTTCTCAAGATTCTCCCGTTGCGTTTTCTCATTCATCCAAGCTTCTTCCATGTTTTTAAGTTTTATTCGAGAGACAGTTACTCCGGCTACCAAAAGAATGAAAATTAACCCTCCCACAACTATGAGAAATAAAGTTGCTTTGCTCATTTTTACCTCCTACATGGGACAATTCCAAAATAGAATTTTGGGCTACTTTGAAGAACTCATTATTCGTTCATAGATAATCTGAAGCCCTTTAAGTGTTAAATCAAGATCGATTTTATCGACCAACTGAGAGTCAACAGCAAATAATCTTGATAATCCGCCTGTAGGTATAACTTTTGGGTCACCTCCTATTTCTACTTTCATATGCCTGATAATCTCTTCCATTTGCCCCAAAAATCCGTAGTAGAATCCTGATTGAACGCACGCATCAGTATTCTTCCCGATAACTTTTTTAGGCCGGCGCAGTTCAACTCTTTTGAGTCTAGCTGCTCGATCAAAGAGAGCGTTTGCAGAAATACCGATTCCGGGAGCGATAACGCCGCCTAAATACGCGCCGTCTTCGGAGACTGCATCAAAA
>CAZUSV010000332.1:0-3557 GCA_964622645.1 uncultured Anaerolineales bacterium
CATTCTGCTACTACATCATTTTGCCATTTTGTCCCGCCTTACGTTTATAACCCACTTTCTACAAGCGAACCTCTTATGAGCTACAGGTTGGCATAGTTGTATTCTTGCTTTATTTTCTGAGTATCTTCGAATTGTATGAAGATGGTTTGAGTGGAGGGGGACGGATCTTTTTGTTTGCTGCTACGGTTTTCCCGGTTATATTTTACGACCGCCGTGTCACGATCTACGCACTAGGATTGTCTGTCTCTATCATGGCCGTATTTGGCTGGGCTTTTTCCACAGGGCGCATCGTTATCCCAATTGAACTTTTCGCCACTTCTCTGGAGACGATTTCCTGGGTGATTGGTACGATTGTTTTTGTCATGATGGTTTCATTGCTGGTCATATCTCAGAGCTACCTTGTTCCGACACTCACCAGGACGATCGAAACCAGCCAAGAGGCAGAACTGGCTATGCTGCAAAGTGAGCAAAGATTCCGCACCGTGGTGGAAAGCTCTCGCAATGGGATTTTCATCATCGGCGATCAGTTCAAACTTACCTATGTCAACGAGCGTTGCAGCCAGATATTAGGCTATACTGAGGCCGAGCTGGTCGGCTTGGATTTCAGGGAAGTGCTGGATGAAGACAGCAAACAAATGGTTGCCGACCGCTATGTTCGTCGTCAACAAGGTGAGAGGCTGCCCCCTCGCTATGAAATCGGCATCGTGCGTAAGGATGGCAGCCTTCGTAAACTTGAGTTGAGCGTTGTAGTCGTCAAAGATGCAGATGGCAGGCCAGAGACCATCGGCCAGGTGATGGACATCACCGACCGTAAGCAGACTGAGAAGATAATCGAAGAGGAGCGGGCGTTCCTGCAGCGCGTCATTGATGTGGATCCTAACTTTCTCTTTGTCAAGGATCGTGACAGCCGTTTTGTGATGGCCAACAAAGCCCTGGCAGACGCCTACGGTTCGACTCCCGAGGGGCTGATTGGCAAATCTGATGCTGATTTCAACCCCAATCAAGAGGAAGTCGACCACTTCCACCGTGAAGATCTCAAAGTGATCGATGACCAGGTTGAGAGCGTGGTAGAGGAACCGATCACCACGGCCAGTGGTGAAGTGCGTTGGCTGCATACCATCAAACGTCCGCTGGTCGATGAAGATGGCGTTGCCCGCCAGCTTTTCGGGGTTTGCATGGACATTACCGACCGTAAGCGGGCCGAGGAAGCTGTCGAAGAGGAGCGGGCGTTCCTGCAGCGCGTCATTGATGTGGATCCTAGTTTTCTCTTTGTCAAGGATCGTGACAGCCGCTTTGTGATGGCCAACAAAGCCCTGGCAGACGCCTACGGTTCGACCCCCCAGGGGCTGATTGGCAAATCTGATGCTGATTTCAACCCCAATCAAGAGGAAGTCGACCACTTCCACCGTGAAGATCTCAAAGTGATCGATGACCAGGTTGAGAGCGTGGTAGAGGAACCGATCACCACGGCCAGTGGTGAAGTGCGTTGGCTGCATACCATCAAACGTCCGCTGGTCGATGAAGATGGCGTTGCCCGCCAGCTTTTCGGGGTTTGCATGGACATCACTGATCGCAAGATCCTGGAGAATCAAGTAAAGGATGCTTTCGAGCGGCGTGGTTATCAGGTGCAGGTCAGCACTGAGATTGCCCAGGAGATTACCCAAGCAACCGAGCTTGGGGAGATCTTTGACCGCGTGGTTACCCTGGTCAAAGATCATTTGGGTTACTACCACACCCAGCTATTGCAATACGATCCTGTTCAGGACGAAGTGGTCTTGATCTCTGGATATGGGGAGGCAGGTGCCGCCATGCTGGATGAAGGGCACAGCATGCCCATGGGTGTTGGCCTGATCGGTACAGCAGCCCAAACCGAGAATACAGTCATGCGCCTTGACCTTGCTGAGGACCCCGACTGGCAGCCCAATCCATTGTTGCCAGATACCCGCAGCGAGATCGCCGTGCCCATCAAATTGGGCGACCAGATCCTGGGTGTACTCGATGTGCAGAGCGACCAGGCGGGCGGTTTCAGCGACGATGACCGCTTACTACTCGAAGGACTTTGCGGGCAGATCGCCATTGCTATGGAACAGACCCGCTTGCGCCTGGAGATGGATGAACGCCTGGAAGAGATCAACGCTCTTTACCGGACGATGAGCCGTGAAGGATGGCAGCGCTATCATGACTCGGCTGATCTGCCTGGCGGATTTGTCTTTGACCAGTCAGATGTACAGCCAGTGGATGCAAGCGCGTTGGCAGATGAGCTTTTCTCTCAGATTCCGTTGACTCTGCCTGGAGGTGAAATCGTTGGAAGCCTGGGTATCGATGAGCACTCTGAAAATCCACTTTCCAAGGAAGATAGGCAATTCTTAGAGCAAGCTTCTGAGCAAATCGCACTGGCGCTCGAAAGCGCACGCCTTACTGAGCAAACACAGGCTGCCTTGACGCAAACCGAAGACCTGTATCAGATTGGGAGCGAATTGAACGCTGCCGAGAATGAAGAGCAAATCCTGAGTGCTGTCAGCCGTCCGGCAATCCAGGCTGGTTGCAAAGAGGCCACCTTGATGTTCATCGATTACGTCGCGGGGAATCCTGAAAAGATGACCCTGGTAGCCAATTGGAAGCGAGAGGGCGATCCGGTCTTCCCGGTGGGCTTTGAATTCGATTTGACCAGCTTCCCGGCAACCCAATTCTTCATGGCGCATCCTGACCAGGTGCAGATGATTCCCGATATCCCTAACGCTGAGCATATTGACGATATGCTCAAAGAAATCTGGGCGCAGAGCGGTAGCCAGGCAATCGTCATTGTGCCCCTTGTACATGCGGGTACCTGGCTGGGGATCATCACTTTCAGTTGGAGTGAAGTGCACCGCTACAGCGATCACGAACGAGCGATCTACAACTCGTTGTTGAGCCTGGTAACGCCGGTCGTTCATAGCCGACGCCTATACCTCGATACACAGCGCCAGGCTGAAAATGAGGCCCTGATCAACATCATCGGTCAGCGAATTCAAAGCACGACCAGTATCGAGGACGCTCTTCAGGTCGCCATCAAGGAGCTTGGCCAGGCCCTGGATGTCAAGAAAACCAGCGTGCAATTGGGTTTGCCTGAAAAATAGTGCATTTAGGATTGAAGCATATGAAACCATTTGCAATCTCCATGTGTCACCAGAAAGGGGGCGTAGCCAAGACAACCACAGCCTGCTCTGTAGCTGGCTGGCTGGCCAAAGAGGATTATCAGGTTCTGCTGGTAGATCTGGACCCTTCGGCAAATTTGACGGCGGGGTTGGGGATCAATCCCAGCCAGGTTGCTAAATCAGCGGCCAGCATCCTGCTGGGGAATGATACCCTCGAGTTAGCCCAGATTTCTTCGGGGATTCTCGGTGTCGATATTGTCCCCTCCAACCGAGAGATGAATATCGTCGCTCAATTCTTGAGTGTGCGTCAGAATTATGAACGGCTTATCCGAGAAAATATCTCCTCGAACGGCATGTCCGCTTATGATTTTGGGCTATCCACTTAAGGCGGGACAGCAGCGGTAGCCAAAGGATCGTGGCTGA
>CAZUSV010000333.1:0-3468 GCA_964622645.1 uncultured Anaerolineales bacterium
AATTTAGAGCGTAAATTCTCGGCTAAGTTGTCTCAAATCATTGACACATTCCGGTGAGCAAACTTGCGATTTGACTCGACATCCCATTTTCCCATTCTACTTGGCAAGTTTGTTGACCGCCAATTGCTGGATGCGTTACTTCTCGTCCTACTCTATGCGGTATTGGTTGCGATTTTCACTCACTGATTTCCCTGGCTATTTTCCAAGCAACCAATTCCGCGGCTTCTCCTATAGTTCCTACCTTGAGATATCTATCCAATTAATATCAAGAATGAAGATGAGTTCTTGGTTTGTTAATCTTTTTGCCTTACTAACGGGGGCTTCACGTGCCGGGGGAGTTAGCACTTCACCCAGCTTCCGAAAACTACAAACGCAGCCTTATTCCAATTTTTCGCCCGCGTACCCCCGGTCACGTGCAAGCGGGGTTAGCTTTCGGCACTCATTATAACAGTAGGTACCGACTGGACTTGAGCCATCGACCTCACGGACTTGTCCGTTAGTCGATGGGAGACACAATTGCCATGAATGGTTTGTGAAATGTAAGATCATGCAAAATGAATACATCATTATAGAAACATAACATGAACCGACACTCGTCGAATTCCTGTTGGATAACCCGTGGGTTATCCAGCAGCTCCCTTAAACATAAATAGAGCCATCAACAATGATGGCGAGGAAAAAATGAAACGATTCAAACTTCTTTCAGTCTTAATTTTATTATTCCTTTCTGCGTGTGGAAGTTACATTGATTCTCAGAACACACCCCAAAATGGTCAGAATCCGCTACACTTTCCCGAGCTTCTTGATAGCCGAACGACACCAAAAATTGAGCTTGTTATGCAAAATGGAGTGCATGAATTTTATTCAGGTGTACAGAGCGAGACCAAAGGTTTTAATGGTGATTATCTTGGCCCAACCATTCGACTTTATCGAAACAGTGATGCGACAATTACCTTTGTCAACAATATTGGAGAACCGACCACTGTGCATGGACATGGTCTACACGTGAATGGGGAGATTGATGGCGGGCCGCAATCGGTCATTCAGCCGGGGGAGAGTTGGAAAATCACGATACCAGTTAGGCAAGAGGCTGGAACAAGTTGGTATCATCCCCATAGGATGGGGAAAACGGCCCATCATGTCCATGCAGGGCTTGCAGGGTTGTACCTGATTGAGGATGAAAACTCACAGGCACTTGACCTACCAAAAGATTATGGGGTCAATGATATTCCATTGGTTGTTCAAGACCGTTCGTTCACGGATGGAAAAATGAACGAGTATTCTGTAACTGTGGAAGAAATAATTAATGGTCTTCGCGAGGATACCCTAGTAGTCAATGGAACTGTAGATGCCTATCATTATGTTCCCCAAGGGTGGGTTCGTTTGAGGCTTCTCAATGGTTCAAATGCTCGTTTTTACCGTTTCTATTTTGGTAATGATGTGACATTTTTCAAGATTGCCACGGAAGGTGGATTTTTGAATCAGCCGGTCGAGATGGAGTACATTGATATGGCGCCGGGTGAACGCAATGAAATCATGATTGATCTTTCCAATGGTTCAAATGCAACATTGATCGCTGACTTGCTCCCCGCGGACCCGGAAGATTCCGGTGGTTGGTTTGCAAATACGCCGCAAGCAACTGTCGTTGAGCTCCGAGTGGACTCCACGCTGCAAGCATCCGGAACGTTGCCCGACACGCTCAATGACATCGCTTATTTTGAGCGGGAAGATGCCACTCAAATCAGAACAATTTCCTTGGATATGGAAGTGCGAGGTGGCACTGAGGAAAATATGGATATGTTTGGGATAAATGGGCAAGCGATGGATATGGGCTTCATCAATGAACGGATAAAAAAAGGTGAAGTTGAAATTTGGCGTATAACGGGTCAACGAATGCCACACCCATTCCATATTCATGGTGCATCTTTCCAAATACTAACCTTGAATGGGGCGCCACCGAGCGAAGCGGATCAAGGTTGGAAGGATACCGTTGTAGTATGGGATGAGGTGACTGAAATCATCGTGCGCTTTGATCATGAAGCAACTGAAGAATTTCCGTATATGTACCATTGCCATATGCTTGAGCACGAAGAATATGGCATGATGGGGCAATTTACTGTTGAGTGATAGCGGACTTGGTTACGCCAAGATGGTACGCGGCGCGAAAATCTAAGTCTGGATCAGGCAAAATCGGCTTTAGGAGACAAAACGCCAAGAACGCTGAATAAACCAATAGATTCACAAAACCCCGCATTAATGCGGGGTTATGATGTTTGGTTGCTTGAGATAAATACTCACATCGAAAGCTAACGTGTACGTTAAGCGCTGGGGGAGTTAGCACTTGACGCGGCGTCCGAAGACTCCAAACGTTGCCTGATTCCAATTTTTCGCCCCGCGTACCCCCAGTCGCTTACACGTGGGGTTAGAATGCCCGACAGAGGGACGCGCACCCTCTCTGGGAACAGTACAATCTCAAACTTCACGCTAATCATCTCAGAGACTCAACACCGCCTAACTCAACTGCGCATACTGTGACCTTGGCTAACTCGTGGCCCCACCACTCCGGTTGCCTGTTATCTTTAGTCTCTTTCATGAACCTTTGCTAAACCACTCCTTTGGCGATTGACTCGGTTTCCTTTCACCTTAGATTGCCATTGATGTACTTTGAAATGTGCTCCCCGCTGACTGATACCACCTGACTGCATTCGCTCTTGTTAGTTATACCACACTGAATGCAGACCTACGCATTTGCTGAACTGCTTCCTTTGACCATATCCATCGTCAGCTCTTCACCTACAATCAGGTTCACGCAGGTCGGAGCCTTGATTTGCACACTCCTTCGTTTGCGAGAATTTGTTTTACTCTGCCCATTCTGATGTTGCTTTTTGATCAGGTGCTATGAGTGAAAACTACCCAACCATAACAAGAAAAAACGTATTTCTTTGCAAAACAATGCAGTCGGGCATTCTAACGTGGGCGTGTGCTGCCGGGGCGGCATTCAACTCTGAGCAACACTAGCTCGTAACCATTCGTGATTTTTCGCGCCGCTTACCCTCGGGGCGAAGCCCCGGTCAGTACTACGCAGGGTTAGCATGGCCTGTTGACTATTTTGCAAATTACCTACCATTGCTCTATAAGTACATTTTAGCACCATCTTATCTTGCCCCTGGACATTCTCCTTTTCTATACTCACCCTGAATCTTCTTCGTACTTCTTTATCCTCTGAGCCCGGTGCTCAATAATTGACTTTCACTTTTATAGCTGCAACCCTTTCATCCACCGGTATAATTTCCAATCTCTATACTATTTTGCATGACCCTACACCTTTGGCCTTCTTCTCATTCTGCTACAAAACGACCATTTAGGTAAACCCCTCAGTCCGCTCATTTCCTTGATTGCTCAATGCGCGCGCGCTAGGGTCTTCGACTGAGCTCATCTTCATTTGCCTAGTTCCTAAGACCACATTAC
>CAZUSV010000334.1:0-3423 GCA_964622645.1 uncultured Anaerolineales bacterium
GGTTTGGGACAATGCCTGTTTATCGGATCAGGGTTGAGATAATTTGCGAGTTCTCTCTTCCCTTGATCAGCGTAGATGTTTCCAAGATTATGAAGAGTCGTTCCTAGGTTATTCACATCACCCGTCTTTCTAAGAATCTGAATTTTTTGGAGGTGGAAATCTATAGCCTTTTGTACATTGCCCTGCTGATTTGATATTGATGCTAACCCACCTATGGCAAGTGTTTGTCCATAGAAATCATTTGCTTCTGAAGCAAGCTTATATGATCTTTCAAAATAACCCTGGGCATGTTCTATATCTCCTTCTAATAGCGACAATCTTCCATAATTACCTAACACGATAATCTCACCATGAAGATTATCAATTTCAATGTGCACTATCATAGCCTGATCAAGAAAGTTTCTGGCTTTATGGTAATTTCCTAAATCTAAATATATCGCTCCCAAATGAGTCAGGTGTAAGCCTTCTGCTTGACGATCATTAATAATCCGCGATGAGTCTAAGGCTGCTTCCAACCACCGAATCCATTCCCGAGGTAACAAACATGTATCTAAAAGATGAGAAGCTTTTAAAAAATCGCTGCATGCTTGAGCTGCAACGCTATCTTTCTTATAATTTATTTCGACCCACCCAAATCCTTTTCTTATTTGGGTCAAATCCCGATTAAATCGATCTATTCCAATTTCATAAAACTCGCCACCAATTTCAAATAGCTGCTCATAAACTCCAAGAGCCCATGAGTAGAAATTCGCGTGTGATCGGGAAGCTTTCTCTTTACTCGGCATTGAGATTGATAAATAATACTAGTCTTCCGTCAACAACGATTTGGCTTGCATCACCAACAGAGCATGCATCTGGTAACGCTTTGTCACAGATATATATTCCAACAGGCCACGATCAACCAATATGCGAACGATCGGCTTCGGGTCATCTATTTGCCATACAAAGGCCATCGCTTCCAGATCGAAGGTGGCGGGTTTAGGAGCGAAAACGCCCAGATAAGCGTAACAATCACGCGTATTTTCATCTAACAAGTCGGTGCTTGTTTGCAAAAGGGCAGCAATCGTGGGAGTGGTCTGGCTAACCAGATCGGCTCGATCTGGGGGTGCTTCAGTGGCCAGCAATTTGGCGCTGTGACGGATTTCAGCAATCAATTCATCTACCCCAAAACCCAAGCTTACCTCGGCTTGCAGCAATCGTCCAGCAACCTGCAATGCTAACGGGAGACCCTCTAGCTCCTGAACTAACTCCACCATTTGAACAGGATAAGCCTGAACAACCGATGGAGTCAGTTTTCGAAGCAGTTCCATTGCATTTTCATCGGTGAGTACAGGCAGCAGAAAAATTTGTTCCGGGTTGGGGGCCAGAGAGCGAGCTACATCATTCAGGCGAGTAGTGATCAAGGTCACACTCTGCTGCCCCCCAACATTGAACATTGCGGCATGTTCTGGCTGCCAAACATCATCAATAATCAACAACATGCGCTTATTGCGCAATAGAGCTGCTAGCTGGTTCTGCGCTTCATCCAATGATCGAGCATGAAGTAATTCATCTGACCCCAAAGCGCGCCCCCAGGCTGCCATCTCTGAAAGCAGGTTAGGCTCCGGCCCCAATGATACCCACAGCACGCCATCCGGAAAGACGTCGGAAAGCATGGGGTCATGGGCGATAGCAGAAGCGATGGTTGTTTTTCCCACACCGGGCCAGCCACGAATTGCTGTCAGTACCTGGGTTGAAGGCGCAACCTGCTGCGTAATTCCCAGACGTTTCTTTAATTCAGCTAGATCATCCTCTCGGCCAACAATCATGGATGGAGGCGGGGGGACGTATCCTGTGTAGGATGTTTGGGATTCGTATGACGATAGCTCCCTCTGGATGGATTCTACCCCTTCAGCAATGCGGCTGATGTCTTTTTGGATGCCAAGTGCAGCCAACGTTTGTAGTTTATCTCGGATTTCAGGGGAAACGGAAACCAGTTCTTGACGCAGGGTGTTCGCAAAAGCAGAAACAGCGGAAGTGATCTGATCATCTGGTGAGGCAGGGTAATCAGCCTGTAATTGCGTAACAAGAAGCGCTTCTAGTTTAGGGTCCGTTGGGCGCTCGTAGAAATCCCGAATTGCTTTCTGAACAGAGGGCAGGCTTGCCAGCGGCAAATCTAAAAGACCGCGAGCCAATTCAGAGTGGGAATGCTCACCGATAAAACGCTGTTCAGCTCTGCTCAAAACCTGAGACAGCGATTGGCGCAATTTGCTTTCTTCAACTGGCGCTTTGATCTGTTTGATAGCATCATCGCCGATCACCGGTTTGACCAAAGATTCTATTATGGATATGCTCAGTTTTCCCAGGTGCGGATAACTTTTATCATCAACTGCATTCATGGTTTTCCTCGCTTAGTGCCTGCGAAAATGCATCGATCGAATTCCCCACAAAATCAATCAAACACTCCAATTGCTCTCCAGCAGTAAGCGAGAAGAAATGTGCATCCATCAATATTAATTCTTGCTGGAGTGTTGGATTATTCCCATTATTGTTTTCAAAGACGATCTTTAGTGGTTCCTTGTATCGAATACCAACCCAAACGTCAGTGCCTTCCCCCAGATAGTAACCAATCCAGTTCCAACCGGCCGTTCGGCGCGTTTTTTCTTCCGGCAATGCTTCGGCGATAGCAATACCTAACATATTCACCAGGTTAACCATCGCTGGCATACCCTGGATGTATTCCCAGGTTACTTTTTCCATGCTCATTTCTTTTTCCTCTAAAAATCCCAAAAATTGATCGACAAGAAAGATAACGACTTCATCATGAATATCGGCTTCGGACAACCAGCCAGAGATTTCGTACCAGCAGACATGGTGGAACAAACGCCGATCTAGCAACGTTTCCTGAATAGAGAGCCGAGACCGGGTGAGCAACACAAGCTGGGTTTCTTTACCGGAGAGACTCTTCAGATGTGAGTAATAACGCTCAAGCTGTTCGAAACCCAAACTAGAATCATGCTTAACTTCGATGAACACCAACTTATCAGTTCCAACTTCAATGACAATATCGGGGCGACCTTCTTCGACAGTGAACTGCGTGGAAATCGAAATGGTTGGCGCATTCTCAAACCAAACTGAAACCTTGGCCCCGCACAAATTGGCGAAAATATCCAGTCCGATTTTCTTCTCTCGTTCCAGGATCAGATTGATCAGATAGACCAATGTTTCGGTCAGGAAATTTTCTTCTTGCCGAAAAGCATATCGTGATAATGATGAAAACAAACCGTTCACTCCGCTTTCACTTTCATCGAAGAATTACTAAACCCAAAGACTCGCTGACTCTTACCAGTTTCCGGCGATCTACCTCTTTCCGCACCAATACTTCATTCCGCTAATTGCTTCCAATAACACCAAAGGGCAATTGATAAGTTTCCATGAGATGAT
>CAZUSV010000335.1:0-3392 GCA_964622645.1 uncultured Anaerolineales bacterium
GCCTGGAGAAGCTCTTCCAACTGGTCAATGATGGCTATGGTGATTTGCCAGAACAACTGGCATTAGAACCTGCCGAGATGGTTTACGAATACGGCTTCAGCTTGCCAGGATTGCACAACCCACTCTTCGACCGGGCCAGCACGCCGCTGCTTTCTTCAGTCAAGTTTCGTAATAAGGTGCTGCAGGAGATAATCCAACTGCTCTCACTCTCACGGGAAGAGAAGTATCGCAAACATGGGCGGGGACGAATCAGTTACGCCCAGCTGGGGATCAACCAGTTGGGGGCGGTTTACGAAGGGCTGTTGAGCTTTTCAGGTTTCTTCGCTCAGGAAGACCTGTATGAGGTCAAAGCGGCAAAAGATGATGACAAGCCGGATACCCAGACCTACTTCATCCCCATCGATGAACGCGAGCGCTACACTTCTGACGAATTCATCTACGATGAGATGCCGGATGGCACTCGCCAGCGGCGGCGCATTGAAAAAGGAAAGTTTATTTTCCGCATGGCGGGGCGTGACCGGGAAAAATCGGCATCGTACTACACTCCGGAAGTGTTGACCCAGTGCGTGGTCAAGTATAGTCTGAAGGAATTGCTCAAGGATAAAAACGCCGATGAAATCTTGAAGCTGACGATCTGCGAGCCGGCTATGGGATCAGGAGCCTTCATCAACGAAGCCCTCAACCAACTGGCGGATGCCTACCTAGAACGCAAGCAGGATGAGCTGGGAGAGCGCATCTCTGCCGACCAGTACCGCGAGGAACGTCAGAAGGTCAAAGCTTACCTGGCGGTGAACAATGCTTACGGTGTGGACCTGAACCCGACGGCGGTGGGACTTGCGCGGGTGTCGCTGTGGTTGAATATCATCTACGAGGGCTCGGAATCGCCGTGGTTCGGGCCGCGGCTTGCAGTCGGCAACAGCCTGATCGGGGCGCGGCGGCAGGTGTACAGCGCCGAAGATGTGCTGAGTGGTGAGTACGCTAAGAAAGCACCCGAAGATGTACCCCTGGGCGACGGAAAGGGCGGTTTTGGTCCGCGGCTAGCCGGGACAGTCTATCACTGGCTGCTGCCGGATGCCGGGATGGCGGCATTTGACAAAGATAAAGTCATCAAAGAACTAGCCCCAGACGAAGTGCAGGCCATCAAGGATTGGCGCAAGGGCTTTACCAAGAAGATCACGAAAGCCGAACTGAAGATCATGCAAACACTCTCGGACGCGGCTGATAAACTCTGGGAAGCGCACTGGTGGGAACGCGAAGTTGTCCTGGCGCGCACGAAACAGGTGATTCCATTATGGGGACAAAATCCAGTCTCCCGCCCCCAATCTTCAGTCGATACGCCCAGCATCGGACAGAAAGAACGCGAGTTGGCCTACTTGAACCGCCCCACCAGCCCTTACCAGCGACTGAAACTGGCAATGGATTATTGGTGTGCACTGTGGTTCTGGCCCATCCCAGAAGCCAAACAACTGCCTACCCGGGTGCAGTATTTGAATGAAATTGGTGAGTTGTTCAAGCAGGCGACAGAAGAATTTGAACGTTTGCCAGAACAGTTGAAATTGTTTGGATCACAGCATAAGCCAAAGCAGCGAACTTTTGCTGACCTACCTGTACCAAATGTGGAAGAATTATGCATCCAATATCATCGTTTACTACTTTCAAATAAAGTGGCGAAAGAGATGCAATTCATCCATTGGACATTGGCTTTTCCAGAAGTTTTTTTACATGAGAACGGATTTGATTTGATCGTTGGAAATCCGCCTTGGGTATTGATAGAGTTTAACGAAAAAAATGTTATATCTGACTATGCACCAATAGTCAGTATAAGGAAACTCTCTTCTACTCAAATTACGAATTTACGCCTTGATTCGCTAAGTGATCCGAATATACTTCAAAGTTATCTATTTGAATTTGCTCAGCAAACAGGGAGCAATAATTTCTTCGGTTCAAAATCAAATTACCTTGAACTTGCTGGACTGAAGACGAATTCATACAAATGCTTCTTAGTTGCATCATGGCAGATTGGATCAGAAATTGGTGTAATAGGATTTATTCATCCTGAAGGAGTATATGATGATCCAAATGGTGGGTTTTTGAGATCAGAAATTTATTTCAGATTGTGTTCCCATTTTCAGTTTGACAATGAGTTGAAACTATTTAGTGAGATTGATAATGGTAAAAGATACAGCGTTAATATCTACAAATCTATTCGGAAAAAAAAGGTTTTGTTTAGTCATCTAGTAAAACTATTCCATCCATACACAATTGACGAATGTTTTAGCCATGATGGAAAAGGGATTGTACCGGGAATACGTAACGATAATGATGATTGGAATCTAAGGGGACATAAAAAGCGAATTATTCAAGTAGATATAGAAATGTTAGGAGCTTTCGCAAAGATTTTCGATGAAGTTAATACATCTCCTGATGAGGCTAGACTCGCTTCAGTTTTTAGCTTGCAAGCACTTAGTGTTTTGGAAAAAATCTCAAATAGCCCAACTAAACTCGAAAATTTATATGACAGATTTTTTTCTACCCAATTTTGGAACGAAACAACTTCTCAAAAAGATGGCATTATCCGCAGAAACACTCGATTCCCCAATAACCTTAGTGAATGGATTATTTCAGGTCCCCACTTTCACGTTTCAAATCCACTTAATAAAACACCAAACGATGGTTGTAAAACAAACAGAGATTATAGCGATATTGTTCTAACTGAAATTGAAAATGAATATTTACCCAGAACCAATTATGTAATAGCTTGTTCACCTGATAAATATAAAACCAAGATTCCTAAATGGAAGGGTGAATTAATAACAAAACACTATCGCCAAGTGTTTAGGGCAATGCTTGGCAGACCCACTACGGAACGATCCCTTATCGGTTGTATCATTCCACCGGATTCAGCCCATATTAATAGTGTTTATTCCTATGCTTTTGATGATCAAGCATTGTTAGTCAAATTTTCAGCATTGTGTGGTTCGATTGTATTCGATTATTTTATTAAGAGCATGGGGAAACAGAATTTACACGAACTCCCACTACGTTTCCCGATCCCTGTAATTTCATCTAGATTAGAAATCTGTCTCCATCTTCGAGTACTAAGTTTAAACTGCCTAACTTCCCATTATTCAACACTTTGGGAGAATATGTATGATCCACTATTTACACAGGAAAACTGGAGTAAAAAAGATCATAGATTAAAAAGCTGGAGTGCTGCTACACCACTTTGGAATCGCAATATTGCTCTTCGGTTGCCATTCGAACGTAGGCAGGCAATGGTAGAAATTGATGTTTTAGCAGCAATGGCTCTCGATCTTACGCTAGATGAACTCCTAACAATAATACCTTCGCCAAAATAGCGAATGAAAAAGGCTTTCTGTAGTAAAGTTGTA
>CAZUSV010000336.1:0-3321 GCA_964622645.1 uncultured Anaerolineales bacterium
TAAATTTTTTATTTTTTTTTTTTTTTTTTTTATCAATTTCCTTTTTTTTGGGGGGGGGGCGGGGGGGCCCCCCCCCCCCCCCCGCCCCATTTCTTCGGGGTTTCTCGTTTGCATTGATATCACCAATGGTGACGATATTCGTCCCGAAACTTGATACTGGCCCCTGGCGGGAAAGGGCTGGCACCCCGTTTGAAGTGGAATCCTGATGCCCCAGCATGACCACCGCCTCCAAAGTGGGAAGCGATCTCGGCCACATCCACTTCATCCGAATAGAGCGATACAAAGGTATACAATTCCCCATCAAGGATGTTGTCGATATAACAATACGCGATCTGATAGCCATGGTTGCGGATATGCTCACCTAGATCGCCAGAGCCGCGCATATTGATCGCCAAGGTGCGGTAGCCCTCGAAGATCACTGCATATCCGTAGCGCGCTGTAGAGCTCTGGATGGATTTCAAGCGCGCCTCCCTCAAAGCGCGCCCGTGCTCTACGATCTCATTGATTAGCGTGCGGTCGTCATCCAAAAGCGGCCCCCAAAGGCGGTCATTGCGCGGATTGGTATTCAGTTGGTACAAACCCTCGTTGAAGGCCCCTGTATCCTGGTGATCCCAGCGCCAGATATCACGGTCACCGACTAATTTGACAGCCAAGGGCACGGGTTTATCTGGGAAGAAATAATTCCAGGTCAGCACACAGGCGGCTTCGTTGGTGTCGCGCACCCCAGGCCACTGCACGGAGATATCGACCAACTCTTTCATGGCGGTCTTGTGATGATCGATCCAGGTCAGCTTGTGATAGGCTGATAGGCGCTCCATGTCCTCGCGTTCGAGAGCGAAATCTACGATGATGATGTGATCCGCAACAAGCACATCCTCTAAGGGCAGAGAGTCGCCGTATTTCATTTCACACAGACTGATCTCAGCTCCTATGGCGCGGCGTACAATTGCTGCAGAGGCGCGCCCATCGGCGTCATTGTGGTACAGACAGAGGGTTTTCATGATTTCAATGTGGTGGCGTTGTCTTTACTCTAAGAGGGCTTGGAGCGTTGTATTCATATTCATCAATCTTTGACTGGCGTTTGCGACCATGTACTTATGGAACGCGGCTGCGATGGCGGGGTCATCCTTCTCCATCCTTATAAGAGCATCGAGCGAGAGGTAATATACAATACATGGCATATCGGTTACAACAGTTGCGGATGCAGGGTAGCCTAAATATGTGCCAATTTCGCCGACAACAGTGCCGGAGCCCATTGTGCTCAGGCGTACCGCCTCGCCGTCTTCTAAAACGATTTGTATGGTGACCTGCCCGCGCTCGATGAAATAGATCCCTCTTGGGGCATCGCCTTTGATGATCAATTGGATATTTTCTTCGACGATCTGCTCATCCAGGTAAGCCATGAAACTATCCACTGTGATCTCTGGCGGGAATGATTCGGCAATCTGCGCTCTAAATGATGGAATTATAGCGGCTGTTAATTCGCTGGACTGAAGCAGCTCGTTTTCGCACCATTCAACTGCATAGTCAATATCAGGGAAACACAGTGAAACCTGGCTTTCATCCTCGAGAATGCCGCTTTTTTCCAATTGTCTTTGTACATTTGCAGTCAGGTCTGCAAAGGCAAGTTTATACCCGTTGGCTTCCGCATGGTAGTGCATGCTGACAAAACTGTTTAATGCAGAAGAGTCGATGCCACTCACAAATCTGAAATCAAGCACCACGAATTGTAGCTCAGGCATCTTTTTGTCCTGGGCGCGTTTTTCGACCTCTCTCTGTAGGTTGTGCGCGGTGCCGAAAAAGATATATCCTTGCAGCTTGAGGATCATCACCTGCTCGCCAACATTCCGCAGGAATTGTTGATGATAGGGATCGCGCTGCACATTGCTTTGGTAGTTTGCGCCGGAAAGCGAACTGCGCACAATGTCAATCTGGCTGTAATTTAGGGCGAACAAAACGATCGTTGCTAGCACTCCAACGAAAACGCCTAACAACAATCCAAAGCTGACGATAACCCCCAAGATCACCAAAAGGATCAAATATTCCATTCGAGAGATTAGCGATCGAGACTCAAAGACCCAGCGCACTAGAAATGATAATCCCAGGTAGATCAACAATCCCCCAATCAACAATTTGGGGATGAGTGAGAGCAGTCCCGCACCATAATAGATCGTCACCCCAAATACGGCCGCCGCCAAAATGCCCACGAAACGGTTGTGGACTCCCATTTTGTGGGAAAGTGCAGAAAGACTTGCAGAGTGATACCCCATAATACCGCCACCAAAACTAGCCAACATATTTGCGAACCCAGAAGCTGCCAGTTCGCGATTGAAGTTGATCGGTTTTCTGGTGGCTAGCTCAATCCCGCTGCTATTGAAAAGCATGCTGATCAAGGCGGTAGGGAGTAAGGTCAGCATGGTTAAAGATTGGCGCGTGATAACCCACCAATTGGCATTTTGGAATTTCAAGGCCAGATATGGATCCCACAATTCTTGGCTGGTAAAAGTGCCCAAGAGCCATCCCTGGTCGGCCATCTCGCTGGTAGAGAGACCATTGCTCATGGCGATCAAATGGAAAACGCTCAGGCCGATGATGAAAGCAATTGGAATTACGGCATCGTGCCGATAGCGTCTTTGCATAAGGAGGACGATGATGGCAAAGAGCATACCGGGTGCCCATCGCAGGATCGAGTAGGGGTAAAACCATTGTGAGAGAAAATCGATCTGGAAGGGCAAATCGATCATCAACCCAAAGCCACCCTTTAACAGTAACCAGCCTAGACCCGCCATAAACCCACCTGTGACTGGATAGGGCATGAAACGGATGAAGCGCCCTAATCCCGATACTCCGAAGGCAAAGAAGAAGCCCCCAATGCCAAGGGTGCTGACCGCTAAGGCAGCGGCGACGGATACAAAAACTTCTTCCGCTGTAGCCGATGCAGGCATCCCCCAGGCAACTTGGGCAGCTAATAAGGCTAGAATTGGTGTTGTTGCTGCTTTGGGAAAGGCAATAGTGCCAGGATATGAGCTGGTCAGTGCCATAGCAGCGGTGAGAACTGCGCCGCTGAACAGAGCCAGGCCCATGCCCAGGGAGACAAATTGAGCTAGGTCCCCTGAGAAAATTGTCGCTCCATAGGAGATGGTATTACTGACAGCCACGATCCCAGCCAATGCGCCTGCAAAAATGGTGAGCATGAGTTGCTTGGGAAATCTACGCAGTTTGCTGAGGGCTTTGTCAGCCATAATTATGTTTGTAAATAGATTGACAATGTCAACTTTCAGACGAGAAGCCCGAAAATAGGGGGTTACGGGGGTGCGGAGC
>CAZUSV010000337.1:0-3316 GCA_964622645.1 uncultured Anaerolineales bacterium
CCGTACTTTTATTGAAGTAGAGATAGTAGTTGTGTCCTGTTCCAGCGTAGCTATCAAGGTTCGAGAGCAGTGTGTTTAAAGCGAGCCAGGAAAGAAAGCTTTCGACATTGAACGTCTTCTCTATCTCTGTTTGAAAACTTTCCTCTGGCATATCGTTCAGCATTTGGATGAATTGGATTAAAACAGAATAGTCCTGCTGTATCTTACTTAATTTCGCTTCGTAATCTCTTTCATACCTCCTTGGGTCATCTCCCCTGTAAATAAGGTCAGATAGCCCTTCGCCCTTGAAAAGGCATCCTTCAGTATCTGCGAATCGATCTTCGAGAAATACTTTGTCCACCTGTTCAACAAGAGTGTAAAGCCCGAGGTATTCATCATCGTAATGTCCGTCGATGGTGAGATACAATTTTGCAAACGCCGCCCGCGAAGCAGGCACGCCGGCTTCGCTGAGCAAATCATAAGCGAGTTTTTCCCTTAGCATTGATGGGTCTTTAAATCCGTTGCTGAAATTCAACTTTTTGAAGCCGTGGAAATCTTGTTTTTTGAATTCATCGAACTTAAATTTGTAAGACTTCTTCAACCCTCTCACTGAGGACGAGGAATTTCCCTTGAATCTTAGTCCGACATTTTTATATACTTCGTCACCAAACCTGACGGTACATTTAACATATTTGAACGGTCTGTCCCACATTTTCAACCAGTCTTCGCTGTTGACAGTGATGTGGAATGAAAGAATATCATCATTTTCAAAAACGAGTTTGTAATCAGGTCCGTTTTGATTAAATGCTATCGAAAAAAACGCTATGCCAAAAATGAGGCAAATTGTAGTGGTCGTGAAAATTATTTTTTTCATCTATTTTCTCCTAGTTCGTTTTTCTAACTTTTTTACACTCAATGGATACCAGAGCTTAATTTGCTCGGGATGAGTGAAAGTGTTTACTCCTCTGGCGGCCACCAGCCAACACTTACCCAGCGCCGCCGGGCGCGGACAATCTCCTCGTGGTTCATTTTTAGAGCGGAAATAGTTACCCGCCCGCAGGAAGTAAGTCCGATAATTTTAGAGCCATCTTCGCTCCATGCGAAATATTCATGCCAAGATTGTTCGCGTGGATTAAATAGAGGAACATATTGGCCAGTAACATAGTCGCAAACATGCATTTGCGCACCTTTGAATTCATTGCAGGAACTACATGCAAGCCATAGGTTGTCTTCAGTTGTAGTACCACCTGCTGATTCAGGAATAATGTGGTCGATTTCCATTCGCGCGCCCGTAATATGCTGCGATGTTAAACAATAACCACACCGATAGCCTGCTTGTTTTGCAATACGCTGGCGAAGACGCGCGGATATCCTTCTTTTTCTCATCGTGGTTTCCCTAATTCCGCTAACGTTGGGATGCGATGCCCGCGCCATTTCAAGACCGCGTATGCATGCGCTTTGCGAAGAGTCAGCTTTCTAGCTTCCGCTCCCAAATCTGCTAATTGCTGCTTTTCGATATCCTTCAGCGTGCCCGCCTGATTTTTACGCAGCAATCGGCTATACCAGCGTTGCCGTGCAGAAGACATCTTGCTTTCCGCAACCTTCCACAATTCTTCATCACTCAGGCTCTCCATTTCCATAAATTCTCTCTGGTATTCAAGCGGCAAATCCTCCACTGAGGGCGGTAACGCCGACTCGATAGTCTTGAGTAAGACATCCTCCAAAAGGCAGTTGGCTGCCTCCGCAGTGCGTTTGATGCGTTCATAGATAGCTTCGGGTAATTGTAATGTCACAGTTTGTGCCATTGCGCTTCATCTCCCTCTTTAGTTAATCATCGAATTGGTGTCGAATTTGGAAATTCGATCTACAATTTTATCATTCCTGATACACAACCCCGACGGCATCAATCTGATTCCAGCCAGGGACCTGTTGCGAGTCCAGATGAATCACGATTGCTCGAACCTTATATTCCGTCGGCGGAAAATCAATTCGGAAAATCCGGTTCTTCTGATGAAGAGCTTCTGCTACTCCCTGCCAAAGTGAATGTGCATTCCCTGCTTCATCAATAGCCTCGACGCGCTCAACGGAACCGGGATTGTAAGTCTCGTAGATTTTAACCCCTGTGATTTGAGCAGGAGTTTCATAACCAACCTTGATAAGTTCTGACTGCATGTCCTCTGATTCACTCGCCCAGGCTGTTGGCAAATCTCCGTTCTGCGGATAAGTGTCGGGCGGACCGAGGACTTGCTCTGCTGACCAATCCGAATCCGAATATTCGCTACTAAATTCGATGACATGATTAGCCCATAAAATGTTTGGCTCAAGATTCAGCTCTGTGCGCCGTTGTTTCATGGATTCGATCAAATCCTGGAGTTCCTTTTTCGATAGAACGCCCTCGCGCTTTTCGTGAATCAGATTTCCATTTCCGATAATCGCGAAAGTGGTCGGAAGTTCATCGGTGAGTTCGCCAATCGCCAATTCAAATAGATCATGAACGGCGCGTGTGCCGATAGTGATAGGGTACGTTACGCCTGCTTCCTCAATCTTTGACCGAACATTCTCGGCGTTCTTATCCATAGCAATGCCAATAACGACGAGATTTTTGTTGATATGACTAAGTTCCTCAAGTGTCTGTAGCATTGCGGAGGAATCATCAGAAAGATCGAAGAATTGGACCAAAATCAGCTTATCAGGGAAATCCGACAGCCGAACAGTTTCCTCCGACAAGGTTCGCAGGGGCAGGTCTGGCGCTTGCGGTAGTCCATATTTCATTCTACGCAGTTCGCCGCCGCGTCCACCTCGTTCTCCACGTTCGCCGCGAATCAGGTTTGCCACTTCAGCTTCCCCTGCTTCGTCATAGATTTCCGCGACTTCATAGCGCATCCAGGATTCGCTTTGTCCGTTAAAGAGCAACTCTTTGGCCCACCGGATCGCTTCATCATAGAATTTGCCCGCAGCGTAAATTCGTGCAATCTGACTTGGCAACATTTCCTTAGGAATGCCAGCACCCTTAGGATTTTCAAGGGTCTTCTCTATATCCTGTGCAAGGATGCGAACTTCATCGAACATCTCAAATTTGGCGTACAATTCAGCGAGCTCGGGGCTGAGCCAGAATTTGAGTTCATCGGGGCCATTTTCCATTAGCTCTTTCATCGTAGCAATCGCCTTCTCAGCATTCCCCTGTTCACCGTATGCTTGAGCAAGATTGTAGTAAGGTGTCATACGGAAAAGTTGAGCTTCGGTGGCGAGAGGCATAGTCTTCTCAAGCGTTTCCACCGTTTTATCGATTTTCTTTTCTTTGAGATAAATCTTCGCGAGAATATTGTAGTTCCCGATG
>CAZUSV010000338.1:0-3314 GCA_964622645.1 uncultured Anaerolineales bacterium
CCCCCCCCCCCCCCCCCCCCCCCCCCCCCCCCCCCCCCCCCCCCCCAATTTTCGGAATTTCTCGCTAAGTTGACATTGTCAAAGTAATCACTTTTCACAGTTGCCCCCCTCACCCAATTGCAGGGTAGGGGGGCAAAATCCAAACTCACTTCAGAAAGTGATTTCTAACGATCCGTCAGTTACCAGCCATAGGCCGTGCGGGATCTGGCACCCAGGCGGGAGAGCAGCTTCATGATGGCAATCGCCAGCAACAGTACCCACCAGGATGCAGTGATAGGCCCAAAGACTTTCATCCACTGACCGCTGTCGAAGTAGAAATAGGCATCCTGGGGGACAGCTACCCAGCGGCCATTGACTTCCTTAACATAGTGCGTGTCGCGATGCATGGTATTGAAGTCAAAGTAGAGGTAGTGAAAGTAATCCCTCTCATCGACATCAACCAAAATGGAGAAGTGTAAATCCGGTTTGGGTGTCATCGCTTCTGGATTTCTCTTCAACCCGGTCAATTCTTTATAGAGCTGCGAGTCTCCATTTTGTAAAGCCTGTTCCAAGGCAATCGCCACCATCCCCGGCGAATGATAGGTTTCTTGATACTCAGTGGCAAAATACGCCTGATCGTAACGGAACAACGCATGGATCTGAACGCCCAAAATATAAATGCCTGCCATGATCAAGGGCACCGATACTAAAGCAATTACTCGAAAAATTTGTGAAGTCTTCACACTTTCCTCACCATTATGTTTTTGCACACTCATAACGACCTCCTGATTGTGCAACTAACCATCGCACTCTCCTCCAGAGAACGCTGATGTTTGATATCTTCCAGAGCCAAAACCTTCTTGTACATTCATATCAGCCTCCTTTCTTTGTACACTCTACATGGGCTCCAATAGATATTACTATCAGATACCAGAAAAGGTTTACTTTTCGACAATCATCTAACACATCAACATTATACTGAGGGTTTTGAATATTGTCAATAATAGATTTGAATATTCTTTATATCAACTTCATTTTTATGAATTCATTTGAATATTTTATCAATTTATTTAATTTCAACTTCTTATTAGTTTTTTCGCCAGGTTTTCAAAGATAACGCCTCGGTCTGGAGTCCGACGTCTCCTGACGTCGGGAGATAAAGAAACTCATGGATAAGGTCTCGTCAACGAAATAAAGATTTACATCCTCCCAGCCAGAATCAACCCGTAATGATGGACAACCTGACCTACCTTTGGGTTGGCAGCCATTCTCGAAGGCTGTCTTGCACTCAATGTAAATCCAATGATTTACTCACCTCTCGCTTCTAGACTGGCTTGCAGGTAAAATATCGTCATGCGCTATCAAGGAACCGTCATCCGGCCGCCCAGCGAAGCCTATAGTTATATCTTACAAGTCACCTATGGGTGTTCGCACAACTGCTGCACATTCTGCGGCACGTATATCGATAAACCTTTCCGTCCCCGACAGGTTGACGAAGTTCTCGAAGATGTCGAAATTGCCGGGCGCATGATGCCAGAGACCCGGCGCGTCTTTTTGGCCGATGGCGATGCCCTGGTTTTGAGCACCAACCGCTTGACACAAATCCTGGCAGCGCTCAAGGACACCTTTCCCCACTTGGAACGCGTGGGGTCGTACGCCAATGCCGCAAACCTTTTGCATAAGAGCGAAGCAGACCTCGAGGAATTGGCACAGGGGGGATTAGGCATTGTCTATCTCGGCCTGGAGAGCGGCAGTGATGAGATTTTAGAGCGGATCCAAAAGGGGGCTACGGCGGACAAGATGATCAGCGCAGTTCAGAAAGCAAAACAGGCCGGTTTACCGGTTTCGATCATCGGCATTCTGGGAATCGGTGGCCCAAAATATTCCCAGCACCACGCCCAGCTGACCGGTCAGGTGATCAGCCAGATGGACCCCAATTACTTCTCCATGCTGACTTTGATGCTCGTCCCCGGTACAAAACTGCACCAGCAATGGCAAATGGGGGATTTTCAGTTACTGAAACCAGAAGAAATGTTAGTAGAGTTGCGCCAGGTCATCGAGCACACTGATGGTCTTACGCAGTGCGTATTCCGCACCAACCACGCTTCGAATTTTCTCCCCCTCAAAGGCACCCTCACCCAAGACAAAGATCGCCTATTACAAACCTTAGATACTGCTCTCGCCATAGGCAAAGACGCTCTGCGGCCCGAAGCCTGGCGAGGGCTGTGATATACACCATTAATAAGTATGTAGTGATTCCTGAAGTCATCACTACATACTTATTTAATGGACGCTTACTTTCGTATCTATCCGAGAATTCACTTGAATCGGTCTCCAGACCGAGCCGCGCTATACGAGCCTTGGCAACACGGTCGGGAGACCGGCCTTTTGCAATTTTCGGATAAGTTCTTAGACTGGTGCTAGAGTGCCAGTCCAGATCAACCAACACAGTACGGACTTGGCCGAAAGGCTCAGAATAATATAGACGCGTTCGCCAAACAGGTAATCCTTCCAGCGGCCCACTTTTTTGTATTGCAAAACCATGTTGATAGCGAAGATGTTAAAGAATACAAACAGTGTCGGAACGATGGCGTACACAAAATCCGGTGGCTTGGCATCGCCGGAATTTACAGCACCTACAAAGTACAGCATGATCACAACCCACGGGACGAACCCTGCAATACAGCCGTAAATGAATGCCGTCCAGTTTACCTTTTGGGTGTGCTGGTTATGGTACTCCATCATGATACCAAACAGATTCATTGTAGCGTTGAGCGTGAAGATCAGGATGATTGCTCCCAGATCCCAAAGCCCAATCAGCATGCCGATCAGCACAATCATTAGCGAAGAGCTGAGAGCATATTCATAGAATCGGACTGGATTCATGCCTTTTTTCAAGTTTTCCACATAGCGTCCATAGCCAATGGTTGCCAGATAGAAGTGTGCTACGGCCGAGATCAGCAAGAACATCGCAACCGCCGGGCCAAAAGGTAGTTCATAATATAGCTGCGAGTTCGGGCTCAACGACATGGTGTCAATATCGAAGTTCAGGTAATTTGTGAAGATAGGGTATGTGGTGTCATTGCTAACAAGGATCATGAATAAACCTTGAACCAAATGAAGAAAACCCATGATGATGTTGAACCGTCTGAGACCAGCAAATTTCTTACTCATATCATTCGTTATTTCTGTCATTTCATCTTCTCCTTTTCATTGTTATTCATTCTTACAACAAATCATACATCAATGCCACGCTTTACCCTAAAAGTCGCCCTAAGGAGAGTATAGCGCAAAAGTGTCGGTGGCCTTAGCAAATACCTTCCGAGATTTGTCAT
>CAZUSV010000339.1:0-3299 GCA_964622645.1 uncultured Anaerolineales bacterium
CCGCTATGATACTATCATTCGTAAGTTGTTCAAGATGTCGCTGCCCAATACAGAACTTTCAGATTATCCAATGGGTTGCCTTTGCCCGCGCAAGGGTTTGCCCTTCCCTATCCATCACTACTGCTTTGAAAAACAACTGGCGCTCCTGGCGTTCGACCAGTTCAGCATCCACGCTGATAAAGGCCGTTTCCAAGGTTGCTGGCTGGCTGTACTTCATCTCGAGATGGCGGGTAACGTTTACGGGCGCGATCAAGAAGCTCAATGGGCCAATGGTGTTGTCCACCGCTGCAGCGAGCATGCCGCCTTGCATAGTACGGTAGGGATTGAGGAAATCTTCGAGCACCGGGAAGCGCACTTTTATCGTTCCTGCTTCAAGGTCAATGGCCAGGAACTCACCTTGCATGGTCACAAACACTGGCGGTGGGACCAGGAATTTTCCTGCTTGATCATCTACTTTTTCGATGATCTGCTGCATAACGTCTTCGTGCATCTTCATATCATTGTTGTCCAAAAATACTCCCTGTTCCTAACGGAGTCCGACATCTGGAGATGTCGGAATGAAGGGCTACTGAAAAAGATCACCAGCCGAAATCAGGAGATTTCAGAATCCGTCCTTCAATAACGGAGTCCGACATCTCCTGATGTCGGAATGAAGGGCTTCTGAAAAAGATCACCAGCCGAAATCAGGAGATTTCAGAATCCGTCCTTCAATAACGGAGTCCGACATCTCCAGATGTCGCAAAGAAAGGCTACTGAAAAAGATCACCAATCGAAATCAGAAGATTTCGGAATCCGTCCTTCAATAATGAAACTGTTTCACTCTCTCATCATTGAACAAGTTTTCCATCACCTGCTCATGACAGGCCGGTGATCCATCGGCTTTGATGACACAAACCATCTCATCGCTCTCTTTGATCAGCTTGTGACTGTTGACTTTCAAGCCGCACTCCCGGAACATGCTTTCTAGTTTCTTGAGTCTTGTAGGATCTACGTGGCAGATTACTTCATAGGTGCGAACTTCATGTACATTGTAGATCCACTCCTCGATGCGCGGGAAGACCCACAGGATCAGCATCGCCCCGACTAAGGCAGCCGCGATGAGCAGGTAATGCCCCCCACCAATGCCCATCCCCATAGCCGCAGTCAGCCAGATGGTAGAAGCCGTGGTCAACCCTACGATTCGATTGCCTTTCTCCAGGATCACCCCGGCGCACAGGAACCCCACGCCGGTGACCATATGCGCAGCGATGCGCACAGGCGATACCTGGCCTCCCAACTTCAAGGAGAGCATCGTAAAAATGGTCGATCCCATGCAAATGAAGATGATCGTTCGAAACCCCGCTGCTCGATGACGGAACTCGCGTTCCGCGCCGATCAACCCCCCGGCGATCACGGCGAAGAGAAGCTTGAGCAAATCCTCCGGTAAGATAGCCATGCGTGCCTCCTGCTCATTGAGTCGTGAATATATCCTGATCCACGATGAAATGATACCACTGCTGGAGTTTTGATAGATAATCTGGAATAAGATTTGTAGCTTACCTTGCACACTGGAAACGACGAAATGTCAGGGATGTTCAAACCAACTTTGAGGTTGGTCTGAACATCCCTGACATTTATCTATTCCTCAGCATAAAAGGCAAAGCCAATCGCCCCTGGACCGACGTGGGTTCCCACCACCGGGCTGACCGTAGAACGATGGACGATCGAAGGTGAGAAGCGCTGTTCGACCATATTGGCGACGATGTCCCCCTCATCAGGGCAGTCGATGTCCACAAGGGCAGCTTCCATCATCGCCTTTCCGCCTAAGCGCTCTTCCGCAATCTCCAATATTTGTGCGATGGCCTTACGCTTGGTACGCGCCGAGGTGAGCGAATCGATCTGACCATCGCTGAAGTGCAAGATCGGTTTGACGTCCAAGGCCGTACCCAACAAGCGCCTGGCACCACCGATGCGCCCACCCTTGTGCAGGTATTCCAGCGTATCGACTACGAAGAGGAAATTGATCTTCTCCCGCATGGCTTCAGCAGCAGCCACAACCCCATCAATAGACTCCCCCATCGCAGCAGCGCGCCCTGCAGCCAAAACACAAAATCCCAGGCCCATGGAACTCGAGTAAGCATCCACCAGGCGAATCTCACGATCAGGCATCCTGGCAATGGCTTGCTGGGCGTTGTCGATGGTACCGCTTATCTTCGCTGATACGAGCACATTGACGATGGCATCTGCTTGGGTCAATACTTGCTCGAAGAACTTCTCGAATTCATCCACGGTTGGTTGAGAAGATGTTGGCAAGGTCTTTGCCTCTCTCAAGCGCTGATAGAAGGCAGCCGGATCGATATCGACCCCATCTTGAAGACCCTCCTCCTCCCACAATAGCCATAGGGGAATGACGTAAACATCCAAACCCATCAGCGCACTCTCAGGGATATACGCCGAACTATCGGTCACAACAGCAATCTTTTGGTTGCTCATCTCAACTCCGTTTCCTCAGGAATAGTGCAGCAACGAAATTCCGATTCAGTTTAATGCCTGATCATACTCTATCATAAATCAACGGGGATGGGGCATTTTTAGTACAAAAGTGGGATAAACATTTTGGTTTGATCCATATAACGTTGATATTCAGCGCCCCAGTATTTGAGGTTTTCAGCCTCTTCGATCCTGGCAGTCACGCTGAGAGCGATGCTGGCCACTATCGACAACGCCAGAGTAATCCAGGTGGGATGCTTGAAAAATGCCCCCCAAGACAGGAAAAACAAGGAGCTATACAGAGGGTGTCGAATATAGCGGTAGATACCCGTCGTCACTAACTGGGCTGTTTTCTCCAACCCCAGGAGGGCAGGATCATCCCGGCTTTCGTCTGTCTCACCCTTACGTAGCAAACTGAAGCCCTGGATCACCATATATAAGGAAACCAGCAACAAGAGCCAGGCGATGATCTGGTGCCAACGCAGGGGATCGACAAACCAATAATCGATATTGATCAAGAGCAGGGCCAGAATAGCCTCCCAGGCAAAGAAGCGATAAAAACCATGCGAGCGTATGTCCTGCAACGAAGCCCGCGATATCCAGATGATGAAAGCGGAAACTAAGATGAATATAACGCCTTTGACTAATATGTTCATTGGGTCCCTCCCGAAATAATAAGGCTACATTTGGCTCTCTAGGAATCGACGTGTCAAAAATATAATCACGAATATGAACGAATGGCTCGAATTGCACGAATTTTGAGGGGGATTTTCAGAAAACATTCGTGACTCTACTGAAAAAACTACGTGAGCAGGATACCGTGCGGCATA
>CAZUSV010000340.1:0-3292 GCA_964622645.1 uncultured Anaerolineales bacterium
TTCAGACCTCATCCCAGTTTTTACTGGGTTTGGTTATCGTTGTCTAAAGTCCAAGTCTGTAACATGACATTGTCAAGCTAATCACCTCTGAAAATGAGAATGCGGACACTTCATCTAATGCTGCAATATCTGTGAAAGGAAGAGTTTCGTGCGGTCTTCCTGGGGGTTCTCGAAGATATCTTTGGGTGTTCCGCTTTCAACCACAAGTCCCTCGTCGAAGAAATACATCCGGTCAGCCACACCACGGGCAAACCCCATCTCGTGAGAGACGACCAACATGGTCATGCCAGATTTTGCCAGTTCGACCATCACGTCCAGCACTTCCTTGATCATTTCTGGGTCGAGGGCAGAGGTCGGTTCATCGAAGAGCATGATCTTTGGTTCCATGGCTAAAGCTCTGGCGATTGCCACCCGCTGCTGCTGACCGCCGGAGAGCTGGGCGGGGAATTTTCTGGCCTGCTCGGGGATGCCGACGCGCTGCAACAATTCCGTGGCTTTCTTTTCAGCTTTTTCCTTGGACCATTTCTTCACCTGGATGGGGCATAGAGTGATGTTCTGAATCACATTCAAGTGGGGAAAGAGATTGAACGACTGGAAGACCATGCCGGTCTCTTCGCGGATCTTTTCGACGTTATCAACATCCCCGGTCAGTTCGATCCCGTCTATGATGATCTGGCCGCGCTGATGTTCTTCTAGCCGGTTGATCATTCGAATGAAGGTGGATTTTCCTGAGCCGGAGGGGCCAAAGATTACGATCACCTCCCCCGTCTGGACTTCCATGTCAACACCACGCACCGCGTGGAATTCGCCAAACCATTTATGTACGTCTTTACAAACAATGATGGGGTCTGACAATTGAATCCTCCTTAGGATTTACGATGGAAAGCTCCAATTAACTTCCAGCCACAATTGTCTCAGTCGACACGGAAATCAGTGTATCATGTTCACCTATTGGAGTCAATCAGTGCACCCGCAGTGGGCAGGGCTTTCTTAAAGTCGCGTTTCATGTGTCATTGCGAACGCAGCCCAGCGGAGTGTGGCAATCTCCTCGCAGAGTGGGAGATTGCTTCGTCGCCAAAAAGCGACTCCTCGCAATGACATCTTAAGACTTTAAGAAAGCCCTGCCGCAGTGGGAAGACCGTTGACGCAGCCCTCGATTTTGCTCTATACTTATGATCAGGAGATGAAAGCATGGAAGCAGGCGAAATTCAAAATCTGATTGGCGTATTGGAGCAAGCTTTTAAGAAGCTAAATACAGATGTTTGTGCCAAGGAGCTAGAAGATCTGGCGGTTGTCATTCATAGCGCCTTATCAGCAGAAACAAGACGCTTTCATACACCAGAGCATATCTTCTCACTCACGGACCCGGACGCTCCGATCCGCTCTCTGGCTGCTGTGTTCCATGACCTGGTTTATTACCAGGTCGATAGGGGCTTTCCTTCATCTGTTTATTCCATCATCGCTCCCTATTTGCTGGAGACCGACAATGGCACCTTGATTGTAGACAAAACTCAGGTGGTTGATCCTTCATTCGAGTTGCTCCGAGATTTGTTTACCATTTCAACCGGCCAGCCAATATCCAGCACAAGCGGTGTTAATGAGTTCTTTAGTGCCTTGGTGGCCTGGAAAAAGTTGCAACATGTTCTCCCGGAGACTTTGTTGCTCAAAATAGCCGTTCATATTGAAGCTACGATACCTTTCCGAGGCCAAGATGAGCGCAAAGTGGGGCGCTTTGAGGCCCTGGCTGAGCGCATGAAGCGCATTGGCCTGGACTATGCCATCCCCTTATCGGATGCAGATGTGGATGAAACGATCCTGAGTGCGTTGATGTTTGCTAACCAGGATGTGGCCGGTTTTGGCCAATCCGATCCAGCGATATTCCTGGATAACACCTGGAAACTGCTTCCGGAGGTAAATATTGAACTGCGCTCGGGTAGGGTTTACTCCATTTGTGAGTACCGGCAGGCATTGCAGCAGATGGACGCGTTTTTCGCCTGGATCGAACCTGAGAATGTCTTTCATAGTTATAAAGGTGTGCCAGTTGAGCGAGATCTGCGGCAAATGACTGCGGCAGCCCGTCGAAATATCGATATGGCGCGTGAATATCTGGGCGTGAAGTTATTGGCGATCGCCATTCTCGAAGCGCTAGCAGAAACCACAGGAGGTGATACTCCCCTGGCACTTTTTATGGGAGATATCCATCCGAATGGTGAAACGCAACCGCGCCTGGAAAATTACTTGCCAGCGATTGCTGCGTCAAATTCTCTTACGCTCAACTCGACTGTTCAGCAATTATTGGCTGAAGGTAGGCCTGGTCAATCTCAGTTCGATCGCCAAGACGCACCCTTAGCTCTATATTTATACAAGTGTTTGGGTAGCGATGGCTGTGAAGCATTGCATCGTGTTGCTCGGGAGATGTTTGTGGGGAATCGAACCCCGGCCGATTTTCTGGCAGCCATCGATCCACCTGTGATTTCAACCATCGCACAGGCTTGCGCGCAGATGGTGCCGACGCGCAGAGAGTTGCTAGATCATTTATCGAGATCGCTATAAATATCACCATGCTATAATCGAGAGGATCCAGCCCCGAAAACAAACCCACATCCGCCAGGACACACCTGCCGGATTAGCAAAACAACCTAAACCGCTGAATAGCTTCAGAAGATTGGCAAGACTGCTGCTTGGTTCACATTGGAATATATGGAAAGCATCTGAGCTACTTCTGGATGTATTTTGTCGAAGCTTATCCTGGAACCGAAAGAAAAGGGGGTCTCTAGGAATCGCCGGGGTAGCTCCCAGATTTGGGGCTATGCGGCGTGCTCCACACGCCGCATAGCCCCAAATCTGGACATTACCACGGGAGTTCCCAGAGACCCAGAAAAGGTTCAGTCTGATGAAAAAACGCCTTTGTATTGCGATTTTGGTGATGGGATTCAGTGGATTGGTTGCTGAGATACTCCTTATAAGGGAGTTTCTGATCATTTTTTCTGGCAACGAATTTTCCATCGGGGTTATTCTGGCCAATTGGCTCATTCTCGAGGCTATGGGATCCTTCTATCTTGGGAGGATAGTTGAGACAATCAAAAATAAGCTGGAAACATTTACACTTTTCACGCTTCTATTCTCGCTATGCTTAATCATCGCAATTTATTTGATACGGGTCCTGAAAGGAATGATAGGCGTTTCCATTGGTGAAAGTATCGGTTTCTTACCCATGTTTCTTTCCTCATTCTTGATACTTCTACCAGTAAGCGTCCTTCACGGTGCATTGTTTACATTCAGCGCTCATATT
>CAZUSV010000341.1:0-3182 GCA_964622645.1 uncultured Anaerolineales bacterium
CTCGACCACAGCGCGCCAGTGGGTGCCTTCACCGATCTTCTCTTGATCATCCCAGGCTTCAACAGATAAGTTGACGCGGTTCTTGATCACTTCGAGAACCTCGGCGCGAATCTTGACCTGCGCATTGACCGGTGTGGCAGCCAGGTGTTTGACTTCGACATGGATGCCCACGCTCATGAAACCTTCAGGCAAATGCTCAGCCACCAGGCGGTTGGAGACGCGCTCCATAAAAGAGATCATCCAGGGGGTGCCCAGGACGCGCTCATCACCGCTGCCGATATGGTAGGCGGTGTGCTGATCTTCGACAGTGAAGGTTTCTTCACGGACCAAGCCGGGGGTTAGTTGGGTGGTTGGGTAGTTCATGGTTGGGTAGTTTGGTAGTTTGGTGGTTGGATAGATTGGTAGTTTGTTGGTTGATTCGGTACTTTCCACAGTCCACTACCCACGATCCACTGCACTTACGCCGCTGCCCACCAATCCTGACCTTCGCGCAAGCCGAAAGCATTGAGGCGATTCCGGATCAAGGGACGGGCGCCACGAGCGCCAACGGCGGCTAACACGACAGGATTTTGGAAGCGTCCCCACCAATCGAGTAGATCTTCGGGGGGGATGATGGGCTTTCCACGGCGAGTGTTACCAATCTTCTTGGGATCGATATCCACAAAGGCCACGACAGGAGCATCTTCTTCACGCATGAGCAGTTTGCCCAAGCGGCGCCCCATCATGCCAGCTCCCCAGATGATGACTGCATCCCGATCTACCAGAGGGCCGCGCTTCAGGTAATGGGCTTTGGCGCGCAGGAAATTCTCAAGTGAGTAGCGGCTGTCGGTGCGGGTGATGCGAGTGGGGTGCTCACGCCATTCTAACAAAACTTCTGGGATTTTGGCAAATTTCACGCCAGCCAGATACATGCGTAGGTAGAGGTCATAATCTTCAGGCCAGCCGCGCTCCTGATAACCGCCCATGCGCTGCAACCATTCTTTGTGGAAGGTCACGCTGGGGTTGGGCAGGGGGCTTTCGACGAAGATCTCTCGCCGGATGTCTTCATCGCTGAGAACAGAGTTGAGCCACTCGACATAGATGCGAAATCCCTCCCGGACGGACTGCTTGGGGAAAGCCCTCACCAGGCAGCTCACTGCAGCAACCTCCGGGTGCTCATCGAGATAGGCGGCTTGCTTCTCCAGACGTTGAGGCAGGGCGCGGTCGTCGGCATCCATGCGAGCGATATAACGTCCCTGGCATTGTTCTAGACCCGCTGCTGAAGCCTCGATCACCCCCCTATGGGGACAGGATAAAACTCGAAAACGGCGATCACGCGCGGCCCAGCTCTGAAGCATCCCTAACGTTGAGTCCTGCGATCCATCATCCACAGCAATGACCTCAAAATCATCCAAGGTCTGATTGGCGAGGGACTCGAGCGCTTCTTCCAGAGTCTGGGCAGCATTAAAACATGGCATCAATACCGATACAACGGGCACGACCGAGATTGTATCGCTAATTCATATCCCTTGCAAACAACCTTCAAGGCGCGGTAAGATAGCGCCCATTCTGAACATTTGGAGAACAATCAATGGAGAATTTATCCCTTTCCCTACAAGATCTATTGGCCGGGCTGTTGACATTGTTGCCCAGACTGGTGGTTGCCTTGTTGATTTTCGTCATCAGCGTGTACCTGGCCGGACTTATTTCCAGACTCGTGCGCAGAACGATGGAACGCCGTGAGGCTGACCCTGAGATCACACTGCTGATAAACCAGATCACGCGTTGGGCGGTGCTGGTCATTGGCGTGGTGATCGCCTTGGAACAGATCGGTTTTGATTTGACCGCTTTTCTGGCGGGCTTGGGCATTCTGGGATTTACGATTGGCTTTGCCCTTCAAGACGTGAGCAAGAACTTCGTCTCAGGGATGCTGCTGTTGCTCGAGCAACCTTTTGACATTGGCGATGTCATCGAAATAGGCGATTATATTGGTACGGTTGGCAACGTGGATATTCGTGCTACGGAGTTGTACACGTTCGATGGTCAAAATGTGCTTATTCCCAATGGGGATGTGTTTACCAGCCCGATAAAAAACTACAGCCGCTACGACAAGCGTCGCCTGGATTTTACGATCGGTGTGGCTTATGGCAGTGATCTGGGATTGGTGCGAAATACTGTCTTGGAGGTCGTAAACTCGCTTACAGGGCTAATCGATGACCCGGCGCCGAGCCTGGCCTTCAATAATTTTGGCGAATCTTCGATTGACTTCACCGTCTATTTTTGGGTTGATCTTAACATCGCAGACTATCTCGGAACCATCGATGCCACGATCACCGGCATCAACGCGGCCTTCGAGCAGCACAATATTGAGATCCCCTTCCCAATAAGAACGGTACAGATGGCGACGTGATTATCGTTAACTGAAGACGAATAGAGCCCCAAATCTAAATGATCTTGTAACTACTCAGCCACGAAATGGCTTTACCCGAAAAAAGGGTGTGCGCAGGGAGCTTCGCCCCCTGCGCACACCCTTTTTTCGGGGGATATCCTTCTGGGTTGACCAGTTACATATGTTTTGGGGCTTTTTTGTTAGAGTGTCACCCAGCGAATATCTACTGCAAATCACGATTTTATTGTCATCATCAATAATCGTATTTGACCCTGGGCATAGTTCATCTATTATAATCAAAGCATATGTCCTCGACGCAAATACGCGCCAACCTCTTCGGATCATTTACGCTCTATCGAGGCGAAAATCAGCTTGATATTTTAGGATCGGCCTCGGCGCGCGCCTTGCTGGCATATCTGCTCCTTCATCGCGGACAACCGCAATCACGCCTTAGAATAGCAGGCATATTCTGGCCTGACATGGACGAGGCCCGGTCACGGCGGTCGTTGACCCAGGCGCTATGGCGCATCCGCAATGTGCTGCCAGAGCTCATCGATAGCGATGCGCAACTGATCCAGATTTCGGAGAGCGCCGATCTGTGGACGGACATCGATACCTTCGAGAAGCTGGCGGGGGAGTCCGCCGATCCTGCGGGGTTAGATGCACTGGCCTTGCAGCAAGCTATCGAACTCTACCGGGGGGATCTACTCGAAGGCATTTATGATGATTGGGTGTTCATGCCACGCGAGCGTTTGCGGGAATAGAGTTGTTCCCAAATAACTACGGATAAGCGAGAGAAAAATTCCAAAGTCCA
>CAZUSV010000342.1:0-3171 GCA_964622645.1 uncultured Anaerolineales bacterium
ATATAGGAAAGAGTTCGGTCTAACCCCACGTGTAAGCGACTGGGGGTACGCGGGGTGAAAAATTGGAATCAGGCAGCGTTTGGAGTTTTCGGACGCCGCGTCAAGTGGTAACTCCCCCAGCGCTTAACGTACACGTTAGATGTCTTGTAATGGTCCAACAAACATGGCTTTATTGATATGCACGCAGATGATAACTTTCTCTAGTTCATACATCCAGCCAAAGCATTCAAAGCAGTTAGAGCAGGTACCAAGTTATGGTGTGAATTATTGATACAAAGTTGGACAATTGATGAAAATCAAGACCAAAAGGCTGACCATCAGGTCATTTCGCGAATCTGATATCCCTGAGTACTCAGCAATAGTCTCAGAACCAGAAGTGACGAAGTATCTTGGCGATGGATCTCCGCACTCCTATGAGCAAGCAGCCGCATATGTACGTGATTGCATCAAATCGGAGGCTGAGGAAGGTTTCGCAAGATACGCAGTCATTCTCAGAGAAACCAGGGAAATGATAGGGTTTTGTGGTTTCAAGAAAATTTGTAGCTACATCGACTTCGGATGGCGATATGCTAAGCGAGCCTGGAACCATGGGTATGCTACTGAAGCCGCGGCTGCGGTACTTGATTACGGTGTTAATACTTTGATGCTAAAAGGTATTGTTGCGGAGTCCGCAATTGAGAATATTGGATCAGTTCGAGTGATAGAGAAGACAGAAATGCAATTCGATTCTTTTGGTGAAGTGCGTGAAAGAAAAACTGTACGCTATAGACAACCAAGCGACACCTAACCCCGCTTGCAGGCGACCCGGCTTGCAGCCGGAGGGTAATCACCGCGAAAAGTCAGGTTACTGGATTAGGCGGACAATGCTGGAAAAGTGAAGATGCCGGGTCGCGAGGTTGAGAGTCGTTCAAAGGTTTTTAACTAGCGATGTTCAAGGTCAGCGCCGCCGGGCGCCTGAAGCCCATGTTGGGCGGCATCTTTCGAGAGCCAAAGTAATATAGAGAATACTTCAATGAATCAAAATCAAAGTCGGAGAAAACCAATGGATACCGTAACCCTCGTTCTGGTTGTCATCGCGTTACTGATGCTGGTGATCGCATTCTGGCGAGGACGGGACTTACCTCTATTAGGATTACAGACTGCAGGCAGTACACTATGGCGCAACTTACCCTTGCTGTTATTGAGCTTTGTGATAGCAGGAGTCGCCCAAGTACTTATTCCAAAAGAACTCATCACAAACTGGTTAGGAATCCAAGCTGGAATAAAGGGAGTTCTGATCGGCAGTGTGGTAGGTGGATTGGTGCCCGGTGCACCGTACGCAGCTTTCCCAGTTGTGGGGGCGCTTTACAAATCAGGGGCTAGCTTGGGAGCTGTAGTAAGCTTTGTCTCCGCATGGTCCCTGTGGTCCGTTACGAGATTGCCGGTTGAGATAGCCCTGATTGATCCAAAAGCAGCAATTGTTCGTTATGCAATTACATTTATTGTGCCGCCGATAGCAGGACTAATAGCTCAAGTTGTTGCCCGATTCATTTGATTAACACAGAAAAAAATGTTTAGGGCGAACTTGTTGAAACATAAATTAGGTTGACTTACATTGATAAAAACTCTCTCTATAAATGAGTTGCCGCCCAACCCCGCTAGCAAGCGACCCGCCTTCGGCGGAGGGTAATCGGCGCGAATCGATCAAAGTTTGGCTATAATGATATGGTGGAGAATTGCAAAAGTCGGCGGGCGCTTGAAGCCCATGTTAGCCAGCCATAAGTATGTAAATGAACAGGACAAATGTATGAATGTTAGCATTCGTAGAGCATCTTTCGATGATTACAATGCGCTATGCGATTTGTTTGACGATGTGGATGCTATACACCGCAATAATCTTCCGAACATCTTTCAGAAACCGGATGGACCAATTCGCGAGCAGGAATACTATTTGGGATTGAATTCAGATCAAAACATTGCATTGCTTGTAGCGGAAGTAAACGATAATATTATCGGTTTTGTCCACGCAGTTATCAGAGATTCTCCAGCAATTCCTGTCCTTGTTCCTAGACGCCATGTGTTTGTGGATAGTATCTGCGTAAAGTCAGCGTATCGAGGCTCTGGGGTAGGACAAATGCTCATGAGTGAAATCCATGAATGGGCGAATGGAAAAAATGCAATTGCAATTGAGTTGAACGTTTTCGAGTTCAATCAGGCAGCGATTGCTTTTTACCAACAGCTTGGGTATGAGGTGCTTAGTCTGAGAATGAGCAAGTCGCTTAATTGATCAATTGGCTGGCTAACCCTGCGTGCAAGCGACCCGCCTTCGGCGGAGGGTGAGCGGCGCGAAAAATGTAAGTTTGGCTATAATGGAATGGTGGAAACATGGGAAAGTCGGCGGGCGCTTAACGCTCACGTTAGAATGCCCGACTGCATTGTTTTGCAAAGAAAGACTTTTTTATCCTATTATGGTTGTGTAGTCTTCACTCACGGAACCTGATCAAAAAACAACATCAGAATGGGCAGAGTAAAAGAAATCCTCGCAAACGAAGTGGTGTGCAACTCAAGGCTCCGGCCCGCGTGAACCTGATTGGTGGAGAAGAGCTGGCGACGGTCATGGTCAAAGGAAGTACTTCAGCAAATGCACAGGTCTGCAATCAGTGTGGTATAACTATCGAGAGCGAATGCAAACAGGTTGTAGCAGTCATTGGGGAGCGCATATCACAGAATATCAACTGCAATCGAAGGTGAAAAGAAACCAAGTCAATCGCCAAAGGAGTTGTTCAGCAAAGGATCATGATAGAGACCCAAGACAATAGGGAACCAGAGTTGTGGGGTCACAAGTAAGCCAAGGTTACGGAGTGCACAGTTGAGTTAGGCGGTGTTGAGTCTCTGTGAAGATTAGCGTGAAGTTTGAGATTGTACTGTTCCCAAAGGTGGTGCGCGTCCCTCTGTCGGGCATTCTAACCCCACGTGTAAGCGACTGGGGGTACGCGGGGCGAAAAATTGGAATCAGGCAGCTTTTGGAGTCTTCGGACGCCGCGTCAAGTGCAAACACCCCCAGCGCTTAACGTACACGTTAGTAAGTCAGAGAAGATTCCAAACCAAAAACTGACCGTATTTCTTGAAGGTAGTTGGACAAGCATCTCAAGCCAGGAACTTGAGGAGAAGCCGCGGAATTGGTTGCTTGGG
>CAZUSV010000343.1:0-3168 GCA_964622645.1 uncultured Anaerolineales bacterium
GGCAGCGATTGGAATCTTTGGACGCCGCGTCAAGTGCTAACTCCCCCAGCGCTTAACGTACACGTTAGCTGCCAACAAGATCTGGAGTCGAAAATTTGCGAGTAGCAATTCTATCTGACATACATGGAAACAACGTTGCCTTAGAAGCTGTATTGATGGACTTGAAACAAGTTCAGCCTGACATTTTAGTATGCTTAGGGGATGTAGCGGTGCTAGGCCCTCATCCTCGGAGAGTAATTGAGAAGTTAAAGTTTTTAGAATGTTCCTTTGTTATGGGGAATACTGACAGCTGGGTATTAGCACCAAAACCTTGGGAAACTGACAGCGAAGTCCAACAAGCAGCCTTGGAAATCGAGCTATGGTGCGCTCGACAACTGTCGAATGATGACTTGGAATTTATTCGCACATTTCAATCAACACAGGAAATCATATTCGAAAATGGTGAGATCATGCTTTGCTATCATGGCTCTCCACGCAGTTATAATGATGTCATTAGTTCAACAACATCGGAAGAAGAATTAGGAAACCTTCTTTCAGGGGTCAAAGCTAAGATACTTGTTGGTGGGCATACTCATGAGCCAATGTATCGCGTTTATCAAGATAAGGTGATCATCAATCCTGGTAGTGTAGGATTACCTAGAATAATAAAAGGAGAGCAGGTAAGAAATCCATTATGGGCAGAGTATGCAGTAGTCGAATCAAGGGAAGATAATTTTGGTTTGGAGTTTCGACGAACACCGATCAAGAAGGAAGCACTAGAGCAAGCTGTGGCGGATAGTGGAATGCCACACGCAAATTTATGGTTAAGTGATTGGAAATAGCCTAATCACGCAAAATGGCAGCTAACCCCGCTTGCAGGCGACCCGGCTTGCAGCCGGAGGGTACGCGGCGCGAAAAGCCAGAAAATCGTATAAGACAAAGCTAGTCGAAAAGTGAACACGCCGGGTCGCGAGGTTGAGATGAGTTCAAAGGTTTTAGGCGAGTGATGTTCAGGGTCGCCGCCGCCGGGCGCCTGAAGCCCATGTTAGGCCCCTTCTTGCAAAATTATCTAATACATGAGTGGAAATAAAGCTGATGAGATGAAAAAGAAGTCCAAAATCTACATCATTGTCATTGCCATTACGTGTTTAATTTTGCTGTTCTTGTCAATCAACCCGGTAATGAATATCTTTTCTATCCGCAAGATTGATGATCATCCGCTGTTTTTATACAATTATCATGGCGGCTACTGGTTATCTGAAATTATTTTCTCCGCTTACATGAGAAATGATTTACAAGAGAGTGATATTGGTTGTGCGAGCTTTTACATCAGGGACAGTAGAGGGGATTACATTTTTGCAAAAAACGACATCAATACCCCAGCACCAGCAATGGTAATAAAGACGAATCGCCCAGGGAAATATTCGACAATTTCTGTTGCATCATTAGAATGGCTGATCAGGGATCAAGGCGATATCAAGCTATTACAAAAAATTGAACTCTTGGTTGCGGCCCCATTTATCATGGGAGAAGGAATGAACGAGGAGGGACTGATAATCTCACGAAATGGACAGCGGAGAGGAGGCGGTCCGGTTCATTCAAGAGAAATGCTCTTTGATAAGAACTTAAAAATGCTCTTCTTTTCCCATCTCATGAGGAAAGTTTTAGATAATGCAAAGAATGTGGACGAAGCCATAGCTATCATTCGGAAATACAATATAAGAACCGCAGAAAGTAATTCCTCAATCCATTTTCACTTAGCGGATAGTGATGGAAATTCTGCTGTCATCGAATATGCTAACAACAGCATCTACATAATCAGGTATGAAAAAGACGAGATTTCCTTCCTGACAAACAATCTTATTTCAGAAATTGGATCAGGTGAGTATGTTTGGGACCCACAATATAACTACTTGACAAAAAGACTTCCTGAAATCAATCTTGACGTAGGTTTTACAGAAACGAATGCCATGGAGATATTAGAAGAATTGATTCCAGTTAGCTATATGCGAGCAAGATGGTCGACTGTGTTCAACCTAACGCAAGGTACGGTTCAATTAGCTGTAAATAGCGAATTTGAGAAAACTTATGAGTTCGAATTGCGATGAGAACAACAAACACAATATTGCCAAGCTGCTTGAATGAATACGTGGCCTAACCCTGCATGTAGCCGACCCGCCTTCGGCGGAGGGTAAGCGGCGCGAAAAATGATAAATAATGGCTATAATGAAAATGTGGAGTCTTGGTAAAACGGCGGGCGGCTAATGCTCACGTTGGGCTGCTGTGCAATATTATCGAGTAGAATCACCTTTAGATGACTGCCTACCGATATCCTAATGAAAGAATCATCTTAGCAATAACCTTGTTCTTGGTTTTTGCGGTTATTGCCGTTACTGCCGTAGCCACGTTTTGCGGTAGCGCATTGTTTGTGTTTGGCATGCTTATGATTTCGTACATGCTCAGCCGTTCACATCACAAGAGTTTAATAGAAAACGCTTATCCAATCACATTCCAAACTGAACCTAAACTTGCATCCTTAGTGAGAAGTTGTTCGAAACGATTGCAATCTGTCTCATTCAAAACCTTCATAGCGCGAGAAAATACTTTGAATGCCTATACCTTTGGTCTTGTAGAGCCATATGGTGTGGTTCTGTATGCTGGTCTTGTGAGAATCATGGATCAGGATGAACTGCGATTTATCATTGGGCATGAATTAGGACATGTGTGTCTAGGACATACGTGGCTGAATTCACTTTTGGGTGGTATGGCAGGAATTCCTAGCCCGTATCTTGCTGCCGCAATACTGTACTTCTCCTTTCGGTGGTGGAATCGCGCTTGTGAATATTCCGCTGATCGGGCTGGGATGTTGGCATGCGGAAAACCGAAGAAAGCCGAGTCGGCGCTAATCAAACTGTTTGCTGCTCGTTCAGGGGAAGGTTTGCAGCAAGTACTGGCCAGTATTGAAGCAGAAGATGATCATTTGGAGAACAATCTAATTGAATTGATATCCACTCATCCAATGACTGTTCGGCGGTTGGATGCTCTCCGAGAATACGCGAAATCACCTGAATATCGCCGCTTGCAAGAGCGGATAAATAAATCAAATCCAATTTGATAAAGCAGCCCAACCCCGCTTGCAGGCGACCCGGCTTGCAGCCGGAGGGTATGCGGCGCGAAAAGTCAGAAAAT
>CAZUSV010000344.1:0-3139 GCA_964622645.1 uncultured Anaerolineales bacterium
ATCTGAGTATTGAAATCAAGGTGAAATTTATGGCAAGAGAATCCGTAGAAAAAATTAGGAAAACTGAAGAGGAAGCAAGGAATAAAATAAAAGCCGCCCAGTTAGAAGCAGACAAGATTTCAAGAGAAGCGGCAGAAAAAGCGATTAAGATTCCCAATGAAGCAAAAGAAACCGTATCACAGCAATCCAAAATGCTCATGTCCCAGGCAGAGGAGGCAGCACAAAATGAGATTGAACGACTGGAGGCGCAAAATATTGAAGAATGTGAGCAAATTCGAGTGATGGCGGAGAAAAACAAAAATAGCGTTGTCTCAGTCATAATTAGGAGGATAATTGGGTAGATGGCAGTAAATCGCATGAAAAAGTTACAAATCGTCGCTCACAATTCCTACCATCTGGAATTGGTAAAATTTCTTCAGGATTCAGAAGCTATCCATATTGTTGATTTAACGGAACAACAATCTCCGGAACCTGAAGATACTACCAAGCCTTCGACTTCTCCGGCAGATGCGGAATTGGAGTATGAACCTGATTCAATGAACCCATCTGAGTCGTCGATGAAATCGATGATAGAGAGCATAATTCGAGGAATGAGAGACGATTTGGCAGAGTTGCAGTTTGCTATAAATTATCTTACGAAGTTCGAGACGAAAAAAGGTTTTCTATCCGGATTTTTGGCAAATCAAGTCATACTCTCACAGCAAGAATATGCCGAGGTTCTAGAACATACAGATAGTCGGAACTGGCGAGATATATGTCACGAATGCCGGAGTTTAGAAGAAGAAGTCACACAATTGACCGCCCAGCAAAATAAACTAAATGCTGATAAATCCTACCTTCTCCCCTGGTCAAATTTGGATACTCCCCTCGAAGAAATCCACGATACCGAAAAAACAGTTATGAAGCTCGGTGTTATCCCTATAATTGGTTATGACAATCTAAAGCTTGAAATCGAAAGCAGAGGCATAGACATATCTTTTGAGATTATAAGTGAAACGAAAATAGACAAGTATCTATTAGTGATTTTTCTCAAAGAAGAGGAAGATATTATAATGCCGATTCTTACCAATTGTGGATTTTCCCCAACGACGTTACCTGCAGATTCGGGCAAAATCTCTGAACTTTTGGCTCGGAGCGACGAGGATATTCGAAATATAGAAACTCGAGAAACCGAAATTTATCAGAGAAGCGTAGAACTCGCCAACGAAAAAAACAATCTGATGGTTTTTTATGACTATAGATTGGAGTTATTAGAACAGGAGGAAGCCAGAGAGAATTTCATCCATACGGAACATACCTTTGTTGTCGAAGGTTGGGTCCGGGAAAACGATGCCGAGGCGTTGAAGGATAAATTAGTTCAAAATTTTGAAGAAATCTATGTCGAGCTTTCAGAGCCAAATGAGGAAGAGGAACCGCCTATTGATGTGGAAAATAAACGGTTATTCAGCCCTTTCCAGATGGTGACGAATTTGTATGGCATTCCAAGATATCGGGAGATTGACCCTACTCCGCTTATCGCTCCGTTTTTCGCCTTCTTTTTCGGAGTATGTCTCACAGATGCAGGTTATGGCTTAATTTTAGCTGTGATTGCTTTCCTTCTCGCCAGAAAATTTGCAACTGGCGAAGGTGCAAAACAACTGTTCAAAATATTAATTCTCGCGGGCATAGCGACGATAATTGTGGGCACTTTGACGGCCGGTTGGTTTGGAATATCTCCAGAAAAGCTACCTGATTTTCTCCTAAAGCTCAGAGTGCTTGATGTACAAAATAAGCAAATTCAATTTTTTGGTATTGTCCTGGGTCTGGGATTTCTACAGGTCTGGTTTGGATTTGTGGTAAAAACGTATTTAGATTTCAGAGTGCGCAATTGGACAGGCGCTTTTCTCTGTCAGATACCGTGGCTGATTTTTATGACTGGCGTTCTTCCATTTTACTTCACTCGCGGCAGTTTATCCTCTGAGTTGCGTTTAAGTATTTTAGCCCTCTTCGTAGTGTGCTGCATATTGGTCGTCGCCTTTTCAGACCAGGAAAGCAAAAGTGTAGCTGGTAGAATTGGCAATGGCTTCTTTGATTTGTATAGTCGCATCTCTGGAAGCTTTGGCGATATTCTCTCGTATTCCCGACTGTTTGCTCTGGGCCTGGCGACAGGTATTATCGCGGGTGTAGTGAACACAATGGCGGAGATGACGTGGGGTATACCCTATCTGGGTAAGGTTATAACAGTAGGGCTACTTATCGGCGGACATCTTTTTAATATCGTCATAAATGCGTTAGGAGGATTTATTCATACCGCCAGGCTTCAGTTCGTGGAATTCTTTACCAAGTTTTATGAAGGTGGCGGAGAAGAGTTTAAACCGTTTAAAAGAAAACGATTATATACAGTTGTCACAAGTATGTAACTCAATCAGTTTAGAAACCAGGTTTTTTCAACAACCTTTTTCATGTGTCAAGGAGGAAAAATATGCCAACGGAAACCGCTACTGCAATGACAATGGCGGAATTGATGACAAAGTTATTTGATTCTGGAATGGTTTATGCCTTGATGGGGGCCGCTGTTGCGGTAGTGTTAGCAGGAATAGGCTCTTGTCTGGGAATAAGAATGCCAGCGCAGGCGAGCGCCGGCGCAATGAGCGAGGATCCAGCAAATTTTGGCAAATATCTGATTTTGGTAGCACTGCCAGGTACACAGGGTATCTACGGTTTTGTCGCCGCCTTCTTAGTCATTAACAAATTGCAATTGCTCAATCCTGCGGCGGCGAAAACTATCGCTGATAGCATAACTACCGCCCAAGGATTACAAATCTTTTTTGCGTGTTTACCAATTGCTGTCGCTGGATTAATCTCCGCGATTTACCAGGGTAGAGTTTGTACAGCGGGCGTGGAGATGACAGCTAAACAACCGGCAGAATCTGGAAAAGCCTTAGTTCTTGGGGTGTTCGTCGAGTTTTACGCGGTCCTGGGCTTGATAATTACTATATTCTTGCTCACTGGCATTCAAGTCACTGGCATTCAAGTGTGATACATAGAAACCGAGTTTTTCCCAAAAACTCGGTTTCTGAACCGGAACTCTAAAGGGAGTTACTATTATGTCCCTTGAGAAAATATTATCGCGCATCAATAGCGATGCGCAAAGAGAAGC
>CAZUSV010000345.1:0-3127 GCA_964622645.1 uncultured Anaerolineales bacterium
AATAGGAAGGAAATGGGAGAAGCCGTTTTGTCAGCGAGACGCCTGCATTCGGTACGATTACCACAAGACAAATGTAAAAGATTAAAAGCCAAAGCAACGTTTCCGATGAGCGTTTCGTCAGGGTAGAAAACAGCAATCCAGCAAGGAAAACTAAATGACCCTCGCGAGAAACTTCTTGACAACTATTTTAAAACATAGTAAATAAAATTCTAAAATGGGGGTGCATACCAATGAACAAATTTGTGAAGTTTTGTCATAAGCAAAAACCAAAAGTCACTGCGGCCGCATTCAAAAAAGGCAGTTTCGGAGAATATCTATGGAACCATCCGGAAGAAGTTGAAGCGTTTTTAGAAAAAATCGGCGTCGATTTAGAAAATCTTGACCGAATTATAGAACAAGGCGGAGGAGTTGTCCCATTTAAAAATGCGAAGAATTACTCGCACCAAAACCCTTCATGAAGCTAAGAAATTTATTCGACAACAACTGCGCTTAATCTACTCGTTTGGTGATATAACTTTGCGGATTGATTCACCTACAGTAGGTGTTTTTGATGATGGCACGGGTTACATCTACATGCCCTCAAGAGCAAATTACGAGCGTGTCAATCCTTCCTCTTCGCCTTCCGGTATTGTTTTTAGGGATGGTTCATTCCTGGTTTTAAAAGAAATCTTTCGGTATCAATATGCCTCAGAAACTGCAAGGACACCGGAAATTCGATGTATAGAATACAGTTATCACTACCAACGCCCAAAATCTAATTCCTTCTTTCGCTACGATTTTCATCCAAACATAGGGAATATGGAAACTCATCCTTTGTTTCACCTGCACGCCGGTGGTTGGCCGGATAATGCAAATGATTTTCCACCTCATGTGCGTTTCCCAGTATCAGAAATCAGTCTGGAGGAAGTAATAAATTTAATTCGCGCATCCTTTTTGGGAAGTGCAACGTAGTTCCTATACTTTATGCGAAAAAAATATTTTGCTTTTAGAATTAATCTTATCGGTAGATGTCCTTGTTAGTATTATTCCACATGATAACATCGTAATGCTTGCTGATATAATCAGGCTAAAGTGTAATATATCCCTCATTGTTAATACCTTCCTGATGCAAATAATGATGAGCTAAAAAATAAATCATTTGAATCTATAACACCGGATGTATTAGAGTATGCTACTTCAGGTTGGGTTCAATTCTTTTGGGTGGCTCGCATAGATTTTTGGCGGGAGCAATTAAGTCCTCACATCATATCGAATAAATACAATGAAAGCGATAAAGATAATCTCCTCTCATAGTCAGTTTATGTTTTAGTCAATAACATGTTACATTTTTTTGCCACAGAACCACACGGAAACACACAGAAAAATCCCTACTTCCGTGTCCTTCTGTGTGTTTCCGTGGCTTAGAAGTGAGACAAATAATTGAGTGAGAGGACGCAATATGTTTCTGATCATTACAAATTTCTGCAATTTCCTTGACTTTATCATAGAATCGTGTTACTCTTAGTGCAGACATGGAAACCTAGTTTCTGATTGGAGGAACAGAATATGCCGGCGGATATATGCATGCAGCCCTGGAAATATCACGTTAAACCTTTCCGTATTGCAGGGAATCTTTATTATGTAGGAAATAGCGATGTGTCATCACACTTAATTGATACGGGCCAGGGTTTAATTCTTCTGGATACAGCTTTTCCTCAAACAGTATACCTTCTCCTGGAATCAGTTCGGCGATTGGGATTTAACCCGGATGATATTCGCTACATCCTTCACTGCCACGGGCATTATGACCACTTCGGCGGTACCAGAGCTATTGTCGAATTGACAGGAGCTAAGACTGCGTTGGGGGAAGATGATATTGAAATTTTGAAGGCGAGACCCGAACTTTCATGGGCTCCAGAGTATGGCGTTGAATTCTACGAGACATTTGAGGTAGACGAGCCATTAGTTGACGGGCAAATTATTTCTCTGGGCAATACTTCGATCGAGTGCCTACACATCCCCGGACATACACCTGGTTCAATGTCGTATTTTTTTGAAATTAACGATGGCGGAAACATCTATACCGTCGGGATTCACGGTGGTCCGGGACTAAACACTCTTTCGAAGGAGTATCTCTCAAAGTACGGGCTTTCTTTGAGTCGGCGGACAGATTATATGCACTCTTTGCAGCAACTGAAGAAGCGTGAAGTGGACGTTTTCATCGGCGCTCATCCCGGTCAGAACGCGACGTTGGTGAAGCAGTCCTTAATGAAAGACGGGAAAAATCCTTTCATTGACAAAACAGCTTGGCAAAAGTTTTTGGAGACACTTGAGGAGAATGCTAAGCCTGAGTTCGGTCTTCCCTAGCCGTAGAGCGTGCAGCCTTGCTCGTTCGATCTACCTAAACGGGCAGGCTGCCTGTTCTACAGGAGACCCATGTGTACTAGTAATTTATGGAGACTAATTTGAGAAAATATCAGCATATTATTTGGGATTGGAATGGGACATTATTTGATGATGCTTGGCTATGTGTGGAAATTATCAATAAGCTCCTACACAAACGCAATCTCCCACCCATTACCCATAAGCAATATCAAGAGGAGTTTGGCTTTCCGGTTATAGATTTTTATTGCGGAATAGGATTCGATTTTTCTATTGAATCTTATGAAGTTGTCGCCACCGAATACATTGTTGAGTATGATAAACGGCGACTTGAGTGTAAATTGAGGCATGATACAATGAGTGTTCTGAAATCTTGTGCCGATGCCGGATTGACACAATCAATATTGTCCGCATATCAACAGACCAGACTTGAAGGGATAATAGATAATTTTCAAATACGCAGTTTGTTTACAAAAATTATTGGTCTGAATGATTACTATGCCGGTAGCAAAATCGAAAATGGGAAGCGGTTGATAGAAGAGTTAGATTTTAATGCAGGCGAGGTGTTACTCATTGGGGATACAGTTCATGATTTTGAAGTAGCAAAGTCTATTGGAATAGATTGTGTGCTGTGTCCTAGTGGTCACAATTCAAGGGAAAGGCTAAAATTGTGTGGAGCTCGGGTAATAAATTCACTATCAGAGATTTTAAGTTCGCTAATTCAATAAAAGAATAAGAAACCGAGTTTTTGTGGAAAAACTCGGTT
>CAZUSV010000346.1:0-3023 GCA_964622645.1 uncultured Anaerolineales bacterium
TTACAGGCATTTGTTCAAAACGGTAAGAAGTTTAAAAAATATTTGAGGAAAGTATAAAATGAATAGTAAAGATATTCTGAGTATTATCTTAAAAATAGCTGAAAACATTAAATATAAAGATTCAATGTTTAACGAAAGATATTTACATCATATGTTTACTTCACTTCTACAAAAAAAACAGGATTTATTGAATTTAACATCTTTAACATTAAAAGATACAATATTACACCCAGAATGGCCGACATATAAAAAACAATCAAAAATTGAATGTGGTAAATATAAAAAAGAAAACAACAAATATATACTACATAAATCAGGAACAGCTGGTTTTGTTGATTTTGCTTTGGGTAGTTATAATAAACCTAAAATTGGTATTGAATTTACACTAAAATATAGTTGGTCAAAAGAAGAAGTCACTTATGATTTTGTTAAGTTATTAGATGAAGATAATCCCTTTCGTATTTCAATTTCATATAATATAATTTTCAGAAAAAATCAATTAGCAAAAAATAAAAGATTGCTAAATATAGAAAATGCAATGAATAATGCTTATTTAGAAGCAGTGAAAAGACTTGAGAATAGTATTTGTGATAAAAATCGAAATATCTTCTTTATCATATCTGAAATTGATAAAACAAACGAAAGACGTCATTGGCATTATTCAAAACAAAATAGAAAATTTGTTAATGGATTGCCAATAATAAATCTTAAAAATAAATTATATTTAGAGGAGTTTTAAAATGAGAAAATTAATTTTATTCTTATTATATTTAGTCTTTTCTTATCAAGTACTTCTTGCGGACTGGGAGCAGATTAATGCACCACAGAAAGGAAATGTAGAAAAAGTTGTCATCAACAGAAATGATAACAATATTTTTTATGCTGTTACATATTCTAAAATTTACAAAACTGTCGATAATGGAAGTAGTTGGTACATAGTTTTAGAAAACAATAATGTTAACGAAATATTTACAATTGCACCAAGTAACCAAGATATATTATATACAAAAGAATGGAAAAGTATTGATGGAGGAGAAAGTTGGTTTCAGATCTCTCCAATTCCAGGCATTCTATTTGGTTTAAATAACCAAATTGCTATTAATCCAACAAATCCTGATATTGTTTTTTCAGCCTATTATTCTGGTATTTATAAAACAATTGATGGAGGAGAATCATGGAATTTAATACAAGATATTGATTCAGGATGGACTGCTTATGATGATTTAACACCAACAATTTTGTATTCAATAGGAGATTATGAAGTATATAAATCTGTCGACAGCGGTAATTCATGGGAAGAGGTATACTCTGTAAGTTCTCCGTATTTTTTCGGAAATCTGGTTGTTAATAATCATGATTTGTATTGTTTAATGGGTGTTTATGCAAATGTAAATATGATTGCAAAGTCTACTGATGAAGGTAATAGTTGGACAACAATAAATATGAATCCGATTTATGGGATTAATAATATTAAAAATTTCATTATTGTAGATGATATTATTTATGCAGCAACTGATAAGGGATTATATTCATCAGATGATGATGGTTCAACATGGTTAAAAATTTCAGATGATTATGATTATTTAGAATCTGTAGATGTTTCTAACAAAATCCTAACTGGTAGTAGAAATACTGGTGTATCGGTATCATCCCTCACAGCGGATGATTGGATAAACATTGGAATAGAGCCTTTGTCACATACACATTCTAGAATAAATACATCAAGTAATGGAGTAACAATATGTAATGATAATGATGGTATTTATAAATTTTTGCCAGATATGCAACATTGGCGCACAATAATTCCACCAATAGGTTCTTATTATTCCCAAATTGCATTAAGTTTTTCTCATCTAAATACGAACAAAGTATTTGCAGTACTTAAAGACCAATTATTTATTAGTGAAAACTCTGGTGACGATTGGGAATTTATTGCTGAATTACCAAGCGACATCTCTCCAAATGTTATATCAATTTCTCCCGATGACTCTAAAATATTTTTAAAATCTAGTTCATCATTATTAAGAACTTTAAATGGTGGCTCCAGTTGGTCTACAAGAACAATACCTGGTTCTTCTCTTTATGACATTCACTATTCAAATAATAATGTGTTATATATATTGGATGATACAGGCTTTTATTATTCAATAAATGATGGTAATTCTTGGATTTCATTAGATACGAATCTTCCCCCAGAAGGTTCGATATCAGGTTATGATTTGTATTATGACATTAATGACAACGATAAACTATTTTGTAATATACAGATAACAGGACCAAATGGTCATCAGATTTATGAAAAACAAAGTGGAATTTTTGAATGGACTTTATTATATACTGGTATTGTGAATGATCAAGTTCCATTAATTAATCAAAAAATTGTTACTGATCCTAATAATTCTGATTTGTATGGAGCTGGTTATATTTTAAATGATCAATGGGTATTTGAATATTGGCTATTTAATTCTATTGATAATGGTATTTCATGGGAAAAATGTACGAATACTTTTAATTTCTATAGTTATTCAAATTATATGTTTTCTAATTATGATCCTTTTAAAATGTGGTATATTGATGAAAATAGTGATTTTTGGTTAGGCGATGTACAGAATATGACAGGAACTGGAATAATTCCTGTTGAAATAATTACAAATAATAATCTATCTATTTATCCAAATCCATTCAACCCATCCACCACAATATCATTCTCGATTCCGACGAAAAGTAAAATTGAGTTAACTGTTTACAATATAAAAGGTCAAAAAGTAAGAACTCTGATAAATAATAAAATCGAAAAGGGCAATCATTCAGTTAACTGGTATGGAAAAGACGAAAACAATAATTCAGTTAGTTCGGGTGTTTATTTCTATAAATTAAATGTGAATAACGTACCTAAAGTTATAAAAAAATCTTTGCTCTTGAAATGATAGATGCCTGTAACAAACAGCTCCTCGCTAAGCAAGAAGAAAAGCAAGAAGAGCGTGGCAGCTGCCAAACATTAGTACGCCAAGAAGCGTATTTTT
>CAZUSV010000347.1:0-2974 GCA_964622645.1 uncultured Anaerolineales bacterium
AACCTACTGATTCGAAGCTGCGGCAAAAAGCGTCCATCCCATATATAGTGTCCATAATGTCCACAGATTGGAATATATGGGGGTCAAAACGTCTTTTGCGTCCATTTTTTTCTATAATTTCCATACGGGTTGCACCACGGTTGCACCGGGAAGTGAAGGAGAAGTAACTTGATACAATTGAATTCAAGTAATTATATGAGATAGCCTGTACTGGAGTTGATCCAACATCCTGGCGGTTTTGGGGGATATTCCAATTCGGTTACATTTTTGCTTGACGGGAAGATAGTTAATCTTCCCACCCAGGCGTGTTACAAGTTCCCACATCCCCCGATTGAAACCCATCCCAAAGGGCAGCTTGACGCTGCTCTGATGATCCATGCGTCCATGCATCGGGTACAATGTATCCTTGAGTTTGTTGCTGGATGCGGTCATCACCAACAGATGAAGCGGCATCCAAAGCCTGGATGATATCTTCCCGTGTTAAATCCTTAATATATCCGGTTTCGGTTGCGTGGTGAACCCAGATACCAGCCAGGCAGTCAGCCTGCAACTCGGTAAATACAATTTCACTATCTGGGCCTGAGTCTCGAATCGTTCCAGATGTATTTAAAACACCAAATAGATTCTGGACATGGTGTGCATATTCGTGGGCAATCACATAAGCTTCTGCAAATGGTCCACCTTGGGCGCCGAATCGTGATTGGATGGTTTCAAAGAAAGATAAATCTACATAAATCATCTGATCCCTGGGGCAGTAGAATGGACCAGACGCACTAGACGCAAATCCGCAGGCACCCTGTGTTGATCCGGAGAAAAGCACGGTTTGAGCAGGCACATATTCCATACCATAATCTGGTAATTCATCTACCCAAAAAGCCTGCACACTGTTTACAAAACCAACCAGTTGGCAATCCTGCCTTTGATTCGCATCCGCTCCGGTGAGACATTCCGTTTCAACGTCATTCACGTTCTCGTAATAACCACCTGATGATGGTTGGCTGAACACTTCAGATTCGGCTAGGTCCGCCGGGTTACCCCCAAGTAGCATATAAAGCAGTATTGCAACGATACCAAACCCGCCGCCACCGACGGCGATTTTCCTGCCGGTTCTGCGTCCACCACGTCGGTCTTGCACCTGGGAAGTGTCTAAACGTTTATTCTCATTGAATGACATTGATTACTCCTTGGAGAAAAAATTCTATTCTATTTCGTATTATAAAGAGACACCCCATTCCTGAAAAGGTCGAATGACTTACTTCCCCAATTTTTGTCCACATTATTAGTTAGTTAAAATTTGGAGAGAACGCATCTTGGGTTACGGTTTGAAGGTGCATATAAAAGCCATTAGGGAGGACATTTTAGATGAAAGAAAAATGCGCAATTTACAAATCAATTGCGCATAAATAAGGGGGTAAAAAGTAGGCCCAGTTGGATTCGAACCAACGGCCTGGCGGTTTTGGGGGATATTCCGATTTGGCTACATTTTTTGCTTGACGAGAAAAAGAATTATGCTATGCTGATAATCATGATTATCCAACAGCATGGCGATAATGGAAAGTTATTATGAAAGACCAAAATAAAACCAAAGCGCAGCTAATAACTGAATTGGAAGAAATGCGTCGGCGTGTTTCAGAATTGGAACGGTCCGAAAAAGAGCCAGGGAGTGCGGATGAAGAGTGGAACATGTTTTTTGAGCACTCTGTTGATTTGATCAGCGTCATTGGATATGACCGCAATTTCAAGCGTGTCAACCCATCCTGGTACAAAGTGCTTGGATGGTCTGAGGAAGAATTACTGGGTATGACCTATCTTGAGCTTATTCACCCTGATGATTTAGAAGCAACCTTATCCACTTCCAAGGAACACAGAGAGGATGGGTCACCAGTCATCTCATTTCAGAACCGGTATCGTTGCAAAGACGGCTCCTATCGTTGCCTATCGTGGAATGCAACTCCACTACCGGATCGACAACTGACATTCAGTATTGCGCGGGATATCACCGAGGAGGTGCGGGTAGAGGAAAGAAACAGGTTAATTTTCGAATTTGCTCCTGACGCATATTACCTTAATGATCTGAAGGGGAACTTCATAGATGGAAACAAGGCAGCGGAAAAAATAACGGGATATAAAAAAGAGGAACTAATAGGGAAAAGCTTTCTAAAATTAAATATTCTCCCAAAGAAATTGATACCAAAGGCTGCCGCTATTCTCGCAAAAAATGCTCTGGGTAAACCGACCGGACCTGATAAGTTTACATTAAACAGTAAAGATGGTAATAAGATTGAAGCAGAGATATCCACACATCCCGTCGAAATTGAAGGAGAAACTCTAGTACTGGGAATAGCCAGAGACATTACCGACCGAATTCGAGCGGAGGGAGCGCTAAGGGAGAGCGAAGAGAAGTTCAGATCCCTATTTGAAAATATGCAGAGTGGGTTTGCCCTTCATGAGATGGTGTTTGATGAAGCAGGAAAGCCAATCGATTACATATTCCTGAATGTAAACGAAACATTTGAAGAGCAAACAACCCTTAAAAGAGAAAACATAATTGGAAGAAGGGTTACTGAGGCATTGCCTGGAATTGAAAATGACCCTGCGGACTGGATAGGCAGATATGGAAAGGTTGTTCTTACGGGAAATAGTATATCTTTTGAGAACTATGCAGAATCGCTTGAAAGATGGTATTCAGTAGTTGCATATAAACCAAATGAAGGCCAGTTTGCTGTAATCTTCTTGGATATTACCGATAAAAAACGAGCAGAGCAAGAATTACAAGAAGCCCACGATACTCTAGAAGAACGCGTCGAAGATCGCACACGTAGTTTAAAAATCATGGTTAATTCAATGGCAGGCCGCGAAGTCCGAATGGTTGATCTGAAACAGGTGATCAAGAAATTGCGCAATCAGCTAATTGAGAACGGGATGGAGCCCGTAGCTGATGATCCGCTAAAGGAGAATTTATGAAATAAGCTAG
>CAZUSV010000348.1:0-2968 GCA_964622645.1 uncultured Anaerolineales bacterium
GACTTCGCCAAAGGAGGAAACAGCGATGAATGAAGGGATTGCTCCCCATTCCGTTAAAAATAATAACAGAAATAGTTTGGATTGTTGATGGTCAAAGGTCACCGTTGGCAGGTGATGTTGCTCCCTCAGGTATATGACAATTATTGCGCGCGAGTTTGATGGAATTACCACTCCCTTGAATTGGGATTTCTTGCTTACCAACCTCGATTTTGGTGCCGGATGCTTTCTAATAATCCGGGTTGATCAGAGCTTTGTTTTCCTGCTTGCAAAGCGCCAATACGTGTATCTATTTCGGTGCTAAGTTTCATCCACTCTCTGACGATGAGGACAAATCCGGTCGTCTGCGGTAGGAAGAATTGTGGCGGGAAGAAAAGCCGCAGGGCGAAGCGTGAGAGCGGGTATCCTCTCAATTCGACTGCTAAACCCGTGTATCTATAGAGAGGGGCAAGGAAGCGTTGTTTGGCCCCACTTTGTTCATCAGGTGGGAAAATTTGAAACAGATCGACCGGGTGAATAGCCCGTACTCTTCGGTAAGCAACATTGAGCTTCATAAATGGTGTAACAATTCGAAAATGGGTCCTTAGGGGTTGCACATAACTCATGTTGCGGGCTACCACAGCAAATAGCCCTGTCATTAGGCAGACGACGGCACCAGCTAAAACCCAAAGGTTGTTGGCGGTCTGAACAATAACCGTTTGATCAGTACCAGCTTGCCACCAGACAACCCCCAATAGCATGCCAAGCAGTAAGGTGGATTTCCACAAACGATCCCACCATCGGCGATATATGAGCAGAATGTGTCGGTTACCAGGTTTTCGTTTAGGCATGATTACACTTATGGGGTATTTATTCCTGGGTTTGCTCAGCAGGTAGAGTGAACCAAAAGGTACTGCCTTGGTTTAGTTGACTGCGGAATCCGATTTCACCACCCATAATATCAATCAGCCGCTGGGTGACATTCAGACCCAAACCCCAGCCAGGTTGTTCACGGACCGTCGGAGATTCTGAGCGGAAAAATTGAGTAAAGAGTTTGGTTTGTTCTTCTTCGCTGATCCCAATGCCAGTGTCAGTAACTTCTATACAGACTTGCCCATTTTTGGCAAAGGCTCGGATAGCTATTTCACCGCCTTCAGGTGTGTATTTCCAGGCATTGCTTATCAGATTTGTTAATATCTGTACCACGCGGCTGGGATCGGCATAAGCCCGCAAGGGGGCTTCAGGCAGATCAGTCACCAGGCTTTGAGATTTCTCTTCGAGTTTGTGTCGTAAACTGCTAAGCGTTTCAAGTACCTGGGTTTGCAAGGTGATGTATTCGGGCTTCAGGTTTATTTTACCGCGCTCGATCCTGGAGATATCAGATAAATCGGAGATCAGGACGGACATGCGCTCGACATTGCTGTTAATTACATCTAAGAATTCTGCTTGCTGATCGTTAATTTCGCCAACAATTCCCTGCCGAATAAGGTCTGAGTATCCTTTGATGGATGTCAATGGGATACGAAGTTCATGGGTAACAATCGAGACAAATTGGGATTTAGCTTCGTTGGCGAACTCGATGGCTGAATAAAGCCGGGCATTCTCAACAGCCGTTGACGCTCGACCTGCTAATCTTTCTACGAAGCGTTGATCTGACGAAGAGATCGCATTGGAATGGGATACAACAATGGCACCGATAGTTTTTCCTGCATGTATGAGGGGTGCCAGAAAATATGCTGGGCTGCTATCCCTAGCCGGGAAATACTGAGGGGCAGAATCTTGTTGAATGCTGGCAATCACCCAATCTTCGAGTTCTAGAGCGTCCCCACCTTGGGATGTGGAAACCAGATTAAGGCCGGCTTCTTCTTCGTCATAAAGGGCTACCCATGCTTGGGTTGCATTTGCCCCTTTGATTGCCCATTGGCGGATGATCTTTAGTACGTGATCTAGATCGAGGTAGGCGTTCAGTTCTTGATCGATGATGTTAAGCGTTACCAACTCCGAGACGCGCGCGGCTAGTGCTTGATCAGCTTGGGTGTATAGTTGTGCATTTTCAATAGCCACAGCAGCCTGGGTAGCGAAGGTGTTTAGAAGATCTAGATCTTCATTCGTAAACAATCCAGATTGCGCACGGTTGTCTACATAGATTACACCGATGCTGCGCCCCCGTGCCCGTAGCGGTGCGCACATGATAGAACGCAGCGCGTAGAAGATGACGGATTCTTGTTCTGAAAAGCGGGGGTCGTCTTGCGCATCTGTGGTAACAACGCCTTTTCCACTTTCGATAACTGAGCGGATCACCGTCCGGCTGATTTCCATATCTTTGCGCTGTAAATTCTCTTGCTGGATATTTCTGGCTGCAACGAGCTTCAACTCCGAAGAATCTGTTTCTACAAGGGTAAGAAATCCGCGCTCTGCACCGGTCAATTGGATAACAGCATCCATAACCTGCCTGAGCACCTCATCAATATTGAGTGATACTCCTAAACTTCGAGAAACTTGATATAGGGCCGCCAGCCGCCCTTGACCTGAATCTTGTTCAGTGGAACGCAAAAGCTGTTGTAGACGCTGGCGCGCGTTTTGCACTGCCGAGCGCGTTTCAACCGGCAGGGTTTGTTTTTGGAGTTGTGCAAGCACTTGCTCTAACTCGCTAAATGAATCAATTGTGTTGTCTTTTTTCATGATAAGTTATATCTATTGATTATACAGCATTTAAGAACAGCTTTTAAGTCAATAGTTCTGTATCCACTTCCTGTGCGCAGCGCACGAAGTCAAGCACAACCGGTACATTGCGCATCATATAGGCCATACTGCCCTTGACACGTAATTTTCGAGTGATCATGGCCTGCATGGGGTCGAGTTCGCCTTTTATGATGCGCGCAAAATTTGCATAAGGAGCACTGAGAACACACGCAGGCTTTAGTTTGCTTTCCAATTCTTCATCTGCAATGAAGGCCTTGCGGCATTCACCGTGCCATAAGTCGAGATATAG
>CAZUSV010000349.1:0-2958 GCA_964622645.1 uncultured Anaerolineales bacterium
TGGGCCGGGTCTATCAGGCCGCTACCCTTGACAAAATCGCTATCATAGAAGGTGCCAAAAAGAGATGGTTTTATATGAGTAATAGCGAAGATAATCTAATCAAGGCCTTTGAAAAAACTCTAAATCTACATGGTTATGGGTTTCAATTCTCGGCATTGGATTTGGCGGAAAAACTTGCTTATCAGAGATTATCTCATTGGCAGCGACCTGTTATTGAGTTTCCGGTGGAAATTCAAGGAAAAGGAACTCGCATCGATATAGTATTTCAACATAAAACCGAACCAATTTACATGTTAGTTGAATGTAAACGAGTTAATCCTGCATTATCGAACTGGTGTTTTATTAAGGCTCCGTTTCCACCAAAGAATTTTCGTTTAGCAAATTTAATGTATGAAACTTTGCTCCGTTCAAAAAGTGGTTATACCTCTACAACAGTCGAACAGATATCTGGTGCTAGAGAAGTATTCCATATTGGATTAGAAGTAAAATCTGATCAAAAAGGAGATCCAATTGGGGGGAAGAGAGAGGCGATTGAAGATGCAGCAACACAAGTATTGAGAGGGCAAAATGGATTCATTGAGTTTGTCTCTCAAAGACCAGAAATTTTACCTGATCGTTCTAAAATCAGTTTTTTACCAGTTATCTTTACAACTGCACAATTATATTTTTCACGAGTTAATCTTAGCTCATCATCTTTGGAAAACGGAAAAGTAGATTTATCTGAACATTCACTAGAAAAAATTGATTGGTTACTCTATGATTACAATCAATCTCCAGGGCTTAAGCATCCAGTTTCGCCGGATGAAAGAGATTCAAAGCTAACTAATATTTTATATAATGAATATACGCGCTCAATAGCCGTTGTTAGTGTGGATGGAATTTCTGATTTTCTCATTAGTACAAGTAGGTACTGGCAATAATTGTTGTAATTAAGCACCTAACCCCGCTTGCAGGCGACCCGGCTTGCAGCCGGAGAGTAAGCGGAGCGAAAAGTCAGAAAATCGATAAGATAGCGTTTGTCGAAAAGGTGAAACGCCGGGTCGCGAAGTGGAACTGAGTTCAAAGGGTTTAGGCAAGCGATGTTTTGGGTCTAAGTCGCCGGGACGCCTAAAGCCAACGTTAGTAAGGCAAAAAGATAATCACACTGAGAACTCATCCTATTACTTGATGGTAGTTGGACAAAAATCACAGGACAGGAAAAATTAGGAGAAGCCGCGGAATTGGTTGCTTGGGATCTAGCGGATGGAAATCAGTGAGAGAAAAACGCAACCAATACCGCTCGAGAATTATAGAATAGAGAAACAATTTTGTGCATTCGCCGGTCAGCAAACTTGCCAAGCAGTAAGTGAAAATGGGGAATCGAGCCAAAACGCAAGTTTGCTCACCTTGGTGTGTGAAGGGTCGTGTCGCCAGGCATCCAAGGAGTAAGACCTGCAATGCATATTGGAATAAAGCAATATTGATCGAGATAGCACCGATAAGATCGATGGGAACAGCAAGATCGAGTCCGGGCCCGGGGCAAGTAAAGAGATACGCTGCGAGTTAGTGCTGTGGAGAGCAGGGGGCACTTGGTTATTGAGCAAATAGTCGCGGGACGATAGCGAGTATCAGGCGATCAAGAGGCCAGAATAAGGAATTGTGAATTTGAAGGTGAAAAGGAAATTCTAGAAGAAACTTAGATCGAATACCGAAAGAAGTCCAGGAAGGTGCTACAATAAATCCAACAGATATCTGAGAGGAACCTTGCCAAGAGTGTGCTAGGAAGAAATGCCTTACTAACCCTGCGTAGTACCGACCGGGGCTTCGCCCCGAGGGTAAGTGGCGCGAAAAATCACGATTGTTTACGGGCTAATGTTGCTAAAAGTTGAATGCCGCCCCGGCAGCACACGCCCACGTTAGGCCGTGACATTTTGTATCAATTGCAAATGGTAAGATTACATTGAAAGAATGATGATTGGTAGGTTTGTTACGCATTATGAGAGCTCGTTTGTAAGTTTGGGTAAGTGAAAAATATAAAAGGAATATGAAATGAGCCAGAATCAGAAAGATGAACTTGAGCGATGGAAACAAGATCGGGCGGAGATAGACCGGCAACAAGAAGAGAAACGAAAAAAGCGCCAAGAGGAGCAGAAACAACTTGATAAGAAACAGGAGCAGGAGCGAAAAATAAGGCAAAAAGAGCAACGCCAGCGAGATCAGGAACAAGAACAAGGGCGAAAGCGAAAACGACGCCAACAGGAGCAGCAACAAACGGATCGGAAACAGGAACAGAGGCGAAAAGATCGTCAAAAGGAACGAAAGAAATTAGATCAAAAACAAGAACAAAAAAGAAGACAACGACAAGAAGAGCAACAGCGGTTGGATCACAAGCAGGAACAAGATCGAAAAAAACGGGAAATGGAATAGCGAAAGTTGGGCCCATTTGATATGTAAGAAAGTGCATTGAAATTCTTCCCAGCCATGAGCGCGGCATTGGTAGATAAGAATACAAGAAATCGAAAAAACACACGCCAAAGCCGCTTATATATAAAGTGAACTTTCGAATGCAAACCCGGCCATCTAATTCGCTCTGGAAAGAGATAAAGTTGGCTTGCGAAGGAGTCGCAAATTAGATCGCCATCGTTCTAATAGTTGATGGTGTGTGGGAAGAAGTCCAGATTTTTTCGTTATGCTTTCGGGGTTGGGTTACAATATTTTCAAGGTGTCATCAGGCATGGGTGCGGCCTAACCCCGCTTGTAGGCGACCCGGCTCACGCCGGAGAGAGGGCGCCGCGAAAAGTCAGATAATCGGACAAGATCGAGTTAGTGGAAAAGGTCAGACGCCGGGTCGCGAGGTTGAGAGTAGTTCAAAGGTTTTAGGCGAGCGATGTTAAGGGTCAAAGCCGCCGGGCGCCTAAAGCCAACGTTGGGCCGCAGTTTAGATGAAACAGATGATTCGGAAGCTATTTATCAGCAGGA
>CAZUSV010000350.1:0-2956 GCA_964622645.1 uncultured Anaerolineales bacterium
AATTTGAATTTGGAAATGTCAATAACTGATTTCTATAAAATTGGTAATTGCTGAAGGCGATCAAGGCTTCATCTCTGCTGCGATAATGCCATTTCAAACTTTTACTCGGGAATCCAATAGCATCTGCTTCATTTAAAATGCTTTCGAATTCATCGTAAATATCATCCTCTTGTTCTGTGTCAATTTCCATTGTTTGAAAAAATCTAGTTGGGGGAAGTTGCTTCGTGTCACCCGCGATTATTACTTGTTTTCCTCTTACTAAACCCGCGACAGCATATTCGGAAGGCATTTGCGAAGCCTCATCAAACAAAACTACATCAAAGCGATACAAATTTGGATGTAATAATTGACTGACTGTATAAGGGCTCATCATCAGGCAGGGCTTTAGGCTCAATAACAAATCTGGAATTTCTCGAAATAATCTACGTAGTGGTTTGATGCGTCGCTTCTTATTCATTTCTCGACGCAAAATTGCTGTTTCATTCGAAGCAGTTTTCATCCAGCTGGCATCAGGTCGATTTGCCCGAATCCGGTTAATAATTTGTTCCTTTGCGTAATGGATGCGATTCTGATCCAGGTTTTGGAATTTCTTGATTGCCCCCTCGTGTTCTTTGCCTTCAAAATTCATCAATACCTTGTTATTTCCAACCACCCTATCCAGGGCAAGGGTATAGAACCTTTTCTTGAATATCTCTTCCCATTTTTCTACAGGAATATTCTTCTGAATAGCAGTACCGAGAAAACCATCCAAGCCTTGAGTTTTTGCTTCGTCAATCAAGTTATGCAATCGAACCCATTGTTCCAGGGCGTCAATTTGATCGTGTCTTTGTTTTAGGGCAAAAATTAATTTCTCTACTTGAATTTTCGGATAATCAAATAGGTATTCTTGCCCCACACTCGGATTACCTAAATCTATAGCAAGTTGCTGAAAGCTCTGGGTTATATTTTTTGCTAGATCTGAGAATTCACTAAGTTTAGACAGAATGGATTGCTTCTCATCATCTTCCCATGCATAATCTGAGTCTTTTCTTAGTTTTAATAGCTGTACGACATATTCGAGATCAGATTTGATAGCATTGTAACCAGGTAGTTTTTCTTCTTTTGAATAGTATTTAATTGCTTTTCTATCTTTCCAATATTGGGGAATCAAATAACGCACTGCACTGGAAAAACGCTGGTTGAATCGATTGGAGATTTCAACAATTTCCGCATTAATAAGAATATCAGGATGAAAAACTCTCGCAACACGTAAAACCTGAACAAACCCTAACAAAGTGATTGGTGTTTCAAGGTTATATATTGATGCCAGCTCATCGATGTAGCCATCCAAAATTGTGATCTTTTCTTGAAGTTCATGATAAGAATCCTCTATCCTCTCAGAAGATTCTAGGGATAGTTTTTCGAGTTCTACCCCGAACCACAGCTGTTCTTCGTGGTTTCTTAGCAAGTTGTCATGGACAGTAAAGGATTCGAGTATTGAAGTTGTTTCCTTAAATTCCGTTTGCGTAATGCGTTCGATATTGGGAAAAGAAAATCGGATGTTTTCAACATGTTCTAGTTTGGCTATATACCCGTAAAGTTGGTAGGGAGTGATCCCTAATCCTAATGAAGGCTGGTGTAAAGCATTAATATACTGGTTTAGGTAACTCTTGGTTGCCTCTAATTCTGTCAATAGCGTTGGGTCATAGTTTGAAAGAAATGCCTCGTGTGAATCAAGGGTTGCTCCTAATTCCTGAATCACATCTAGTTTATTCCGTTTATGGCTGTGAACCATCAGACAGAATTCATCTAAACCTACCTCTTCAAGCCGCCTTTTAACCACTTCTAGGGCGGCTGCTTTCTGACTTACGAATAAAATCTTTTTGTTCTGAGCCAGAAACTCAGCAATTAAATTTGCGATCGTTTGGCTTTTTCCGGTTCCAGGTGGCCCCTGGATAATTATGTCGGCACCACTTTTGGCAGCTTCGATTGTTTCTTGTTGACTGGAATCGGCAAATAGAACTTGATATGTATCCGCTGCTTTTACTTTCATATCCAGTTCATTTGCTTCAATAAAATCTTCTACCTCCAAGCTGTCCTTCTTTTCGAATTTTCCTAGACTCAGCGCTTGAATCAATCGGTCCTTGCTGAAAATATCTCGGTTGCTATCAATGTCTCCGATGATAACCAGGTTTTGAAAATTGAATATATTTATGGCAGCTTCTTCGATCAAACTCCATTGCCCTAGGCCATTAATTGTTTCTCGAATTTGTTGAAAATAGATTTCTACATCTGCATAACTATCAAATTCGGGAAGTTCGGGAAATTCTATATTGAAATCATTTCGTAGTTTCACGACAAAGGAAGGATTCAAAACGATATCCTCTTCCACCATCCTAACGTAATATGGATTTGCCGCTGATTCTCTATCAATGCTAATAGGAACTAATATGATTGGAGCTTTTGCTGATCGGCTTTTTTCAACTTCATACCAGCGAACAAAACCAATAGCTAAATATAATATGTGAACACCTTGCTCTTCTAGGGCAGTTCTTGCTCGTGATCTTAGATTGTAAAGGATCCGATTTATGCGATTGCTTGGCTGCTTTACGCCTATTTCAAATGGACCTAATTGGATCTGTTCTTCATTCGAGCTATCATCGCCGCTGTCATTGTCATCCACATCACCGTTGGCTTCGTCAATATCTATTGGCTCATAAACGGGAATTTTTAACGCTGCGTTTTTTCCTACAATCTGATTGAACAAAACATTCAACTCTGGATGGATAATCTCAAGAGTGCTGGATCGAAAGGGTTTGAAATTTAATAATCGGTTCCTACCGCTTAAATCTTGCAGGCGCTCCATCCAAAAATCTAACTTTTTTTCTACAATAGCCTCATATTCGGATGAGCTCTCTACAGTTATTGGATTATCCATATCAATTCATCCCATCTGTCAAATATAATATTGCTGAAT
>CAZUSV010000351.1:0-2906 GCA_964622645.1 uncultured Anaerolineales bacterium
GGTTATCTTTATTGGATAAGTAGAAATCAATAGCTTCAGCAATAACTTCATCAACGGAGATTTTTTCTTTTTCTGCCAAAGCCAATAAACCTATATATTGTTCAGATGTCAGATGTTTTTCTAAACGTGCTAATATCATGATTATCCTTCCATATAAATGTTGTAGGTCGAGATTCACATCTCGACGAAAATGCTGATTGTCTGACCGAGCTGATTTTAAAGGTTTTCCAATCAGCGAATTCCGTAAATCAGCGGCTATAACCATTTGGGCATATCGATCTAAATTTATTGATGAATATAACATAATATCGGATTTAATTCAAGATAGTTAAAATGTTGACAAATGTTGGACAATTTAGTATAATATATGAAAACTATAAAACTTTTGGAGTCATTGATGAGTGAAGAAAAATTTACGACAAAACAAGCTGCTGAATTTTTAGGGGTCAGCACTTCAACCATTTATCGAATGGAAAAGCAAGACCTCATTGAATCCACTAGAACGCCTGGTGGACAACGCCGCTTCCTCAAAGAACAACTTGCCATGTACCTTGAAAAAAGTAAAAATATTAAGGCACCTCAGAATCCAAGCCAGTACAAACAACAAACTCAGCCCGAAGGTGCATCGGATATCAGCGAAGAGATTTCAACCTACCACAGGATTATTTTCGGTAGTTGTGAGAAGATGGAAGAATTGGATAACAATTCGATTCATCTGATAGTCACCTCGCCGCCATACTTCAACGCGCCTTTTGATTATCAAGGTTTTTTTGAAGATTACGACGAATATCTCAAGCTAATAACAGCTTTTGCGGAAGAAAGCTATAGAGTTCTTCAACAGGGTAGGATTGCCGTCGTAAACTGCGACGATATGCTGGTCAAAGGAGAGAAATACCCTATTGTCGCAGATATTACTAGAATGTTCCTTGATGCTGGATTCAGATACAGAGACAAAATTATCTGGCGAAAGCCCGAGGGATATATAAGAATCAGCAGAAGAAGCGGAGTCCTACTGCAGCATCCGTACCCCATGTATTTTTACCCGGATAATCTGCAAGAAAGCATTTTAATCTTCCAGAAAGGTAAATATAAGTATCCTCAACCGGATGAACAGTCAAAAATTGATATCAGAGAATTTCAAAAGAACAAGTGGTATCTTACTGTCTGGGATATGGTGAATAATCTTCCATCGAAAAATAAAGGGAATAACTATCCCGCCGCGTTTCCAGAGGAATTGCCTTATCGTATCATCAAACTGTTTTCGAATGTCGGTGAAGTTGTTTTAGACCCATTCTTAGGAAGTGGCACAACAACAAAGGTCGCAAGACAACTCAACAGAAGCAGTATCGGTTATGAAATTGATAGCAGTTTAATGGAAATCGTCAAAGAAAAAATCGAATTCTACAATAATTTCATCTTTAGCGGGAAAGACACCATTGAATTTTATGATAGAACCGAAGGACGAATAATAGAATCCACATAGATTTCAGATATATGTCAGAATTTGTTTTTGAACCTCGGAGATATTATTTCTGCTTTTCGTTCCTATCATAAACAAAAGGAAACTATTTTTATTGGCTTCCAACAAAGCAAGCTTCAGAAATTTTTTCCCTGAAAAATCTGGTTTAGAAGCATTAAAATATTTGCAAGGAATATCCCAATCTACTGTCGAACAATTATCGAAAAACTTACATTTTGAGAAGCAGATGGTATATGTTTTGGGTTCCGTAATGCCAATGGCAAAATGAACCTGCTTATCAGTATTTAACACCTTCATGTTCTGTATCGCAAGGTTTCTGAAGAAAGCCTCTTTGATATCCTCTTTAGATGGATTATTCTTCTTCTCTACAATGACAATCTTTCCATCTATAAACCAACTTTCGTCTGGCGTCCAATGAATTTCAATATCCGGATTCAACCCATGATGGGATTTCAATATTATATCCAGCTTTGCTTTGCCTATTTTTAATATCTGTTCCTTGGGCTGTATTGTCAAAAGCTCTGAGGTTTGTGACCTTCGTTTTCTTCGGTCTGCTCTATAGATAAAATCTTTAATTCCATGTTGGCTGATGAATTCACCGTTTTTTTGGATTCTCCTGATAGTAGGCAAAACGACTCCGGTTTGTTGTTGAATAGTTTGATATGCTCTTCCAGCAAATGATAAAGTTTTTGCGTAGTTTTCAATTTCCAACCTATTCCATTCTTCGACAGTAGGGCCCTTCTCATGAATTGTTTGCAATTTCTCGGCTACAATATGAAAATTTAGTTTTTGATTTGTGATTGCTGCTACTGTTTCACCTTTCGTATTGATTCTTAACTTTTTCTCTGCTTGGTCATAGTAGCTTAATACAACATAAATATCGAATAGATTTAACAGGCAAATGCTATCTATCCCTAACACATCAGGATTTTTAGATTTAGCGCCCTCATCTTTGACAATTGGAATAGCCGATACCTTCTGATTCAGACTGGAAAGCAAGCTATAACACCGGGCTAGAGGATACGACCTTGTTCTTTTAGGTGTCGTCCACTTGACAACGTCAAATGTTCTGTTATTTATTTTTACCCGCCAAAAAGCTTCGTTTGATTTTGAATGTAGGAGTTTATCAGCAGAAATCTCCCTGTAATTACAATTCTCAAAATTATCAAAGAAGAATTGATAATTTGAATAGTCAATCTTTCCCAATTCCCCCCTAATCACAATTACATCATCTGGCATATTATTACTTCTCCGAATAAGATAGCGGCAGCAAAAGCCACCTTTTGAGAATCTTTAATGTCGATTGGGAAAATCCGCCCTAAAATTCATTGATGAATATAACATATTATCGGGTTTAATTCAAGTAGATTTCTCTGACTTGACAAATCATCAATTTTGAGTTAAACTAAACACAAGTAAGGGAGGG
>CAZUSV010000352.1:0-2865 GCA_964622645.1 uncultured Anaerolineales bacterium
AACATGAGAAAGTTTGAGATTCATGTTGCTAATTCCTCCGATTAAATTCAAAGACATTCAATACCTGCCCATTATCTTTATATCAAAATTTGCGCGTCAATTTATAAAAGTTTGTGTTTCAATTGCCTAGTCAAACCCCATCTATTTCTATTTCAATCCCCTTATTGTGGAAAAAGATCAATCACTATCCAAAAACCTTTTCTTCCACTCATAAAGCCTGTTGATAGCCTCGATTGGAGAAAGGGCATTCAGGTCTAACTCTCCCAACTCATCCAGCATAGGATTTGTTTCCGGAAAGAGGTTCATTTGTTGCGGCACATTGGGATCGATTTCGATCGTGCGGCCCGAAGTGGCTTCCAACTGGCGCAGAATTTCGTCAGCACGTTGTATGACCGTGCTGGGAATCCCAGCCAACTGGGCAACATGGATGCCATACGAACGGTCTGCACCGCCGGGCACAATAGTATAGAGGAAAACTACCTCTCCATTGGCTTCACTGACCGCCACATTGTAATTACGCACGCCCGGGAGTAATTCAGCCAATTGAGTTAGTTCATGATAGTGGGTCGCAAACAAGGTTTTGGAACGCAAACCTGGGTGATTGTGCAGATACTCTACAATAGCCCAGGCAATTGAAACACCATCATAAGTGCTGGTACCGCGACCAATTTCATCAAGGACCAACAAGCTGCGCTTGGTGGCATGATTGAGGATGTTGGCTGTTTCGACCATCTCAACCATAAATGTCGATTGGCCGGCATGGATTTCGTCTTGGGCACCAATGCGGGTGAAGATGCGGTCTACCAGACCAATGCGTGCTGAGGTTGCTGGCACATAGCTGCCCATTTGAGCCATCAAAACGATCAACGCCGCCTGCCGCAAAAACGTGCTTTTCCCAGACATGTTGGGTCCAGTGACTATGCGAATTCTCTCACCTTCTTCGAAACTGATTTCATTGGGCACAAAACGCTTTCCAGCTGTCAACAAACGTTCAACTACCGGATGCCGGCCACCCTGAATATCCAGCACATCGTCCCCGACAACTTCGGGTTGAATATACCCATTCAAGGCCGCCACTTCTCCCAGCGTGGCCAGGACATCCAATTGTGCAATAGCTCGAGCAGTAACAAGCAACCGCTGACTGGCTCCCGCAAGCAGACTGCAAATTTCCTGAAACAAACGCCGTTCGACATCTTTAATTTGTTCCTCGGCGTTGAGAACAAGGTTTTCATATTCCTTCAATTCGGGTGTGATATAACGTTCAGCCCGCACCAGGGTCTGCTTGCGAATATAATCTTCAGGCACCAGTTCTGCATTGGCGCTGGTCACTTCGATGTAATAGCCAAACACCTTGTTGTAACCGACTTTTAGCGTATTGATGCCAGTGCGTTCGCGTTCCTGGGGTTCCAGATTTTTTATCCATTCTCTAGCATCCCGGGAAGCGTCTAATATGCCATCCAATTCCTGAGAATAACCGGTACGGATGATACCGGTCGTCCCCAGGGTTGCAGGTGGTTCTGCAGAAATTGCATTCGTTAGCAATTCAAGTTCTTTTTCGCAGAGATGAAAATTCGAGAGAATCGCATCAAGGGGCGAATTTGATTCGGGAAAAAATTCGCGCAACCCAGGCAGCAATGTCAGAGATTCTCGAATGGCAATCAAATCCCTGGGTTGGGCTGTCCCCCCCACCACCCGATTCGACAGTCGCTCCAAATCGGCAACAGGCTTGAAAGCAGAGCGCACTTCGGCACGCTGCAATCCATCATCAAAAAAATAGGCTACTCCCTCTTGGCGCTGCTTGATCTGTTCAACATCCAACAAGGGTTTGCTGACCCATTGGTGGATCAACCGTTTGCCCATAGGAGTAACCGTACAATCTAATACGCTCAGAAGTGAGCCTTCTACCCCTTCACCTCGGATGGTTTCGGTTAGTTCCAGGTTGCGACGTGTGGCTGCATCCAGATTCATGAACTCGGTCAGATGATAAGCACTCAAACCCTTCAACAAATTGAGCGCTGCCGGTTGCGTCTCCCCCAAATATTGAACAATCGCCCCTGCTGCTCGAATTGCCAGAGGAAGCCCACGCACGCCGTAGCCATCCAATGAACCAGCCTTAAAATGTTTCAAAATGGCATCTTCACATCGGGAGGTTTCGAAGCGCCAGGCTGGCACGGGTGTTTGGTATCCTGGTAAACCATTGGATACATCGAGCGTATCTGGACACAAAATCTCCACAGGGGATAGGCGCATCAACTCCGCCCGCAGAACTTCGTGGATATCATCCTGGGCTGCGCTCAACTCTGTGGCGGCAAATTCTCCAGTCGTGATATCCACATAGGCCACACCTGCGCGCTTTTCTTCGCTGACAACGCAAGCCAGGTAATTATTGGCATCCCCTGGCAACAAGCCTGGTTCAACAACAGTTCCTGGTGTAATTACACGCACCACATCCCGAGGCATGAGGCCATTTACAGGCTGATCGCTGACTTGTTCACAAATTGCAACATGGTAGCCACGGTGGATCAAACGCCCGAGGTAATTTTCTGCTGCATGGTGCGGAATTCCAGCCATCGGTACGCGCGTGCCTTTGCCGACACTTCTGGAGGTCAAAACAATGTCGAGTTCTTTGGCTACGATTTGAGCATCTTCATCGAAAGTTTCATAAAAATCGCCCAAACGGAAGAAGACAATGGCATCTGGATATTGGCTTTTAATATCCAAATATTGTTTACGCACTGGGGTGGTGTTTTTATCAGCCATAAATTCGATTGTATATCCAGCTTAGTGAAACGGCAAGGGCAAGGATAGAAAATATAATATTGCGCACCTTTCTTTACAATTCTGACAGGATTGGTAGTTTTTTGT
>CAZUSV010000353.1:0-2854 GCA_964622645.1 uncultured Anaerolineales bacterium
TCCAACATCTCCACCAGATAAGCCCGCAAATCTCCTTCCTCGGCGGAAGATGGGGCTTTTCGCAGCCACCTTAGAAAGCGAAGCAAGTGCAAGCGATAATTGTCACGGGTGTTTTGACTGTATTCCCGCAGCGTCAACTCTTCATCGAGTGCAGCCACAACCAGCTTTACCTGATCCGACGCCAATTCAGGCGAGGCGGCTCGGACTGATTCTGCTATCACAACGCGGTCTCCCAGGAACAGTTCTTGGATTTGCTCGATCGCGTTCTGCGAGAACGGTACGGACCACACCTTCTGTTGTGGATGCCATTGTCGTCCAGGAATCCTTTTGACAGTCGCAACCCGCTCTGGCGAATATCGAAATTGCAAGACCAGACGCTCGTTCTCTCCATTTGTAATGTGGATGATACCCATTTGGGCTTATACTTTCTCCTGATAGTATCCAACGTTTGTCGATTGTGTAGTCACTATCTAGCGTTTGTTATATTCTGCAATTTTATCACAAGATTACACACTTCTAGCCGGTACTCTTCCCTCCGCAAATTTTCTTCTTGACAAAACTGCCGGGGGATGAGTACAATCCCCTTCGTAGTGTCCTATCTGACGGGAGTCCCCCGTCTTGCTGCCGAATAGCCGCAAGATTTCCCGCCCAGATCAGGGCGCTTTTTGTTTTAAGCAACTTAAGAGAGGAGCAAATACATGAAAAGATATTTTCTCATCCCCACATTGATACTGATCGTTGGGATCACGGCTTGTTCTCCAGTGACAGCAAGCCTGGAAGCACATGCGCTTGGTGAAACCCTTCGCCAAGCTCAGGATGCGACCCTGGGGCAGTCCGCCACAACTGTCGATGCCGAAACAGAAGTCGAGGCAGATAACGAGGCAGATGCCGAATCGACAATGACACCAGCACAGGAAGCGGCCCTTCGACAGGCTCAGGATGTAACTCCCGAAACATCTTCCGAGCAAGAAACCGTTTCAGAACAACACGTTGAGCCACTCCCCACCATGCCCATCATCACCGAGACGCACCAGGGATTCACATACAGACCGGGGCAGGTGGTCGCTGTTCTGGCCGAGGGCTTTGAAGCAGGCGACACCCTGGCGGTCACGCTCGTTCATGAAACTCATGGCCAGGTTGACACCCACTTCGTATCCCCAGTCAGTTCACGTGGGAATATCCCCATCTATCTCCCGGTAGAAATCGAAGAAGCTGGCACGTACCCCGATGGGGAATACACCTTCCGGGTTTCAGGAAGTGACGGGACGAGAAAAACATACACGTTCTCACTCGACTTTCTTACTCCGGCAGACACAGCCCCCTTTGAGGGCTGCGGTGTGTATCCCGAACCCATGTTGGAGAGCATCGCGTTCGTATGGTGCACCGGGTACGCGCCTTCAGTAGCACCGCTAGATATTCGCGGCGTGGTCAATGGGGAAGAACTGTTCACCGATGTTGTAGACACCATCTACAGCGATGGCGTCGCACTATACGTTTTGGACATCTTCGACAATGACCCTGCGGGGGAATGGATGTTAGAGATTGGTCAGGACGAACTCACAATCAATGTCACAGAAGGCAACCATGAATAAACCAAAGACCCACCTGCGTTACCCCGCAGGCGTACGCTATACCACAAGCTTACTCATATCCACTTTGTTAGCTCTTTTACTAACCAGCACCGCATCCGCTCGTCGGGCAGGGTCGGATAGTTGGAGCAACCCGGCCTGTTCGGTGCCGTCAAGCACGTTGTCCGGCAACTCATACGAGGCATACATCATGGCGATCAGGGGTACATCGACGTATGAGTACATTCCCGCTGATTGCCCATCCTGCAACGCACCCGCTGCACCTGCGCCGCGGAATAACGATGATGAAGAAGAATATCATTCGCCTGCACCCGCACCTGCACCCGTGCCAACAGCCTGCGTCCCCCACTATCACGCCCCCACCTTGAGCATGGGCGGATACACCCCACCGTACCCCCTGGTGCTGGGCCAGGACCCGGACGAAATAGGCGTGGATGTAACCATCACGGCCCAGGGCGGAGCGAAGATCAACAACTGCCCCGGTGATCCTCGCGGCACTATCACGATCTTCCAATTGAATGAAGTCACGCTGTCTCCCGAAGCCATCGCCCGTATCAAAGGCGAACTCCAAAAGGCATATCCTGGCGCGCACGTCTTGGGCAGTTACCCCCTGCACCCCGCGCCATCGGTATCCCTGGGATCGAATGCCACCCTGCGTTTCCACTTCGACCCGCAAGACCCCGGCGCATACAACGTCCTGGTCACCGTCCGGCAGCACGATGGGCAGACCGTGTCGCAGACGTTCCAGGTTCCGGCACATCTATTGGAAGCGACCATTTCGTGGTAAGTGAGCGGGGGAGCATGGGTGCAAGGGTGCGTGGGTGCTCCCCTACTCCCTAGCTCCCTTGCTCCCCCGCCCCCTATCTCCCACTCCCTAGCCCCCATGCCCCCCAACACCTTTCTCCTCCCCTTCATCTGGCTGCTCAACGGCATCCTGGCCCTGGCCTATCTCACGGTCGAGCATATCACCGTGGCGCTGCTGGCCTTCCCGTTGTACTGGCTGATCTCGACCACGGAAAAGGCGCAGCGTCCCTGGATGATGGGCGCGAGTGCGATGGCGCTGGCCGGGGGGATGTTCGGCTCAGTGGCCGTCGGCCTGTGGCTGCTGGTGATGGCTTCAGCCAGTGTCTTGACCATCCGCCTGGAGAAGTTCAACCCGGATACGCTGAGATGGCGGGTTGCAGGCGGTATTGCGGCATACGCTCTGATCGGGCTGGGCGCAGCGATCTACAAACTCCTGGCGCCTTCGATGATGTCAGACAGCT
>CAZUSV010000354.1:0-2834 GCA_964622645.1 uncultured Anaerolineales bacterium
CGTCCGAGGCACCCTCGACTCCACAGGTGTTGATGATCGAAAGCAGGGCCGTTCCAAGTACGGCACGAAGAAACGATGACCTTCAACCAAAAGAATCGCCGGATCAGGTACATACCGGCGATTCTTTATGAGGATCGATTGCGAAACGGAGAGATTGAATGCGACGAAATAGAGCGCCAAGACGCGAAATTGCACCCGATGTTCGTTACAACAGTGTCAAAGTGCAATCCTTTATCAATCGCGTTATGAAGAAAGGTAAGAAGAGCGTGGCTACTCGAGTGGTTTATGATGCTTTGGATATTATGCAAGAGCGCAGCGGCCAGGATGCTTTGGAAATGTTCGAAAAAGCCATCGAGAATGCCTCGCCGATTATGGAAGTAAAGCCTCGTCGTATTGGTGGTGCTACATACCAGGTGCCTATGGAGGTGCCTCCTCACCGCCAATTTGCTTTGGCAACTCGCTGGCTCTTGGGTGCGGCTCGTGGCCGTTCTGGGAAATCTTTCCCTGAGCTTCTGGCCGATGAGTTGCTCGATGCAGCCAATAACACGGGCTCTGCAGTCCGCAAGCGTGAAGAATCCCATCGTATGGCTAAGGCTAACCGGGCCTTCTCACACTTCCGGGTATAGTTTTTGTTCGAGTAAATGCAAATGTCCCGAGAGTATCCTTTGGAGCGGTATCGAAATATTGGCGTCATCGCCCATATCGATGCCGGTAAAACTACCACGACCGAGCGGATCCTGTATTACACAGGCAAAACGCATCGTCTTGGTTCCGTCGATGATGGCACCACCGTCACCGACTGGATGGACCAGGAACGTGAGCGTGGTATTACCATTGTCTCCGCAGCTGTGTCAGCCGAGTGGAATGAGCATCTCATTAATCTCATTGATACTCCTGGTCACATTGATTTCACTGCAGAAGTACAGCGCTCCTTACGGGTATTGGATGGCGGGGTGGTCGTTTTTGATGCCGTGCAAGGCGTCGAACCCCAAAGTGAGACTGTTTGGCGGCAGGCAGATCTTTATGCTGTGCCGCGCATTTGTTTTGTGAATAAGATGGATCGCGTAGGAGCATCCTATGAGCGCACGATCCAGATGATCAAGGAACGTTTGGGTGCCACTCCAGTTGCGGTTCATTTGCCCATCGGTGAGGAAGCAGAGTTCAAGGGCGTTGTCGACTTGCTGACCGAGCAATCGATTATCTGGAAGGATGATCAGGGGAAAGAGCCTGTGGTAGGTGATATTCCTGTAGATCTCCATGCTCAAGTGGAAGCAATGCGAGATCGAATGGTCGAAAAGATTGCTGAAACGGACGAAGAACTCACTCTCAAATATCTAGAAGGGGAATCGATCACTGTCGGCGAACTGAAAACTGCTCTGCGAGGGGCTGTGATCTCGGGGCAGCTTACGCCCGTTTTCTGTGGGACTTCTCTGCGCAATAAAGGTGTTCAACCTATCTTGGATGCTGTAGTAGATTACTTGCCCTCGCCATTGGATATCCCTCCAGTGCGCGGCTTCCGCCCAAATAGTGATGAAGAGCTCGAACGACCCGCCGAAGATACTGCTCCAATGAGCGCCCTGGTTTTCAAAATCGTCACTGATCCTTATGTTGGGCGTCTGGCATATTTACGAATATATTCTGGGCGTATGAAAAAAGGCGGCTCTACATATAATTCTGTTAAGCAAAAGAAAGAACGTATTGGCCGTCTTATTCGTATGTATGCCGATCGTCGCGAGGATATTGATGATGCTTCTGCTGGGGACATTGTTGCGGTTTTAGGACCAAAGTTTTCCTTCACCGGTGATACGCTGTGTGATGCGGCCAGTCAAATTATCTTAGAAAATATCACCTTCCCTGAACCGGTGATTTCAGTGGCAATTGAGCCCAAGACGTTGGCTGATCAAGACAAAATGTCTGAGGCTTTACACAAGCTTTCCGAGGAAGATCCCACTTTCCAGGTTCGAGTTGATTCTGAGACCGGGCAGACTCTCATCTCGGGGATGGGCGAATTACATCTTGAAGTTTTGGTTGATCGCTTGCTGCGTGAGTTCAATGTGCAAGCCCGAGTGGGCAATCCCCGCGTTGCATATCGCGAGTCCATCACTCAGGCTGTAGAGAAAGTTGAATACCGCCACGCAAAACAAACTGGCGGTCGTGGGCAATTCGCTCATGTCGTATTGGCTATCGAGCCCAATGATCCTGGGACTGGTGTAACCTTCGAAGATGACATCAAAGGCGGCGCTATTCCCAAGGAATTCATTCCCGCAGTTGAAAAAGGGGTTCGTGAAACAGCAGAGTCAGGTGTTCTCGCAGGGTACCCTGTCACGGATGTCAATATTCGTTTGTATGATGGTTCATTTCACGAAGTTGATTCGAATGAGATCTCTTTCAAACTGGCAGGGTCAATGGCATTTCGCGATGGTGTGCAAAAGGCGAAACCAGTATTGCAAGAACCGATTATGAAAGTTGAAGCTGTTACCCCAGATGACTATCTGGGCGATATCATCGCACAGATGAATTCTCGGCGCGGCGAAGTGCTGGGCATGGAAGTACGGCCGGGAAATACACAGGCTGTCAAGGCGATGGTGCCCTTAGCTGAGATGTTTGGCTATGCAACTCGATTGCGATCGGCGACCAAAGGGCGCGGTGTTTTCACCATGGAATTCGACCATTACGCTCAGGTTGCTGATAATCTGGCCAACAGGATTATTCGAGGCGAGCTTTAGGAATATTTTGAATTTATTGTTCGAAGCATTAGTACAGGAGTAGGAGAGTACAGATGGCAAAGGAAACATTTGTAAGAGACAAACCGCACCTGAACGTAGGCACCATGG
>CAZUSV010000355.1:0-2811 GCA_964622645.1 uncultured Anaerolineales bacterium
ATTTTTTTGAGTATTTACGGTTTTAGTTGATGATTGTTCGGTGATAGGTCTCCTGGCTATGCTTGTGGTAAACTTGTGGTTTCAGAAAAGGCCGGGGGTAGAGGTAACGACTTGCGTCCATTGGTTTTGCGGGCTTGCTCAATTCGAGTGACCGATAATGGAGCCAGTTTTGGACGGCGAGCATGGATAGGCATTTGGTGTTTCGTTTTCCCTGTCACATAGCGGGTCAGTTCGCTGACACTCAAATGTTTGATCCCTAACCGCTCCAATGTGCGGCCCCGACGCCAATAATCGGTTTGGTGGGCAATACAAGCCAGACGAATGATGCTTTCCATCCCCCGCACGGAGACTCCGTAATGATTCCCAAGCGATACTATAGGCACCAGGCTCATGGGGATATCTTCAGTAAGGTAGCGATGCGATAGGGTCGCCGGTGCGTTGATGCCCCTGTAACCGGGCTGGTTGTGAATGGCTTCATACAGGTTTTCTCCATCGGAGTTGTAGGCCATCTTGAGCCACTCCTTGGCTGTAACAGCCCGCACACCGACCGCGGAAGCGACCGTGACTCGTTCGCGGTCCAAAACTTCCATAAGACGAGCTACCGTAGGAGTAACGCCATCCAGGTAGAATTGGAACTCACCTTTTGTGGCTTCGATCCATCCTGCGTTGAAAATGCTGATTGTAGGGTGAAAGATAGCACCGATATTGTTTAGGCCAGTCTGAAGCACATCCCCCCCATCGATGAATTGAGGATAAGCCGAAGCCAGTTTTTCTAGTACTATGGGCGTGTCTGTGGCCGGTAAGGCTGCGAGAGGCACAGCATCTTTGATACGGAAAATGCGCGCCTGTGCTGGGCCATCTGAGCGTGATGCATAGATGAAGGTTTGGGCTTCGGCAACTGTTACCCCATTTATACATCCCTCTTCATCGAGTACCCGGTTGAATTCGATGGCGCCTAGTGTGCGACCTGGATTGAGAACAACGATTTGCCCGGTCTGCAAGTAAGGAGCTGCTTCACGGGCGATATTATAGTGAGCGTAAGCTGGGGTTACCACCATGGCAATATCGCAGTTTTCGATAGCGACTTTCATTTCCGATGTCACGCAAGCCAAACGGCCGAAACCCCTAGGGCCGACCGAATCCTGACTTTCCAAGGTTATTCCGCCTCGCGCCTGGATTGCGGCAATGTTTTCAAATGTTCGATTATAGAGCGTTACTTCAAACCCCATGATGGCCAAATGAGCGGCCAGGGCTTTTCCCCCGTTACCGGCTCCAATTACTGTATAGCGTGTTTCTGTTTTATTCATGAGACCTCCTGGGCCACGATGTGGGTTATGATAGATTTGTAAGGTTTGCAATCCGGTCGCGCTCACTGAGTGGGCTTCCGGTGGTTGGCTCAATAGCAATACAGGCCCCACTGCTATCTATGCGAGTGACGATTTGCCCTCGTCCAAAGGGGTTATTCCTGAGTTGGGGAGCATCTAAAATGCCGGTTTGAATTGCCCGTGTCAGGGTGGGCGCGTCAACTAAGGGATCAGTGACCTCTACGGGTGCCAGTTTCCGAATCGCTTCCAGGGTGGTTGCTGCCTCTTGGGTTAATTCGGCTACCCGTGTTTGGATGCGGTCATCCCGAGTCATATCCGGTCCTCCCAAAGCATTCTCAACCGACCGCCGGGTTAGTTTGCAGGATTCGATCACATCCGCAGCTGAAGCAGCACGGACGGCCTCGGTATACCCTACTACGTGGACGATGTGGGGGTGCAGGGCCATTTGCAAGTAGACACTTGCGGCGAGATGGGCACGTGCGGCATCGAAATCGACCGGATAACTCAATAAACCGGTGCGTGTCTGCCGCCAGATACGGAAGTCTGGTTTGGCTAAAGATTCGATCATTTTGATAATGGCTAGCATTTTTGCCAGGTCCATGGCATCAGTGAGGCCTGGCGGACTGTTGAACATCATTTGGGCGATGTAATCTTTGACCCCAAAGGCGCGCGCGTTATATGCCGATAGGTAGGCTGCCACTACGAAAATAACATCGTGAGCATCACGCATTCCCCAATGGTGAGGTTCATTGACCTCCACCGGGATGGAACGTTCTCCATACCAGGTCATCAGTTTCTGATGTTCTCGAATCGAGCTTTCCAGCCCCCAAGGTCCGCGGCCGTCCATCTTGTTGAACCAGAAAATAGGAGTGGCGGCCCAGGCATTGTGGATCGTCTCAACGAACATCTCAGCCAAATGAATGAAATCATCTGTTCCCGAATATGTGCGCAGAAGTGGATAATTGCCCATACGGCTGGCTGTGTAGATGGCAAGAAAATCTTCTTTGCTGCGCACCGGTACGCCACCAGCCCCATGCCGACGTGGGTTCTGACGCTCCGGGTGGAAGAAATTCTCCTGAGCATCCTGATCAGTTCCCAAGGAAATCACATCCAACACTTCAGAAACAGCAATTTCTTCAATTCCTTGAATTGTCGCCTCTATGCTCGGCAAACCGAAATGATGGCGAAGCAGTGGGAAGGGCGATTTCCAATGGATACGCTCGATGGCGGTTTGAGGGTAATCGATTTCAGTTTGTCCAACCAAATTTCCACCACGCAGATAAATCATTGCCTGGTCGGGAGATTCGGTGCTATCAAAACAGGCGTCAAAGAAACCCAGTTTGCGGGCTCGTTCAGCTACCGGTGGTGTGCCCCCAAATACGAAACGCACACCGGATGTGTGTAGTTCATCGGCGGCTTCTGCAAATTCGGCCAGCAGACGTTCCCCATTATCAGGCGTCAGGCGGTAAGAGACACCCACCAAATC
>CAZUSV010000356.1:0-2733 GCA_964622645.1 uncultured Anaerolineales bacterium
TATTACATCGGCAATGCCAACGCCGCCCCTATGGTCTCCACATTTGGAAAAATCGCCGGGACAGATGAGTACGTATTCTTCATCGCTGATTACCGTCAAGACGAATACGATCTGATCAAGAACGTCACTGCCAGCCAAAATTATGTCGGGCAGTATGTGCTCAAGGATTACCCCATTGATGAGGATGAAGTGCTCTCCCTGGGGCAGGCAGCCTGGGACTCGGCGCTCAACACCGTCAATGTGGGCAAATACAATCTGGGTTGGGCTTCCATCGGCATCTGCACCCATGCCCTCTACGAAGCCATCAACCACGCCGCCAACCGGCGTCTCTACAACATGTACGTGACCGACTTCCCCCACGTGCGCCAGATGTTCACCGATGCCTATACCCGCCTGGTGGCTATGAAGCTCTTCACCCTGCGCGCTGCCGACTATATGCGCGCCGCTTCACCTGATGATCGCCGCTACCTGCTCTACAATCCCATGGTCAAGATGAAGGTCACCACCCAGGGTGAAGAGGTCATCGACCTGCTCTGGGATGTGATCGCCGCCAAAGGTTTCGAGCGCGATACCTACTTCGAGATGGCCGCGCGTGACATCCGGGCACTGCCAAAACTCGAGGGCACTGTACATGTCAACATCGCCCTGATCGTCAAGTTCATGCCCAATTACTTCTTCAATCCCGCTGAATACCCAGTGCTCCCCAGGCAGGATCAGCCCGGGAACGATGATTTCCTCTTCGACCAGGGACCAGCTCGCGGGCTAAGCAAGATCACCTTCCATGATTACGGTGAAATCTACCAGGCTTTTGACCTCCCCAATATAGAGATTTTCAGAGAACAGATCGCCATCTTCAAAGAATTCTTAGCGCTGGCAACCCCAGGCGAAGCCCAGCGCAAAGACATCGACTTCTTGATGGCTCTGGGAGAGTTATTCGCGCTGGTCGTTTATGGACAACTCATCCTGGAGAACGCCCCCATCTATGAGATCGACGAGGCGCTGATCGACCAGATCTTCGACTTCATGGTGCGCGACTTTTCCAAGTTCGCTCTGCAGCTTTACAGCAAACCCAGCAGCACATCCACACAAATGGATTATTGCCAGCGCATGATCCGCAAACCAGACGTAAACGAGGAACGCTATCAACAGATTTGGAAAGAGCATGTCTACGCTCTCAAAGACCTTTATGAGATGAACCAATAACATATTGTCATTGCGAACGAAGTGCGGCAATCTCCACCATTGTAAGGAGATTGCTTCGCTTGCACTCGCAATGACTCATCATAGAGATGATTCTCTAGCAATCAATTCAGCACTGAACACTAACACCACTTCGCGAGAGCTTCCGAAAATAGGGGGGACGGGCTTCTCGTCTGAATGTTGACTTGTCAAGTTATTTACTCAATATGCTAAGGAGGCTCACGTGGATTTTCAACTCAGCGAAGAACAGCGCATGTGGCGCAAAGTGGTTCACGACTTCATTGCCCAGGAGGTAAAACCCCAGGCCGCGCAATATGCCGAAAAAGAAGAACTCAACTGGCCTGCCATCCAAAAGATGGGCCCGTTGGGTTTACTGGGCATAACCACGCCCGAGGAGTATGGTGGTTCCGGGGTAGATGCCATCAGCGCTGCCATTGCAATCGCAGAGTTGGGTTGGGGGGATGGGGGCACAGCGCTGAACATCGCCGCACATACCGGTTTGGGCTGCGCACCCATCGCCATGTTCGGCACACAAGAACAGAAGCAGGCGTACCTGCCGCGCGCAGTCAGCGGAGAAGGCAAGCTGATCTCCCTGGCGCTTACCGAACCTGGGGCTGGTTCCGACCTTCAGGGCATCAAAACCCAGGCGGTGCTTGACGGGGATGAATGGGTGATCAACGGCTCCAAAGCCTGGATCACCAACGCCGGAGACGCTGACCAGATCACAACCCTGGTACGAACTGACCCCGCTGAGGGTTCTCATTCTATGAGCATGATCATCGTGCCTAGCGATGCACCAGGTCTCTATGTAGCCCCACATGAGAAGAAGATGGGCTTAGGCAGCAGCCACGCTCATGGGATCACCTACGAAAATGTACGTATCCCCCAAGAGAATCTGCTTGGCGAGCAGGGGCACGGATTGCAGCAAACCCTGAAAACGCTAGATAGCGGTCGCATCAGCATCGGGGCGATTTCCGTAGGGATCGCTCAGGCAGCCCTGGAGGAGGCTGTTCGCTACGCCAAGGAACGCCAATCTTTCGGGAAACAGATCTCCAAGCACCAGGCCCTGCAGTGGATGCTGGCCGAAGCTGGAACTGAGATACATGCAGCCCGCCTGATGGTCTATTACGCAGCCTGGCTCAAGGATCAGGGCAAGCCCTTCACCAAAGAAGGTGCCATGGGGAAATTATTCGCCACCCAAATGGCTGAACGCGTCACCTACAATGCTATCCAGATTCATGGAGCATATGGCTATTCGCGCGAGTATCCAGTGGAACGCCTTTATCGCGATGCCCGCGCCATGACGATTGGGGAGGGTACCAGCGAAGTCCAGCGTATGGTTATCGCCCGGAGAGTTCTCGAAGAAATCCAATAACGCTTATAAAGAACGTCCCGCAGGTTATCCCCAATGCCAATCTACTTTCAAAGCAAACCTGCGGGACGAGGATAACCAGCATCAGCACCAAAGGGGAATAAACTTCGGGCCTCTAGGAATTCCCGTGGTAATGTCCAGATTTGGGGGTATGGGGCGTG
>CAZUSV010000357.1:0-2703 GCA_964622645.1 uncultured Anaerolineales bacterium
TCTCTAACCTATTCTAAATTCGTCCATTCCCCAATTCATGATTTGCATATCTAAGGAGAGCTGAAATGTCTGACCCCACAATTTCTCAAGTTGATGTTCAGGGCGATAGTGGTTATATCTGGAGCAGCCGTGATGCTGGAGGGATCATGGGTAAATAGGTATTTTTGTAGACATAAAACACAAAGTTCGCTCTGACCAAGCTAGTGTAGTTTCTTAAGAAAGCGTTTAGAGTGGCAATTTCAACTTGACAATCATCATAGGGGTGTCCAGCTAACGGCGTTGGCTGGGTGCAGGCCAGGATATGGCTTGTGCCCTACATGCCTGTCCTGACACTGGAGGTGGTCGAAGGGGTTGGGCTACTACCCTGAAGTTGACATTGTTGAGCTAGTTACTACATTCAATGCTTAGGTGAATTATTTAACTGCAGTTCCATTTTTTTCTATTGAAATCAATTTTTCGTTATCCCTAAGCATTGTAGAACTTTAGTTTCCGGTAACTGAAGTTACTCACAATTGGAATTGGAGCAAACAGAACCTTAAGATTTCACAGAAAAAAGCCGAATTACATTAGTGCAAGCTGTTTCGAGCGTCTATGACCGAGAATACCCTTGGGTAAATGGTCTGTAGCGGAAGACTTTTTACGAATTCGCTCCGGCAAGGGATAAGAACTTGGAAAAAGTCGTCCAAAGAGCATTCTGCGCAACCTGCCGGGGGTACGTCTGGGGTTGCGATCCCAGAAACCAGTGGGTACGACCGGTATAGAAGCTGCCAGGAAGCTCTGGATCGAGCCAGCCAGGAGTACCAACTCCGGTAACCGCTGAATACTCTGCTTGGCAAAACAAACTGGCGATGAGCGCCGACCATGTGTTTGGCGGCTAGTGGGATTTGCTCAACAGGCCAACGGTCTTCATAGAGTGCTTTGGCTGTTGCTGGTTCAATGGGCAGGTCAGTTGCCAACAGCCAAGGCTCACTGTAGAGTGGGTCGTGAATGGCCACCACCTGGAAACTCGCATTGCTTTGGTCTGGAACGACCCCTGGTAAGATCAGGTCGGCCCAGATTTCTGCCCGGAGCTGGCGTCCCTCTTCATGCCAGATCACGACCTGGTCCGGCTCAGTGGCTGCGATGTGGTTGTCCTTGTAGGTACGAGCCAGCGGACGCACCCACTCGCCGTAAGTGGGCGGGCAACCCTGGCCTTTATATGTCGCAGGCTGGTTTCTGCGAGCGGTGAAATTCTTCGCCAGGCGCACGACATAACCCTTGAGTTTGGCCTGCTGTACGGCCTTGAGCTTGAAACCGGCGTCCATCACGGCGACTTCATCGCTGGCCAATTTGCGCCCCACCTGCTTGAGCAAGGCGCTTTGCAGGCTTTTCTCGCTGGGGTCTGTGGCTGATACCCGCAAGATGTCCCGCGGCACTGCCAAGCGTTGGCTATTTAGATTGCCGGTCACCCCGACCAGCCCCATGATGACCGCTGGCAGGGCTTTTCCGGCCGGTGCGTAGTAATGCTTACTCGGACAGTTTTTCAGTTGCGGGCGATAGAAGGCTGTGATATCCACATTGACCGCCCGGTAGCCAGCATGTCGGTGATACTGCCAACCTTCCAGCCCTTCAATATGGGTCTGCCACAACCGCAGCAACACAGCAATTTGCCAGACACCACCTCGAAAGGCTGCCCAGGCTCGCCGAACCGCATCGTCCGAGAGGCCTGTGGCTTTGAGTGCCGGAAACAGCGCCCCGCGACTTTGCAACAAGTGCCCGCTAACCAGCATCCACATGAATTGCAAAAGGGCTAAATTTGTGCCTATCGGCAGGCTTTCTAACAACCCCGCCAATGTTTGTATGGTAAGATCGGTTGCTGTAATGGTCTCTTCTCCTGGTTAGTCTGGTTTTATGCAACCCAACTCTACCATGTGTTGAGACCATTTTCTCTACCCTACTTACCGGAAAGTAAAGTAGAAGTAAATCGGGTCAAGTCTCTGGCCTGTGATTAGTTCTATTTGATCAGCTGCTTTTCTCGAAAAATTCGACAGTTGCTGATATATTTTGATTTAACGAGATATTCTTAATTCCTCGAAAAAAAGTGTAATGGGCAGTAACAACTTTAACAATCTGAAACCTCGCCTGATGTGTCATTGCGAGCGCAAGCGAAGCAATCCCCAGATATGCGGGGAGATTGCTTCGTCGCAATGCCAACGGCACGCAAAGCGAAGACGCTCCTCGCAATGACAAAACTTTTCAAATTCCCGTTACACATTGCAATTCCTCGAATAAAGCATTATTATTTTTTATAATATCTAGGGCGCAATCAGCTAGAGGGGGGAGCTAGCCCATTCTCATCCCAAATTGAAAGGACTCTCCAGCTACAGTGCGGAATGGAAGTATAATTATGGTTGACTGCACTGAAAAAACCCGGTTTTTCCGAGATAACTTGGAGAAATAAACCAATTCAGGCATGGGATTCGCTAACTTAAGCGATTAAACACAAAAAAACCGGGTTTTTAGGTGTTGCTGTCCTACCTTTCGATAGCACAGGACTTTTTTCGCGGTTTCATGGTTCATTATTGATCAATTTCCCATGACAAAAATTTGCCCATCGTGCGGAAAAGAAATACCTGAAGATTTTCGCTTTTGTGGATTTTGTGGGGAGGTCTTAGCCTATATTTCGCACCTTAAGAATCGAATAGAGAGATAAAACTAGCGGAA
>CAZUSV010000358.1:0-2698 GCA_964622645.1 uncultured Anaerolineales bacterium
TGTCTTTCTATGCGGTTTCCTAGCTATTCTTTCACAGTCTCTCTGCGGTGGAACCCCTTGCGAACGCTTCGCGTCCAGATACCGTCAATCAGTTCCCCAGCGTGACCACGCAGAGCATGATCACCAGAAATTGGACCACCAATTCTTCTTGTTCCACTGCTCTGCGGTGGAACCCCTTGCGAACGCTCCGCGTCCAGACGCCGTCAATCAGTTCCCCAACGTGACCACGCAGAGCATGGTCACCAGAAATTGGACCACAAAAAAGACCCTTGAGGTTTTCACAACCTCAAAGGTCCTTGAACCTTTCATTAACTCAGCTTACGGCGACCCAAACAAGCCATCTTCCATTTCCAATAATCGCTTTGCTAAAACATCCAAGTCTGATTGAGCTGCATAGGGATCATCTTCCATTTCGTTAAGCGCCAATTCCAGACGATTCTGCAAGGCAGTCACAATCTCGCGCTGATCTGCTGGAAGCAATCTCTCTACTTTTGTTAGCGCCTCGCCCGTCCTTTCTAAGGAAACACGCGCTCTGGCAGGATCATCGACAGCTAAGGCCAAGAGGGCATTAGAGACATCCAGACGTGCATCCAAGATCGCAATATGCAGTTCGAATCCGTCCTGTACCGCCAGGAGTGCTTCGTTTTCTTCTGCCAAAGGTCGCAAGTCATCGATTTGGGCTTGCAATTCGCCAATTTGACTTTCCAGATCAGCAGCTTGCTCCCCAGCGGTCTGCTGCTCAGCCTGTATTTGGTTTTGTAATACTCTATTGCTCTGAACCTCCGGCTGGTATAGTAAATAAACTGCCGTCAGGAAGCCTAATCCAAAGACGATTAATAACCCTAACGTCCAACGAACCAGCAACCGGAAGAAACGCCTGACTTTACTTTCTTCCTTAGGTGCTTCTGCTTCCACGCCAGCGCCAGGTTCTGGCTCGGGTTCAGGTTGCGTGTCTTCGACAGGAGCTTCTTCCACTGGAACATTTGGCTCAGTGATCTCCGATGGTTCTGCCAAAGTTGCGGAGGATTCAGGTTCTGTCTCCGCAGGACTTATTTCTTCGCCGCTTTCATCGACGGTGGGGATTTCATTTTCCAGTTCAGTCATGCTAATCTCCTATCAAAATATCTTAACTTGGTGGCATTAGAAACCCGGTTTCTATGTCTCAATATAATCATATGCCAAGAAATGACATCGCTGAGATTGGACGGTATCCCTTACAAGAAATCAGGTTTCTAAGGTTCATTTATCTATTATTACAGCGCAAGGTTGAAGTATCCTATCACTATTCAAACTCGCTTTAGGCCGGTCTCCTGACCGAGCCGGCTCGGTCAGGAGACCGGCCTAAGCGCGACCTTGCGCTGTAATACTATTAATAACCCCGAATATCACTAAGGGTTTTCTGGCGGTTGAATAGCCCTCAACAATTCGCGCAGGCCATCCAAAAAGTATTGGAACTCTACTGTTTCAGAACGCAATGCATTCATTTCATCCAATAAGAACTCTGTCTGTTCAAGGACGATGGTGACATCTTCATCGATTTGATCGACGCGCTCGCTGACACCATCAAGGTTTGCCAGACTCTCCCGCAGCCCTTCTACATCCTGAGCCAAGATGCCAATCTGTTCGCTAAGGATTTCGATCTGGCGACCGTACTCGATCAGTTGGCCTGGACGCACAAACCGTAAACCACCATTGATGCCACCCAGGATCCCTAGACTCAAAACCAGAGCCAGGATAAAAGCAATAAAGCTGCTTAGAATCGAGATGACCCAGACTTGCCCCCGGGTGACTGTTTTCACTTTAGATACCATTTTCGACTCAGTGATTTCAGGCACGGCAACAACAGGTTCCGCATCTGCCGCAGCATCAGGGGATAGGCCATCCTCGGGAATAGCCTCATCGGCTTTAGCAACCTTCGCAGCCTCGAATGAGTCCGCTTCTGAAACAGGTTCAGCTTCGAGAATGGCTTCTACTTCCGCATCTGGATCGGGCATATCTAGTTCTAACACAACCAAAGACGAGATACGCTCGACAAATGCCGGGCCAATACCATCCACTTCTTGCAACTCTTCTAGGTTTTCGAAGGGGCGCGCAGCAACAATGCGTTCAGCGATAGCGGCACCAACACCAGGCAGGCTGGTCAACTCCTCAGCAGATGCTGAATTTAGGTTCACAGACCCAGACATCACGACCTCCATTCTTACTAACAACTACCTTTAGTATAGCCGAAATTTTGCAATAATGTATAAAATCGAGAGCAAATTGTAATTGCCAAGATTTGTTCAAACACACCTTTGATCACGAATATCTGCGAATGACACCACTGACACGAATTTTCTGAAAATCCCTCCAATATTCGTGCAATTCGAGCCTTCGTTCATATTCGTGATTTTTGCCCATTTGTTCAAGCTACTGTTAACCAATATTAAATGGTACTCTCGGCAAATCTCTTGAAAAGACGATCGGAAAAGGAGTCCGAAATCTCCTGATTTCGGAGCAGCATGGCCGGGCAAGGTTCTTTTCCGACGTCAGGAGACGTCGACTCCTGAATGATCAGCATCGTAAAGGAATTACCTTCGTTTGTAAAGCCAATTAGCGAGAGTACCAATTAAATCAAGAGTAAATATTTCGAATTTTATATAATACTTGAGTTTTGCGATTTTTAGCTAAAAATGAGGTACGATGGTCAAAAACCCGA
>CAZUSV010000359.1:0-2674 GCA_964622645.1 uncultured Anaerolineales bacterium
TGATTTTTCCAGACCGTAGCTTGAACCGCCCGGTCAAGAGCGAAGCGGCTTTTATCTGTTTTGCTAAGTCAACTTTTTCCATGAGGTCGTCTCCTTGATTCATCGGTCCTAACGTAATCGTTGGAATCGCACCATCGTTTAGGTATAACTTACTCAATACAAAATCTTTTATTATTCTTGCTATTTTTATACATTCCTCTGCTTCCTCTGTAGTGGGAATATAAAATTCATCAGGGTATCTTACTTCCACAGCATAGAATGTCAAATTTCCTACATCGATTTCCTTAAAATCCGTATCCACCTTGATACACAATTCTAATAGGTATTCTAAATTATGAGTTTTTCCAAACTCTATATTTTGGGTTATAAGGTAAGCCTTTAAAAATTTCTCAACTGCCTGCTGGGAATGGAAACACACTGCCTCTGTTACTCTCTCTTCTAGTGGCATTTTAAGTTCATGTTCTGCAACTTTCAAGTCATTGTTCGCCTTTATTAACCACCTTTTGAGATATTCATCTATCATCATAAAGCCACACCTTCTCTTAAAGCGTTTCTTACTATACTGCCTATTTTGTTTTTATAATATTCCACCTCTTCTCTGGATTTTATAATGATGTCAGCGTCAATTCCCATTTTGGCAATTTCTCTCCTTAGTTTTGCGGATGATTCCATTTTCTCTCTAATTGAAATACTATCTTGAAGTACAATCAGGATATCATAATCACTTTCTTCCGAGAAATCTCCCCTTGCTCTAGAGCCAAATAGAATAATTTTTTCATAATTAAGATTCTGTAATGTTTCTTTCAACATCCTTTCTATTTTCCCGTTCATTATTTTCAACCTCCCGCATGGCGTATAACCACTAAATATAAAACAGCGATTTCGCTTAACACCAACATTGAGCAGTTATGCATCTCAAAAAAATGATTTACCTCTGTGTATCCCCTCTACAAAAAGGATTGAGTGGAAATCGTGGGAATCATGGTGAAATGAATTTCTATCAATTTCATCATTACTCCTCAATTTTCGCACGTCTGGGATCCATAGTTTTTCTGGATCGACGGATAATTCAAAAATTTATGTGCCTTTTCGTTGTGCTCAATAAGGTCACAATCTCAGATAGACTTTGGAATACCTGAATCCCGGTTCGTTCCAATTTCGCTCTTGGATGGTGACCAACCGACACTAAGATACAGTCTACACCCATTGTTCTTGCAACCTGTACATCGTGGGTAGTATCGCCAATAAGCAGAACTTTATCTCTGTCAAGATTCAATTTACTCAACAGTTCCTTGCCTCTTTCGATCTTCCCAGTCGCATAGTAATCGTTCTGGCCCATAATCCTATCAAAAAAATGACTTACACCAAATATATTTGTCATTTGTTCTAATCTGCCTTGTTCCGTCGTGGATAAAATCGATTGAGAAATATTACTATCTGCACAACACTTGAGTGCATTCAAAGTATTATCTTGCAAATCACATTCACCTACTCGACCTGCATATTCGTCACAATATTCCGTGCATACTGATTCAAAGGATTCCGTTGAGAAATCAAATCCGGCTCTTTGGTAGTATCCTTTTACCGGAAAATCAAAAATCTCACGATACTGCTTGTAAGTGATGCACGGCCTATCCCTTTTCGCCAACAGTTTGTTAATTATATCCACGCAGAGCCAGACATCATCCAACAATGTACCATTCCAATCCCAAAGAATATGTTGATAATCTTCCATTTGTATCTCCTGTTGAGCACATAACTTGTTATACTCTAAATCAGTATAATTACTAAACCCTTATTCACCCAAGTTCTTCATTTGTCGCCACAGTATCTCATTTCCCGTGATATTTTTCTGCGATATTCAGAAACGGTTTTGAAAGAAATCTGGCGGCTTGAGGGCTGATGCGGTATGTTGCTCTGGAAAGTTTGACAAGGGTGTAAATGATTTCTCGAATTATAGCAGCAAAGATCGGCTTGGAGGTGAGTTTTTGGGCATGGTATAGCAAATTATGTCTGCCGACAACCTCGGCGGCACGCATGATTTCCTTAATTATTCCAGGCGGATAGTTGAACCAGTTTTGTTCGATGGCGTCGTAGTCGAAGAATATACGTTGAAAGAGTGGTTCTCCCGTATCAGATCGAATACTGTCTTCGGTATGTTCCTTCAGCCACCAGTCTGTAAAACCGTATTCTTCGTGGTACTCGTTATAAATTTGCGTAGCAGGATAAGGTGTAAGGACGCCGCCGGGCTGGATGTAAGTGACGTAAGAACTGATTTTTTTGATAAATTCAGTGGTTTGATGGATATCTTCGGGGGTTTCCCAGGGAAATCCGTACATAAAATTTACGGAGCATTCTATTCCAGCTTCATAAGTGTATTTGACGGCTTGTTCCGCTTGTTCGACAGTTAAGCCCTTTTTGATGCGTTTCAGAGTGTCAGAATTCCCGCTTTCGATGCCGTAACTGATATTTACACATCCGGCTTCTTTCATTTTGGCGAGCAATTCGGGAGAAGTTGCGTTCAGGCGAGTCACGCACGTCCACTGGATATCAAGTCTATCGTCAATGATAAGCTGACAAATTTCCATGATGCGCTTTTGGTCGATGGTAGCAGCATCGTCCATGAGATTAAACTTGCGCGTGCCGTACATTTCCATTATTTGTTTAATCTCTG
>CAZUSV010000360.1:0-2663 GCA_964622645.1 uncultured Anaerolineales bacterium
ATGAGGGGTATCAGATGGTCACAGATGAACAGGTGAGAATGCTTATGACATTGATTAACAAAGAGAAGACGCTGGCGGTGGCCGCCGCCAAAGCGGGTATGACAGAGAAGACGGCCAGGAAGTACCGAGACCAGGAGGCACTGCCCAGCCAGTTGACTCAAACGCACACATGGCGTACGCGTAGGGACCCCTTTGAAAGCATTTGGCCCTGGGTTCAGGCTCAATTAGAGATCAATCCTGGGCTGGAAGCCAAGACCTTGTTCGAGGCCATTCAGCGTGACTACCCTGGCAAGTATCAGGAAGGACAACTCCGGACACTGCAACGACGAGTCAAAATCTGGAGGGCTACCGAAGGACCTGCTCATGAGGTGTTCTTTCCCCAGGTCCATCATCCTGGGATTGTTTGTGAGTCCGATTTTACCCATATGGATAGCCTTGGTGTCATGATCGAGGGGATGCCTTTCGATCATATGATCTATCATTTCGTGTTGGCCTATTCGAATTGGGAGACTGGGACGATCTGTTTTTCTGAGAGTTTTGGCAGTCTGAGTGAAGGCCTTCAGAATGCGCTGTGGCAGTTAGGTGGTGTGCCCAAGCGACACCAAACGGATCGTTTGTCTGCAGCGGTCAACAAACCCAGTAACCCCGAGGAATTTACCCAGCATTATCAAGCCCTACAAAACTACTACGGCTTTGAAGGCTGCAAGATCCAAGCGAGATGTCCGAATGAAAATGGAGATGTCGAACAGAGTCACCATCGATTCAAACGGGCCCTGGATCAAGCCCTCATGCTGCGAGGCAGCCGAGACTTTGCCACGCTAAACGGCTACAAGGCCTATCTACAGCAATTATTTGATCAACTCAATGCAGGTCGTAGCAAGCGATTCCAGGAGGAATTGCCTTTGTTGAAATCTCTGCCACAAAAACGTCTTGACGACAAGCGCATATACAAAGTGCGTGTGGGTCGATCCAGTACCATCAATATCTTGAACAACACCTATTCAGTACACAGTCGCCTGATCAAGGAGAACGTTGAAGTACGCGTCGGGGCTGAACATCTTGAGATCTGGTATGCCCAAAGACAGGTCGAGAGGATGCCCAGGTTGCACGGTGATGGTAAACACCGGGTCAATTACCGGCACGTGATTGATTGGCTGGTACGTAAGCCTGGTGCCTTTGAAAACTATCGATATAAGAGCAGCATGTTCCCGACGAGTCACTTTCGCGTGGCGTATGACCAATTAGCCGATCAACACAGCATTCGTCAGGCCGCCAAGGAATACTTACGTATACTTCACCTGGCAGCCACTGAGTCTGAGACGCATGTGGATCGTATCCTGATGTTTTTCTGCCATAATGATCAACCGATCAGCTACAGCACAGTCAAAGAGCAACTGGCCTCAATGCAGAAGCTCCCTTCTGTAACCGAGGTGACAGTGGATGCCATTGACCTGAACGATTACGACGTCCTTCTTGAAAGGGTGATCTAATGGTATCCAAAAAGAAGCAGAAATCCCCGTGCCTTGATGATCTACTTGCCGAGTTGCGGCTATCGGCCATACGCCAACATTATGCCGAGGCCGCTCAACAGGCCACAGCCGAGGCGTTCAGTTATGAATCCTACCTTCAAGGGTTGGCTGAACGTGAAGTTGAGAATCGCAAGCATAACAGGATTACTCGGTTATTACGTCAATCTCGATTGCCCTTAGAAAAGAGCTTAGACACCTTCGAACTGGCACGTTTGCCAAACAAGATTGTCCAACAGATCAGAAGCCTTCTTGATGGACAGTTCCTGGGTCGCACAGAGAACATCCTGGCCTTTGGTAATCCCGGCAGCGGTAAAACGCATTTGCTATGTGCGATTGGCCAGGAACTCGTTCAGCAAGGCCACAAGGTTTATTTCAGTACCTGCAGCTTGTTGGTACAAGAACTCCTTCGCGCCAAACGGGATCTGGCCCTGGATAAGGCACTCAAGAAGTTTTCCAAGTATGATGTTCTGATCATAGATGACATAGGCTATGTCCAGCAAAACCGTGAAGAGATGGAAGTCTTGTTCAGCTTACTGGCGTACCGCTATGAACGTGGCAGCGTCATGATCACCAGTAATCTTCCGTTCTCTCAATGGGAATCCATCTTCAAAGACCCCATGACCACCGCAGCCGCCATAGACCGTCTTGTTCACCACAGCGTGATCTTAGAACTGAATTTGAAAAGCTACCGCATAGAAGAAGCCAAGAAGCAGAAGAAAAAGGTCCGATAAATTCGCGGACCCCTAGGGGTCCCTCCCAGAGGAAAAGACCATGAACCGTCACAGAAGAACAACCATAATTCGTACCGGTAAAAATAATTGTCGCCAACGGAAAGAATAGTTGACGCCGGTCAATTATTGACAAATCCGCTGTTTTCCGTTCTATTTATCGCTCTGAGCGATACCACAGCAGCGATTTTATTAAGGTAGACCTGATCATGGCAGAACGATGGGTTTCAGTTCCAGAGATTGCCGAGCACCTGGGCATTAAGAAGGACACCGTCTACAAGTGGGCCCGGACACGTGGTATGCCGTCCCACAAGGTTGGTAAGTTGCTGAAATTTCAGATTCAGGAGGTGGACTGATAGGAAATTTGATTTTACAGCCATGCAGCGATTATATCACCTGCAGAAAT
>CAZUSV010000361.1:0-2600 GCA_964622645.1 uncultured Anaerolineales bacterium
GCAGGGTGAAGAGGAATCCCTGATAAGTTGCGCCTGGGGGATTCCTTGGTCGCAAGGAGACGCTCCCGCGGAATGCCAACAATGCTGTGGGGAAGCGCTCAGAGCGGTTTTTTCTATACCTTAGCGACATTTTTGCGGTACACTCCTGCACACCCTTATTTCATCTCCCCTTAATGATCGTGGTAAAATCACTTGGCAACAAGAATAACCTTCTATGAGGAGAGAGCCATGCTAAATGATCTATATTTTGATGCAAAAACACGCATGAGAGGCGCCATCCAAGCCCTCGAGGAAGACCTGGCGGCGATTCGCACTGGACGCGCAAATCCTGCTCTGGTAGAGAAAATGTCTGTAGAATATTATGGCTCTCCTACCCCCCTACAGCAACTCGCCAGTGTAGGTGTTCCAGAACCTCGCACCTTGCTTATCCGCCCCTTTGATCCATCGACTACAAAGGACATCGAAAGGGCAATATTGGCCTCGGATCTGGGCCTGACACCCAACAGCGATGGCAAAGCCATCCGACTCCACCTGCCTCCCCTCACCGAAGAAAGAAGAATAGAATTGGGGCGCATCGTCGGTCAACGTGTCGAGGAAGCCCGCATCGCTGTTCGCAATGTGCGGCGGGATAGCATTAAAGAAATGCGAGAATTCGAGGATGAAGATCTGATCTCGGAGGATGACCGCATACGAGGCGAAAAGGAAATCCAGAAATACACCGACGAGTTTGTCGAAGAGATCGATCAAATCGGTGAGCGCAAAGAGAAAGAAATCAGGGAAGTCTAACACCTCTCTCAACTTATAGGGTAGTTTATACGTGCTTATTTGCTCTAGATATCTTGCAGCGCATGTTTAAGATTCACACCCATGGCAAAAGAAAAAGAAGCCTTGCCCTATAAAGCACCTCAACATGTCGCCATTATCATGGATGGTAATGGGCGATGGGCCTTATCGCGCGGCTTACCACGCTTGGCAGGTCACCGGGCTGGTACCGAAAATCTACGTCGGGTCATCGAGGCCTGTGTCGAATTTGGCATCCAATACCTGACCTTGTACGCTTTCTCTACCGAAAACTGGGGTCGCCCGGTTGAGGAAGTGCGTGGTCTGATGCGAATCCTGGAAGATGTCATCGACCGGGAACTAGCCGAATTACATAAAAATGGGGTTCAACTCCGTCACATTGGAGAACTCGACCGCATCAAACCTTCCCTCAAGCGGAAAGTTTTGGATGCCATTGAAATGACCAAAGACAATTCCAGGCTCGTTCTCAATGTGGCCTTTAACTATGGTGGACGTGACGAGATCATTTGGGCTATTCGTCACATGATCGAAGACGGTGTTGCCGCAAATAGTGTCACTTCCGATCTGGTAAATCAATATCTATTTACCGCTGGATCCCCTGATCCTGATCTAATCATCCGTACATCGGGTGAACTTCGGGGGAGCAACTTCTTGATTTGGCAGGGAGCCTATGCCGAGTGGTATTTCACCAGCACCTTTTGGCCTGATTTTGGGAAAGACGAATTGAAAACCGCCATCGAAGAATATAGTCAGCGAGAGCGCAGGTTTGGACAAGTCAACAAGAATAAATAAGTATCTATCCGAAAATTGCTTAGGCCGGTCTCCTGACCGAGCCGAACACGGTCAGGAGACCGGTTCAAGCGAATTTTCGGATAAGTTCTAAATGAGATCATCATGCGTCAAAGAGTAGCTGTTGCCATCGTCCTGTTGCCGATTGGTATGGCGGCAATTTATTTTGGTGGCTTGTATTACATATCACTAATTGCGATCTTATTAGGATTAGCTGCCTGGGAGTATGTCAACCTATTCAACGCTGGAGGTCATCAACCCTCTGGCGTTTTGGTTGTAGGAGGCACATTATCTTTTGTCGCCTTGCGAGCTCTGCACTACTTCTTCGACTCCGCCTTATTTGCAGACATCGCCTGGCTTGCCAGCATTTTGACGATCATCAGCATCTCTTACCACATGATCCAATATGAACGTGGAAGAGATCACGCCGCTACTGATTTCGCCATCACCATTTCTGGCTTTTTCTATATTGGCTTGTTAGGATCATACCTGATCTTGTTACGCAGCCTACCCGAAGGAATCTGGTGGGTGTTGACAGCTCTCCCGGCAGTGTGGTTTGCAGACTCTGGAGCATACTTCTATGGGCGTGTGTATGGTAAACATAAACTAAGCCCCAGGCTCAGCCCCAAAAAGAGCTGGGAAGGATACATTGCAGGGATCATCGTCAGTATCTTGGGCACAGCTGCATTTGCTGCCATGTGGAGGTTACCCGCAGGTGTGGGAACTGAACTGACTGCCTTACGTGGAGCGATCTTGGGCTTAGTCATATCTATCATTGCCCCTTTGGGAGATTTAGGTCAAAGCATGATTAAGCGTCAATTCGATGTCAAAGATTCCAGCAACCTGATCCCCGGTCATGGGGGTGCATTCGATCGCATCGATAGCTGGTTATGGGCTGGAGTCATGGGTTATTACATCATCACCTGGTTCTTTCTCTGATATCATTTTGGTGATTCGTTCCGTAATTCTTTGACAATGTCAACTTACAGACGAGAAGCCCGAAAATTGGG
>CAZUSV010000362.1:0-2599 GCA_964622645.1 uncultured Anaerolineales bacterium
CCATGAAAGAACTCTTAGAGAGGGGTGTTCACTTTGGGCTTCGTACCCACCGCTGTCACCCCTAAATGAAGACCTACATCTTCACCGAGCGCAATAATATCCACATTATTGATCTGGAATTGACGCTCAAAGGGCTGGAAGAAGCCTATGCCCTGGTCCGCGATATCGTCGCTGAGGGCGGCAATGTGCTCTTTGTTGGCACAAAGCGGCAGGCTCAAGAGACCATCCAACTCGAAGCCGAGCGCTGCGAAATGCCATGGGTTACTCACCGCTGGCTGGGTGGCACCATGACCAATTGGGCCACCATCCGGGCACGGGTCAATGAACTCAACCGCTTAGAACGCATGCGCGATCAAGGCGAGCTCGATATTCTGACCAAAAAAGAGGCTTTGGGCGAAACCCGTAAGATCGATCGCCTGCAAATGCTCTTCGGCGGCGTTCGAGAAATGGATGGCGTACCAGATATTCTATTCGTTGTTGATGTCAGTCGAGAAGAAACTGCAGTGCATGAAGCCAACATCCTGGACATCCCTGTTGTGGCCATGGTTGATACCAATTGTGATCCTAAAAACATCGACTATGTCATCCCATCGAATGACGATGCCATCCGCGCCATCAAATTGATCGTCGGGAAGGTCGCCGACGCTGTTGTAGAAGGCAAGGCCATGCGCAAGGATGAAGAAGAAGAATATCCTGCTGAGGTTACCCAGGTGCGCTACGAAGAAACTGCCGAAATGAGCGATGAAGAGTTACTTGGTGAAGCCACGCTGGCCAAGCTCGAAGCGGCAAAAGCTGAAGAAGAGGCCGCAGCCGCGAGAGCCGAAGCTGAGGCCGCCGAAGCTGAAGCCAAAGCTCAAGCCGAAGCCGTTGCTGAAGCTGAAGCCGTTGCTGAAGCTGAAGCCGTTGCTGAAGCCGAAGCCGTTGCTGAAGCCGAAGCCGTTGCTGAAGCCGAAGCCGTTGCTGAGGCTGAAGACGCTGCTGAGGCTGAAGACGCTGCTGATCCCGAAGAAGCTTCTCCAGCAGAATCTGACAATGAAACCACTGCAAACGAAGAAACCGTCGAAGACGAGGCATAGAAGATGAGCATTACGACCCAAGAAATCAAAGAACTTCGCCAGAAAACCAGCGCAGGTTTCATGGACTGCAAGAAAGCCCTGGAAGAACATAATGGCGATTTCGAGAAGGCTGTAGAGTACTTACGTAAAAAAGGCTTAGCCAAAGCTGCCAAGCGCGCTGATCGTGTCGCCTCTGAAGGTGTTCTGGAGCTTTACAATCATGGTGATGGGCGCGTGGGTGTGATGGTCGAAGTCAACTGCGAAACGGACTTCGTGGCCCGTTCCGAGGCATTCCGTGAATTTGCCCATGAGATCGCCTTGCAAATCGCCGCTTTATCGCCTGAATGGATTACTGAAGAAGAAATCCCTGAAGAGGTCTTGGACAAAGAGCGAGAGATTGCCAAAGAACTCGCTTTGCAAGAAGGCAAGCCAGAAAATATCATCGACCGCATTGTCGAAGGCCGCATTAATAAATTCAAGGATGAAGTTGTACTGCTGCGTCAGGCGTATATTCGCGATGACAAGCTGACCATCCAGGAATACCTCAACGAGGCCATCGTTGCTATCGGCGAGAATATCATCGTCCGGCGATTTACACGCTGGGCTGTCGGCGAGAAGAGCAACTAACGATAAAGGTCAACCAAATGGTTGACCTTTTTGCTAATTGATAATAGCATTCATATAAAACTGGGATGAATTCTATGGGTAAAGAGCTCAAATTCAAGCGCATCTTACTGAAATTAGGTGGCGAATCGTTATCAGGACAGGATGGCTTTGGCATCGATCCTCTGCGAGCGGAAAACGTTGCCCAGCACCTGCAGGGAATCACCGATTTGGGTGTGCAGATCGCCCTGGTGATCGGTGCCGGCAATATTTGGCGCGGCCAGCGAGGGCTCGAGCGCGGCATGGACCGCGCCACAGCCGATTATATGGGTATGTTAGCGACAGTGCTGAACGCCCTGGCTCTCATGGATGCCATGGAACGCTGCGGCATTGTCACCAGAGTTCAGACGGCAATCGAAATGCGCGACGTCGCAGAGCCATATATCCGCCGCCGAGCTATCCGCCATCTGGAAAAGGGGCGAGTAGTTATATTCGGGGGTGGAACAGGAAATCCGTATTTCTCCACGGATACAGCCGCCGCTCTAAGGGCGATGGAGATCGGCGCAGATGTGGTCATCAAAGCAACCAAGGTCGATGGCGTCTATGACTCCGACCCCTTGACCAACCCTGAAGCAATTAAGTTTGACCAATTAACCTATATCGAAACCCTCAATCGGCGCCTGGAGGTCATGGATAGTACGGCCATATCTCTTTGTATGGATAACCACCTCCCCATCCTGGTGCTCAACCTTTGGGAAGAGGGTGCGCTACGTCAGGCATTGTACGGGGAAACCGTAGGCACCATCGTCGCTGATTAGATGTACAAAGCAACTCATTAAGAGGGTGTGCGCAGCATCCAGGCTGCCCAGTACGCCGAGTATAGCGTAAAAGTGTCGGTGGCCTTAGCAAATACCTTGCGAGATTTGTCATTCCGATGAGCC
>CAZUSV010000363.1:0-2581 GCA_964622645.1 uncultured Anaerolineales bacterium
AAATTCCAACCACATTCTCCAATAGTAGATTTGTGTTGATTTTCAGCTACCTAACAATAGCTTTAGGCGCTGGGGGTGTTAGCCTGTAACGCGGCGTCGGAAAACTCCAATAACCGCCTGATTCCAATTTTTTGCCCCGCGTACCCCCAGTCGCCTGCAAGCGGGGTTGGGCATTTGAATTTCTTTTGATCTCTCTATTTTTAGAGGTCTTCTCCCAATATCTCCCAGTGCCAAGCTGATCTATACAAATCCTACTACTGTTTTAATATTCCCAGTGTAAATATTGAAACTATCAATGTTACAGTTATCATCCAAATTAAGGACAATGTTCTTAGGTACCCTTTTCCTTGACCATAACCAGTTTTGTGATCTTTCAAGGTTGGATCAATAATAACATCATCCTCAATGTATGCATTTTTCTTAAACAAACTGAAATATGTCCATATTTTCAAAACTGTTTTGGCTAATTTTGCATAGGCTTGATGCTCCACAGAAATTCTATTGGTAACAAACATTGTGACGGCCAATATGAAAATCGATGCACCAATTGAAATAATTTGGTATATCCGTGGATCAATATCCGTTTGATATAAAGTTACCAATGCAGTCATGATAATTGGATAGAAAACCAGCAAGAATTGAACAAGACGAAATTCTAATTCTCTCCGCCAATTCATTTCGCCACGAATATCATCAAGATATTTTTGCAAAAATTCATCCTTTATTTTCATAGTTTTTATCTCTTCATGATTTAATAAATGCACTCAAATGCCCAACGATAGCGTTAGTTGCCGGGGGGAGTTTGCTCGTAACGCAGCTTCCGAAAACTCCAACCGTTGCCTGATTCCGGTTATTTGCCCCGCGTACCCCCCGGTCAACTACACGCATGGTTAGCCAGCCCATAGACAAACTATTGGAGTTTCTATTTGTTTTCTCTTGAAAAGTAGTGCGATTTAGGTGAAGGCTGCTACGGGAATATTGCGCTCTTTGGCCCAATTCTTTCGATGGAGTTTGATTCTTTCAATCTCATGCAATGTGTCCGCTGTGAGATAGCTCTCTCCACAATTTGGGCAACTTATTACAGGAATATTCTCGATAACCAATAAGTTTTCACCCTTGCCATAGCTCCTGGTTATTCGGCGGATGCGAGCACCACTTTTTCCACAAACATCACAGATCATGTTTTCCATACTATTCTCGCCAGACTGTTATGAGTACCAATTTATTCGTGGAGCTTATTTTGCCAACTACTACAATGCTTTCACCTGAAATAGTTTGACCTTCGATCAGATATTTCCATTCGGCAGTTTCTTGATCCTTTTGTCGCTCTTGGATTTTTCCTGTAAGGATACCGCTTTCGACATCATAGATGGTCAAGTTGTCATCATCCATTTCCTCTTCTGCGTGTAAAGTCATCACATATTGACGGCTTCTTACTTTCTCACGCATTTGTGTCAAGATTCTTGGATACAATGACTTCTCTCCATCTGGGCAAGATTACTGACGAATTTCTTTCTCAACAAATTTTACCAGTCTTTCACTAACCAAAACACGATTTAGCACCCTTTACTTCGTTTGCCTGGAACGCCGGGCTACAGTATAGCAAGGTGGTCAAACTTGCGTCAGTGGACAACACCTTATTGACATACGTTCCTGGCTGGCTAACGTGGGCTTCAAGCGCCCGCCGACTTTCCCAAGACTCGACAATTTCATTATAGCCAAACTTTGCCTAAATCGCGGCGCTTACCCTCCGCCGAAGGCGGGTCGCTTGCGAGCGGGGTTGGGCAGCGATGGTATGCAAATGATCATACATACTGCAAGACATCAGATAGGCAAGAAACTCTTTTCCCTTTCCATGAACTGGCCGATGGCCTATCACGGTCACGATCATCTTCTTCATGTACACGTATCAGAATAGGATCCATTCCAGCTTCTAATGCTCCTTCTAATTCGGAGCTATCTCCATCACCAACGTAGAGACATTTATTTGGCTCTACTCCTAACTTCTCGCACAATATTTGATATATCTTCTGAACAGGCTTCTTTATCCCGACTTCACAGGAAAATACAGACGCATCAATTATTTCAGCAAATGGTGTCTTCGGCCATAATATGGGAACTTCTGGCGAACAATCACTTATCAAACCGATTGCACACCCCATTGACTTTATCTGAGTTAGTGTTTCAACGGCATCTTCGCGCGGAGACAAAGCACTTCCCATGAATTCATATCGATACGACGCCGCTGTTTTGATACTTTCTGACTTTGGCTTGACACCGAGTTGATTACATGCAACTTCTATGTTTTCTTCTATCGATGAATATTCTCCTAATTCTCTAGCTGTGCGCATGTCATAATCAAAAAGCTGTGCAAAGGTTTCGTTCTCAACAAACAGTACTTTCGACATTTTCTCCAAAACCAAATCATGTTTGCTTGATGAAAACGTGCCCACTAGTGTCCCAAATAGATCAAAAACAACTGCCTTATAGTTTTTTGCTTCCATTGACTCCTTTGTTTCGCTGCCCAACGATTGCTTCAAGGGCACGGCGTTGTTAGCTCTCAACAAGCTTTGCTAATAAC
>CAZUSV010000364.1:0-2529 GCA_964622645.1 uncultured Anaerolineales bacterium
CGCAAAAAGACGCTCCCGCGGAATGACAACAATGCTGTGGAGAAGCGCTCAGAGCGGTTTTTTCTATACCTTAGCGACATTTTTGCGGTACACTCCCCTGCGAGCATAACCCACTTACAAATCCAGGGTTATAATATACATCAATTAATCGATTCAACGAAACGAGGCAAACATGAAATGGGGGTGCGGGCGGGGTGGATACTCCGCCCGCACCCCCATTTTGAGAAAATCCTCTCGTTGAGCATAGAATATCAGTCACACTAAAGCAAGAATTGAGGCCCAGCTATGGCAATCCACCAAGAAGCAATGCACATGCTCAAACTCACCAGCAGGACATTCTATCTACCCATCATTCGCTTACCCAAAGGATTGCGCGAAGCTGTGGCTTCTGGCTATCTCTGCATGCGGGCAATCGATGAGGTCGAGGACCATCCCACGTTGGAAGGCTTCCACAAAGCCAGGATCTTACGAACGATAAGCCTGATCCTACAGGCCCAGACTACAGAAGAGACCTTTGCTCACAAAGTATTAGAGACTGCGCTGATGGAATTCCACGATGTGCTACCGGAGGTGACCTTGCGAATCGGTGAGTGGGCCTGCCTGGCACCCACGTTCATCGCCCCGCGCGTTTGGGAAGCTACGGCTGCAATGGCGGACCGCATGGCGCATTGGACTACCAATGAGTTTGAGGTGCTTTCCCGCGCTGATTTAGATCGTTATACCTACGGTGTGGCCGGTGCAGTGGGCTTGCTACTTTGCGATCTCTGGGCTTGGTTCGAGAAAATTCAAATCCACCGCTCCTATGCCATCCAATTCGGGCGTGGGTTGCAGATTGTCAACATCTTGCGCAACCGCAGCGAAGACCTCGATCGAGGCGTGAACTTCTTCCCCAATGACTGGAATGAAGAGCACATGTTTGCATATGCCCGGGAGAATCTCGACAGCTTCAGCGCCTATGCCAAGACTTTGTCAAAATCAACCTTCAAGAGTTCTATCGAAATCCCCAGAGTGCTGGCCTATGCCACTTTGGACGCATTAGAACGCGGCGAGAAGAAACTCTCCCGTCAAGCCGTGCTTAATATTGACATTATTCTCTTTTTGCATTTTTTAAACATATCCCCAAAAATGGGGGGGTTGGAGCTGGGTAGCAACCCTGCTCAACCCCCCTTTTTTCGGAATAATCCGTCACTTGGTTGTCAAGCAATCAAATTCCTGCAAATAATGAGAAAAAGCTACGATGTGGCCATCATTGGCGCTGGCCCAGGCGGGAGCACAACTGCCAGCTATCTGGCGAAAGCAGGTGTGCGTGTCCTGCTGCTGGATAAAGCTGAATTCCCCCGCGATAAAACATGTGGTGATGCCTTATCCCCTAAAGCCATCAAAATCATCGCTGAATTGGGTCTGCGCAACGAGCTTGAGAATTTTGGCTACCGCATCAAAAACGTCCGGCTGGTAGCCCCCGATAGCAGCCAACTAGTGGCGCCAATCCCCCCTAAACCTGGGTTAGCAGAACATCTCTATATTGCACGGCGATTTCAGCTCGACGATCTTCTGCTGCAAAAGGCGATCTCAGAAGGAGCGGAGTTCAAATCGAAAGTGCGGGTAACTGACCTTCAAGTTGATCCTGACAGAGTGAGAATCCTTGGGGTAAACGGTAGCAAGCCAGTGAGTTACTCGGCCAAAGTAGGGGTGATCGCTGTGGGGGCGAATGTCGCTTTGCTGCAAAAAACAGGCTTGATGGCCAAAGCACCAGAGTTCGCCGTCGCGGCGCGGGCTTATTTTGAAAATCTAACCGGCCTGGATGAAGTGATGGAAATCCGCTTTGATGGGGTTCCACTGCCAGGTTATGGCTGGATTTTTCCTACTTCAGCAACTTCTGCGAATATCGGCGCTGGCTTCCTATGTAAATCAAAAAAACTCCCATCTTCTACCCGAGAGATATTAGACAAATTCCTGCACCACAAGCCAGTTCAAGAAAAAATCTCGGGGGCGCAACTAGATGGGGTTATCAAGGGTTTCCCATTACGCATGGATTTTGCTACTGCCCGTGCATACAGTGAGCGTATCATACTAATAGGCGAAGCAGTTGGTCTCGTAAACCCTTTCACTGGTGAGGGGATCGATTATGCCATGGAATCCGGGCAAATCGCGGGGCAGTTTCTGGCAAGGCAGCTTGAGAATGGTGAACTATCAGCTAGAGCATTGCGCACCTACGATCGAAAACTACGTGCCCGATTTCAGAATTTATTTGTTTGGACAACGAGAATGCGGGCATTCTATATGAATGAACGCTTGCTCAATCCACTCATTGCTGCGGCCCGCAAAGAACGCTATATAGAAAAAGTCATCTTGGAAGTCTTGTTGAATTACCGTAACGCCATTCAGGTACTGGCACCTCGCACTCTGTACCACGTGTTTCGAAATTGGATTTTTAATCCGGTGTAAAGAAAGCAACTTTAGTTTTACAGCTTAGTACTCGACGTTCGCTTATTTTTCGAAGCTAAAACAGAATTTCGCGACCCATATATA
>CAZUSV010000365.1:0-2513 GCA_964622645.1 uncultured Anaerolineales bacterium
TCAAGGTGCTATGCTATTCGTTGCTGCCTTAGCCAGCTTTTTCGCAAAACTCAAGATAATATAGAAACACCCCACTGCAATGGCAATGGGGTGAGAATATGGGAGCTCCACCGCTGTCGTCCTTCGGATGTGCTTTGCATGCGGCGGAGTGCCAGATAGGCCAAAGAGGATACTGTTTATCCGTCGCCCACTATTTCGTCTTGACTTTGATGGTCTTGGGGCGTTCTTCTTCCACTTTGGGAACGCGCAGGGTCAAGATGCCGTTCTTCAGAGAAGCTTCAGCGTTGGCGGCTTCCAGCTTGGTGGAGAAGCGCATGCGGCGATGGAAGTTGCCAACGGCGCGTTCACTGCGCAAATAGTTGTCATCTTCTTCAGCATCCTTCACAAACTCGCCGCTGATATCCACAACGTTCTCGAGGATTTCGATATTCAGATCATCAGCCTCTAACCCAGGCAGGGTGGCGATAATCACAAAGGCATCCTGTTCCTCTTTTACGTCAACAGGGACATGCACATCGCTATTGATACCAACATTCCGGGCAATACGGTCACCAGGGTAGTAGCGCATCATGCGGGCTCGACGTCGGGGGGGTACATATAAAGTCATCATTTGTTTTCTCCTATAGATTAAGTAAAATATTTTTGATTACGGACATAATCATACAAGGTCCGTGTTAGAGAAATACAAATGAAGCATTAGAAGATCGCAAACGATGTGTAAGCGTTTTATTAGCGAAAACGGATTAGGGATGTGGGGTGCACTTTTGGTAAAGCGCACCCCACATCCCTGACCCTTATTGCATATCACATTTCTGTGTGCCTAGCTCTGGGAAACAATGATCATATGAGGCGAGTCGAGATCAAAAGGACTTCCATCAAAATCACCACAAGTTTGGACAATATCCAAACCGGCTCCTTCGATATCGAGAAGGATTTGATCTACATCCTGAAAATGATGTGTCGAGGAAAATGTGTACCGCTCGACGCGGCCATCAGGCAGTAAGTGATCATAGTGCCAATAGAATTGGACCCCCAGGATCACACGCTTCCATTGACTGCTGACCTGCACGGGATTGGCAGTTATTGGATGACTGAATGAGGTTTCATTCTCCGATTCCCCCTCTGGTGAGAGTTCTTCCAGCAATACGGGATTGGGCATACTGAAGATGAAAACCCCTCTTTCAGCGATATGCAAACGCGCCCGAGCCAACACAGTTCGACGGTCTTCGAGGGAGAGAGTACTGTAGGTATTGCAGGGCATCAGGATGAACGGGAAGCGAATTGACAGGCAGTAATTCCGCAAATCTCCACGGATCAATATCACTCGATTTTTGATCGAATCAGGAACGCTCACCCGCAGGAATTCCAACATATCAGGGTCATGGTCTAGCCCGTAGATTGTATGTCTGGCTTCGGCAAGTGGGAGCAGCACCCGTCCAGTTCCACAGCCTAATTCCAGGATTGGCCCGGCCTGTCTGTGTGCCCAATCCAGCCAGAAGGGCAGATCACCTGCCTCTAAGCTGTGGTGGGTATGGTAGAGCAATGGGAGAATAGATTTATCGCTGGCCTGATTTTTCACTTCGGCTTTGGACCCAGGTTGTAACCGCGTTTTGATGTATTTCTGACGCCCAGAGTGGGGGGAATTGGGACTGCTCATGCGCGGCCGCGCTGGCAGCGGGAATCGTAACCCCAACGCGGAGCGTGCCTTTGATCGCTTTTACAGCTGCAGGGGGATTGCTGCAGATGTCGCGCGCCAATTCCAGAGCGTGCGAATAAGCCTCCCCTTCAGGTACTATCTGGTTCGCCAATCCATGAGCCAGCATTTCTTGTGCGCTCAGGACCCGGCCGGTGAGTAACCATTCCAATGCCCGGCTGTAGCCCACCAAGCGCAGCAGGCGCTGGCCCCCACCCCAACCGGGGATCAAACCCAGGGTAATCTGAACAAATGCCAGATTGGCGTCTTCAGCAATGACCCTCAGATCACAGGCTAAGGCGATCTCACCACCCCCGCCTCGGGCAGACCCATTTATGGCGGCGATCACCGGACAGGGTAAGGCCTCCAGCCGGTTCAAAGCCGTGGTCATGACCCGCGAGAGCCGCCAGCCATCCTCTGCGCTAGAGGTTGCGTGCAGCGCCTTGAGATCACCGCCGGCAATGAAAGCGCCCCCAGCCCCAGTGACGATCAGCGCTCTCAAGATCTCATCATCATAAGCGCTCTCGACAGCTGCGGCGAAATCATCCATAGCCGCCCAATCCAAAGCGTTGCGAACCTGGGGTCTGGAAACTTCAATTACAGAGATATTTTCTCCAATAGACTTCAGCATAACAGACATAGGATCTCCAAAACTCCTCAAATACAAAGTGTAAGCTGCTACCCTTGCTTGAGTCGTAAAATGATCTCTCTAGGAATCACCGAGGTAGTTCCCAGATTTGGGGGGGGGGGGGGGGGGGGGGGGGGGGGGGGGGGGCGGCCCCCCGCCCGCCCCCCGCCGCCCCCCCCCGGCGGGCGCGAC